>NZ_CP180191.1:2585798-2896764 GCF_047549485.1 Piscinibacterium candidicorallinum | reverse complement strand
CCCAGGCCGGCGCGTTCAAGAAAGCAGAACAGAGATGCAGATCGATATTGACGCACTGATGGGCGACGGCCCGGTGATTCCGGTCATCGTCATCGACGATGTGGCGCAAGCCAAGCCGCTGGCACAGACCTTGGTGGAGGCGGGCGTGCGCGTCCTGGAAGTGACGCTGCGCACTCCCGCTGCGCTGGCCGCGATCGAGGCCATGCGCGGCGTTCAGGGCGCCATCGTCGGCGCCGGGACGGTAACCACGCCGGATGCGATGCGCCAGGCCGTGGACGCAGGCTCCCAATTCATGGTGTCTCCGGGGCTGACCCCGACGCTTGCTGCCGCTGCCCGCAACGTGACCGTGCCCCTGCTGCCCGGCGTGGTCACGCCTTCGGAGGTGATGCAGGCGCGCGACGCGGGCTTTACGCGTCTGAAGTTTTTTCCGGCAGAACCCATGGGCGGCGTTCCGGTGCTCAAGGCCTACGCGAGTGTGTTTCGCGACGTACGCTTCTGCCCGACAGGAGGCATCACGCTGCAATCGGCGCCGAGTTTTCTCAGCTTGCCCAATGTCTCCTGCATCGGGGGCTCCTGGTTTGTGGCGCCCGCTGATGTGGCTGCGGGTCGCTGGGCGCAGATCGGCGCACAGGCCCGCGAGGCCGCGTCTTTGGCGCGTCCCAATTCTTGAGCGCAGCACCGGAGCACCCATGACCCCGCTTGCTCAGATCCCCGCATGGCAGGCGCTGCAGGCCCAATGCGAAGCGCTCGGCGCCAGCAGTCTGCGCGAACTCATGCGCGCAGACCCGATGCGCTTCGAACACTTCAGTGCGCAATTCGACGGCGCTGATGCGCACATCCTGCTCGACTACAGCAAGCAACGTGTGGACGAGCGCACCATGACGCTGCTGGACGAACTGATGCAGGCGCGTGCACTGCGCCCTGCCGTGAGCAGCCTGTTTGGTGGCGCACCGCTCAACACCACCGAGGGGCGCGCCGTCATGCACATGGCCCTGCGCGGCGAGGCGGAAGACCTGTACCAGGCCGATGGCACGCCCGTCATGCCCGATGTGCTGCAAGTGCGCGAGCGGATGCTCGCGTTTGCAGATCGCGTGCGAGCCGGGCAGTGGACGGGCGCTACGGGTGCATCGATCACCGATGTGGTCAACATCGGCATCGGCGGCAGTGACCTCGGTCCGCAGATGATGGTGCAGGCGCTGGAGCCGTATTGCAGCGGTCCGCGCGTTCACTTCGTTTCGAATGTGGATGGCGCGCATCTGAAGGGCGTGCTCAAGCAGCTTGATCCTGCACGTACGCTGTTCGTGATCGCGAGCAAGACGTTCACCACACAGGAGACCATGGCCAATGCGCGCAGCGCGCGCCAATGGCTCATTGGGCATCTGGGTGAGACTGCAACGCGCCAGCACTTCGTTGCCGTGTCCACGAACGGGCGCGAGGTGGCGTCCTTCGGCATCGATCCGGCCAACATGTTCGGCTTCTGGGATTGGGTCGGTGGCCGCTACTCGGTTTGGTCCTCGATCGGACTGCCTGTCGCCCTTGCATTGGGAAGCGCGCACTTCCGCGCCCTCCTGGCGGGCGCTCGCGCCATGGATCTGCACTTCCGCGATGCACCCTTCAAGCACAACCTGCCCGTCCTGATGGCGGCCATCGGTCTGTGGAACATCAACTTCCTCGGGCTGGATGCGCTGGCAATCGCACCCTACGCGCAGAATCTATCCCGCTTTGCCGCGCACCTGCAGCAGCTGGACATGGAGAGCAATGGCAAGCGGGTGCAGATCGATGGTCAGACCGTCAGCTACGCTACCGGGCCGCTGGTGTTCGGTGAGCCCGGAACCAATGCGCAGCACGCCTACTTTCAGTGGCTGCACCAGGGTCCTAAAGTGGTGCCGGTGGACTTCATCCTCGCGGCGCACACTGAAAGCGGCCTCGAGGATCAGCATCGCCTGCTGGCGGCCAACTGTTTCGCGCAATCCGAAGCGCTGCTGCGTGGCAAGACCGCGGAGGAAGTCCGGACGGACCTGATTGGCGGCGGCATGGCGCCGTCCGAGGCCGAACGGCTCACGCCGCATCGCAGCTTTCCGGGCAACCGGCCCAGTTCGACCTTGCTGGTGCGGCGACTCGACCCGGCCACCCTTGGCGCGCTGCTGGCCCTGTATGAACACAAGGTCTTCGTTCAGGGGCTCGTCTGGGGCATCAACTCCTTTGACCAGTGGGGCGTGGAGCTGGGCAAGCAACTGGCCACGCCGATCGCCGCCGGCTTGCAACCGGGAGCCGCGCCCGGGCTGCATGACTCGTCCACTCTCGGGCTGATGCAGCACTGGCAGCGCCTGCGCGAGCAGTGAGTTCAGTCTGCGACGATCGATCTCAGGGCAGACCCTGAGCAGGTGTGGCGCCCGATGCAGTCGATGCATCGGAACTCTTGGTGTGCACAAGGGTTCTTCAGAGCTGAGCCCTTTGTTAACCTGATCGGCTTCGCTCGAACCGACTCCTCCCAATGAAAAACAAGTTTGCCGCCTTGGGCGCCGCAGCCGGTGCTGCAGGGGTGCTCGCATTGATCTTTTCCGTGGTGCACGCCCAGGCGCCAGCCGGCCAGCCGACGCGCCCGGCTGGCGGCCCGCCAGGTGCCGCAGGTGGCCCCCCAGCCGGAGGCCCGCCTGTGACCGTGGAGGTGACGCGGATCGCCACGGCCAATCTGGTGGATGATGTGGCCGCCGTCGGTTCCATCCGGGCCAACGAGTCCGTGATGCTGCGCCCGGAAATCAGTGGCCGGATCGTGCGCATCAATTTCCGCGAAGGCCAGACTGTGCGCCGTGGCACCTCGCTCGTCGAGCTGGACGCCAGTGTGCTGGATGCCGAGATTGCCCAGACCCGGGCAGAACTCGCACTGGCGCGCAGCAACTCCCAGCGTACCGATGATCTTCACGCCAAGAACTTTGTGAGCGAGCGGGCGCGTGACGAAGCCCGTTCCAACCTGCAGGTGATCGAGGCGCGCCTGGCGCTGGCGCAGGCGCGGCGCGACCGCTCCGTGATCCGTGCACCCTTTGACGGCGTGGTCGGTATCCGCCAGGTTGCCGTGGGCGACTATGTGCGGGAAGGCGCAGATCTGGTCAGCATCGAAGATTCGCGCAGCGTGAAGATCGACTTCCGCCTGCCCGAGCGCTATCTGCCGCAGGTTCGCAGCGGCCAGAAGCTGGCCGTGACGCTTGACGCGTTGCCTGGCAAATCGATCGACGCCACCGTGGACGTGATCGACCCGCAGGTGGACGCCAATGGGCGCAGCTTCCTGGTCCGGGCCCGCGCGGGCAACGCCGAGGGCCTGCTGCGCAACGGCATGTTCGCGCGCGTGCGTCTGGTGCTTGATACGCGCAACAACGCCATCCTGGTGCCGGAAGAAGCCATCGTGTCGGCGGTGACTCCGCGCGGCAATGCGAACTTTGTCTACAAGGTGGCAGGCGACAAGGCCACGCGCGTCCCGGTGCAGCTCGGTCTGCGGCGCGACGCCAAGGTGGAAGTGCGCGGTGCGCTGGCTTCGGGCGACGCGGTCGTGATCGCCGGCCAGCAGAAGCTGCGTGGTGAGAGCGCCACCGTGCGCGTACTCACGGCCGAAGGCAAGCCTGCTGCGCCTGCTGCAGGCGCAGCACCCGCCGGCGGGCCCGCTGCCCCGGCGCCGGCCAAGAGCTGAGAGGCGGCCTGCCATGCGTCTGTCAGAAATCTGCATCCGGAGGCCGGTATTTGCGACCGTGCTGTCGCTCTTGATCGTGCTGATCGGCGCGGTCTCGTACCAGCGTCTTGCGGTGCGCGAGTATCCGAAGATTGATGAACCTGTCGTCACCGTGGAAACGCGCTACCGCGGTGCCAGCGCCGAGATCATCGAGAGCCAGGTCACCAAGCCGCTGGAAGATTCGATTGCCGGCATCGAGGGCGTGGACGTACTCACCTCGATCTCGCGCAGCGAGCAGAGCCAGATCACCGTGCGCTTCAAGCTCAGCCGCGACGCCGACGGCGCCGCCGCCGATGTGCGTGATCGCGTGGCGCGTGTGCGCCAGCGCCTGCCCGCCGATGTCGACGAACCGGTGATCGCCAAGGTTGAAGCCGATGCCAACCCGATCATCTGGCTCGCGTTCACGAGCGACCGCCACTCCATGCTGGAGATCAGCGACTACGCCAACCGGATCGTCAAACCGCGTCTGCAGACGCTGACGGGCGTGGCCAACGTGTTCATCCCCGGCGAGCGGCGCTACGCCATGCGCATCGACCTGGATCGCGACAAGCTCGCCGCCCAGGGCCTCACACCGCAGGATGTGGAAGATGCCCTGCGCCGCCAGAACGTGGAGATCCCCGCAGGGCGCATTGAATCCAGCCAGCGCGAGTTCAATGTGGTCTCCCAGACCGACCTGAGCACGGCTGATGAATTCCGCGAAGTCGTGATCCGCAGTGTGAACGGCATCAACATCCGCATCGGCGACGTGGCCGACGTGAGGCTCGGGCCGGCCTCGGAACGCAATGTGGTGCGCTTCAACCGCGAGACGGCGCTGGGCATGGGCCTGATCCGCCAAGCCACGGCCAACCCGATCGACATTGCCAAGGCCCTGCGCGCTGAGCTGCCCAATATCGAGGCGGGTCTGCCCACGGGCATGCGCGTGAATGTGGCCAATGACCAGACCGTGTTCATCAGCGCGGCCATCCAGAACGTCTACAAGACCATCATCGAAGCCGTGCTGCTGGTGGCTGCGGTGATCTTCTTCTTCCTGCGCAGCTGGCGTGCCGCACTGATCCCGATCGTCACGATCCCGGTATCCCTGATCGGCGCCTGTGCGCTGATGCTCGCCCTGGGTTTCTCGATCAACGTCCTGACCTTGCTGGCCCTGGTGCTCGCTATCGGTCTGGTCGTCGACGACGCCATCGTGGTACTGGAGAACATCTACCGCCATATCGAAGACGGCATGGAGCCGATTGCCGCGGCCATCAAGGGCATGAAGGAAATCAGCTTTGCGGTGGTGGCCATGACGCTCACCCTGGCGGCGGTGTTCGTGCCGCTGGTGTTTGCGCCAGGTCGCACGGGGCGGCTGTTCGTGGAGTTTGCCCTGGCACTCTCGGGTGCAGTGATTGTCTCGGGGTTCGTGGCGCTCACGCTGTCGCCCATGATGAGCTCGCGCCTGCTGCGTAAGGACGTCAAGCACGGTGCGATCTACAACGGCATCGAGCGCCTGCTCAATGCCGTTAGCTCGGGATATACGAGCTCACTGCGTTGGACACTCGCTCATCGCTGGGTGGTGCTGGCTGGTATGGCTGCAGTCGCAGCGGTTTGCGCTGCGCTGGTCATGACACTCAAGGAGGAGCTGTCGCCCACCGAGGATCGCGGCACGGTGGTCACCGTGTTCTCTTCGCCGGAGGGGGCATCGATCGACTACACCGCGCGCTATGCCCAACGCATCGAGGACATCGCCGCCCGATATCCTGAGGTCGATCGCCTGTTCGTGATCGCCGGCAACCCCACGGTGACCCAGGGCATCGGCTTTCTGCGCATGAAGGACTGGGACGAGCGGCAGCGCAGTGCCATGGACCTGCAGCGCGAGCTCTTCCCGCAGCTGGCGCAGATCCCGGGTGTGACGGCCTTTGCCAGCGTGCCGGCCTCGCTGGGCGCGAACCTGCGCGACCGCCCGGTCAATGTGGTCATCACCTCGGGTGACAGCTACCAGGACATGAACCGCGTGGTGCAGGGTCTGATCCAGGAGCTGCAGAAGAACCCGCGCCTGCAGCAGATCGATACCGATCTGCGTCTGAACCGGCCGGAATTGCGTGTGGCGATCGACCGCGACCGCGCAGCAGACGCCGGCGTGCAGATCGACACCGTCGGCCGGACCATGGAAACCATGCTCGGCGGCCGGCCGGTCACGCGCTTCAAGATGAACGGCGAGCAGTACGACGTGATCGTTCAGGTCAAGCAGGACCTGCGCAACACGGCCGACGACATCAACAACATCTTCGTTCGCGCGCGCGACGGCCGCATGCTGCCGCTGTCCTCGCTCGTGAACGTGAACGATTCGCTCGCCCCGCGCGATCTGAACCACTTTGGCCAGCGCCGCTCGATTTCGATTACCGCGAGTTTGGCGCCGGGCTACTCCCAGGGAGAAGCCATCCAGTACGTGCTCGACGTGGCCGCCAAGCAGCTGGCCGACAAACCGGGCTACGGCACCGACCTGAACGGCTCCGCGCGCGAGTTCCGGGAGAGCGGCCAGGCATTCGCCTTCGTCATCGTTCTGGCTGGCGTCTTCATCTATCTGGTGCTTGCGGCGCAGTTCGAGAGCTTCCGCGATCCCTTCATCATCATGCTGACCGTACCACTCGGCATGTTGGGTGCGCTTGGCGCGCTGATGGTTACGGGCGGGTCACTAAATGTCTATTCGAAGATCGGTCTGGTGGCGCTGATCGGCTTGATCACCAAGAACGGCATCCTGCTGGTGGAGTTTGCCAACCAGCTGCAGGAGCAGGGCAGGGCGCTGCGTGATGCGGTGCTGGAAAGCGCGGAGCTGCGTCTGCGGCCGATCCTGATGACCTCGCTGGCCACCGTGTTCGGCGCCATTCCGCTGGCCATCGGTACCGGTGCTGGCGCGGAGAGCCGCCAGCAGATCGGCTGGGTGATCGTCGGTGGCATGAGCCTGGGTACGCTGCTCACCCTGTACGTGATCCCGGTGATCTACAGCGCGCTGGCCACCAAGGTGAAGCCAGGCGAGCATCAGCTTGATCGCGACGTCTCGGATCGTGAAGGCGATTCCGACGGACCGGATGCCTCTGCGCCAGTTGCAAGTTCGAATCAAGCCGCAGAGTGAGTCGAATGCAAGACAGACAAGTCATCCTCGACACCGAAACCACGGGCCTGAACGCCGGCAGTGGCGACCGCATCATCGAAATCGGCTGTGTGGAACTGGTGAACCGCCGCGTGACGGGGCGGACTTACCACACGTACCTGAACCCGGAGCGCGAGATCCATCCGGACGCCACGGCGGTGCATGGGTTCACGCTCGAGGATCTGCTGGACAAGCCGAAGTTTGCGCAGGTGGTGGAGGAGTTCCATGCCTTTGTGGCCGGTGCCGAGCTCGTCATCCACAACGCGGCCTTTGACATCGGTTTTCTTGAGGCGGAGTACAAGCTGCTGGGCAAGCCCGGCTTCATGAGCGAGACCGGCTGCACGCGGCTGGACACCCTCACGCTCGCCAAGGAACTGCATCCGGGCAAGCGCAACAACCTGGACACGCTCTGCGAGCGTTACGGCATCCCCAACACCCACCGCACCCTGCACGGTGCCCTGCTGGATGCGCGCCTGCTGGCCGATGTCTATCTGGCGATGACCCGCGGCCAGGATGCCCTGGAGATCGGCGTGGAGACGGCCAGCGCCGCGGGTGGTCAGGCCGTGGATCTGCGCGGCCTCGCGCTGGCTGCCTGGACCCCGCCAGCCGAAGACCTCGCCGCCCACGAGCGCTATCTGGACGGGCTCGACAAGGAAGTGAAAGGCGCCTGCGTCTGGCGCGCCGAGCCTGCCGCACCGGCGGCCTGAGCCACGGCCAGTCCGGGTCTGCAGCCGGCGCAACGACAAAGGCGCGATCGCCCAGTTTTTGGTTCATCTCTGGCGTGAGATGCACGCCTCATTCGAGACCCGCAAAACACCCGAAGATCCGCTTGCCACATGCGGAAAGCGGCCAAAACATATTTTCAATTCTTGATTGAAAATGAACGTTACTGGACTGTATCTATCAACGCGTGATTGAAAGCGGTGGTGCGTTCATCGTGCCCGCATCGGCGCACTATTGCCAGCGAAGCACCCAGATGAGATCGATTGCATTCTCCTGACCGGAGCGGGCCCGCACGGTGAAGCGCTGGGCAATGCGGTAGACGATCTGCCAGGTGCCTAGCGCAGCATTGACGCTGCGTTCATAGCCCACGTACCAGCGCCGGCTGAGCTGCTTGCCCACGGTGACGATGGCTTCTCGCGAATCCCCGGTCGCCCCGCGCACGCTCAGCTCGTCGAGCCCGACAAAGTTCGCCAGCGATCCCATCTCGCCCACGCCACCCTGCGCGGCCACCAGGGCCATGACTGCGCGCTGCAGCAGCGCCATGTCCGTGCTCTCCAGACCGTCGCTGCCTCGGCCAAGGATCAGCCAGGAGAGCTTGTCCGTCTCCGGCATTTCCGGATCGCTGAACAGGCGGACACGCGGATTCTGCGCGGTGCCGGTCACGGTCACACCGACCTTCACATCCAGGTCCGGCCGGAGCGCGCGGATGTCCAGGCGCGGGTTGTCCAGCGGGCCGACGAAGCTGATGGCCCCGCGATCGATCTCCAGCTTCTGGCCATAGGCGGCATAGCGGCCATCCACGGCGCTGACCACACCGGTGGCGCGCAGCGGCCCCTGCTGGGCGCTGAGGTTCAGCACGCCGGCCAGGCGGGTGTCCACCCCGTAGCCGCGCACCCGCAGCTGGTTGCCCAGGTTCAGCTCCACGGCCACGGTGGCGCGGATCGGCTCGCGCCGTTGCAGCACGCGGCCGGCCACCGCGTCGCGTTCGGCCTCGGCCTCCGCTCGTGCGGCACGTGCTGCAGCCTCGGCTTGCGGCCGACGCACCACCACGTCGTCGGGCAGCGTCGGCGCGTCGCCCTTGCTCACATCGAACAGCGCCTCATCGACGGCCAGCTTGCCGTCTACCTTGAGTTCGCGCCGGAAGAAAAAGACCTCCAGCGCGCCACTCATGGCGAGCTTGCGATCCACTCGGTTCAGCACCCGCAGGCGCTGCGCCGTTATGCGGCCGGCCGCCACTGGCTGCAGCGAGAGGTTCGCGCTGCCGCTGGCCTGCACGGTGCCGCCGTCCACCTTGGCGTCTGCCGGGTCACCGCCACGCGCCTCGAAGGACTCCAGCCGCACGGCGGCCCCCTCGAGCACGATGCGCGCCCGGCCGTCACTCAGATTGATGCCTTCCAGCAGATTGCGCACGCGCAGGCCTGTGCCGTCGATGCTGCCACTGAGCTGCGGGTTGTTCAGCGCGCCGCCCAGGCCGATCACGCCGCGCAGCTCGCCACCCACGCGCCAGCCCGGCGGCAGGAAGGAGCCCCAGACACCCATGTCGGCCACCTGCGCGCGCAACTCGCCAGACAGGCCGGCGTCCTTGGGCGGCACCAAGGCGGCCGGATCGCTGCTCAGGCCTACCTGCCCCGCGAGCTGGCCGGTGCGCGTGCCCATCACCTCGGGGCGCAGCGTCCACTGGCCATCTCGCGCTTCGGCATCCAGGCGCAGTGTGGTCAGGCCCAGCGCAGCCGATTCGCCGCTGTCCGGATCGATGACACGCAGATCGCCATCCACGCGCTCGAGCCGCGCCTGCATGCGCAGGGTCTTGTCCAGCGCGAGCCGCAGCTCGCCGCGCACGCGCAGGTCACCCGCCCAGCCGAAGTCCGGCTGCAGGGCGCGCAGCAGCGGCACCAGTGCCAGAGGCTCGAGCTGCGCATCGGTCTGGATGCGCTGCGGTGCCGAGCCGGCCGCCGCCTCCCAGCTCAGCTGATCCCAGCGCAGCGGTGCGCCGAGTGCCAGCAGCCGGCCGGGCAGGGCACGCAGACTCCACGGCCGCTCCGCCGGGCTGCGGCCGCGCTGCAGCTCGAGCTGCAGCTCCTGCGCCGCGAGTAGGGCGGCGGCGGGTGCAGGGCGATCGCGCACGCTGAGCTCACTGAGCGTGAGCTGCCAGCGCCTTGCGTCCTGGATGCGGTCCTTGCCGGATTCCGCGCTCAAGCGGCCAGCCAGGGAGGTTGCCGCGGTGACTTCATGCTTGCCATCGACGCGGGCCTGCGCCCGCAACTGGCCGCTGTGCTGCGCGGCCGTGCCAGTGAGCTGCACATCGGCCGAGCGCAGGGTGTCGTCACCCAGGCGAACCTCGCTGGCGGTGAGCGACACGCTCATCGGATCGTTCAGCGCCTCACTCAAGCGCCAGCGGGCCTGCGCATCGCGCATGGCCAGACCACCCGCCCGCAGGCTGCCGGCCTGCGCCTGCCCCGCCAGCTGCAGGCGACCCTGAGCGCTGACTTCGGTGCGGAACTCACCGTTGAGCTGCCCCGCGATCGTGCGCGTCCCGCCCTCGGGCAGCAGTTCACGCAGGCCGAGTGCATCCACCAGAGGTTGCAGACGCGCAAGTTCCGCTGCCCGCAGACTGCCTTCGGCCGTAAAGCCGCGCCAGTTCAGTGTCTTGCCGGAGGCCGCGCTGCTGCTCAGCGTGGCCGGCACCTGGCCGCGCACGCTGAGCTGCGTACCGGCGAGCTGAAGCTCTGCCTGTAGCGGCGTCGCGTCGGCAGCTGGCGCAAGCTTCACCTCCGCCTGCGCCGGCAGGCCGAGAAGCACGCTGTCCTTCAGGCGCAGGCTGGCCTCTCCGCGCAAGCCGGCGAGCAGTGCAGGCAGGGCGCTCGCTTCGGGCCAGTTCAGCTCGGCGCGCAGCTCACCGTTGAGCCGGGTGACTGCGTTGGCGGCAGCGCCAGACCAACCCGGCCACCAGAGCCGCGGATCGAAGCGATCAAGGTTCAGCTGCGCCTGCAGCTGTTCGCGACCGCGTTCGGCACGCGCCCAGGTACCGCTTGCTGCAAGCAGCGCGTCGCCCGCACGGGCCTCAAGGCTGCGCAGCGCGATGGTCTGTCGCGACCCCTCGGCCTGAACAGCAAGGCGCATCGGCGGGCCGCTCAGGGTGCGAAGGTTGCCCTCCAGCCGCGCTTGCACGTTGCCCCGCATCTTCTGCGGTGCGTAGGGCTGATCGAGCGTGAGATCGACGGGCCCGGTAAGCACAGCATCAGGCGCGCGGGCGTCAAGCAGCGCGGGCCGCAGACTTTGCAGCTGCGCATTGAGCTTGAGCTGCGCCGGCGCGAGCTTGCCGGAAAGATTGATCCGCCCCCCATCTCCCGCGCCATTGGCCGCTGCACTGCCCAGCCGCAGTTCGGCGCGTGTCAATTCCCAGTCCAGGCCCCCGGTGTCGCCCTGCGCATCCAATGCCAATGCACGGACAGGCAGTCCGCCGGCGTCCCAACGTGCCGGTGCGGCGTTCTGCAGATCGGCCTTGAGTTGCAGCGGCGTGGGCGCGGTCGTGCCGGATGGCGTCTGGCCATCGCTGCGTTGAGCCGCTGGCTTGAGATCGACGGCGAGGGTGCCGGTCAGTGCGGTACGCGGCAGCGCGGAGTCGATGCTGGCCAGGTTGACCGCCCGAAGCCGCGCATCCAGATGCTCCAGTGGCATGGTTGCGAAGGGTTGCACCCGCGCGTCGGCGGAGAGCGCCTGCGCACCGCCATCGAGCTGTGCCTGCATGGCGAGCTGCCGCAATGGCCCGACGGCCTGTACGCGCAGGTTCCAGCCTTGCGCAAAAGCCGGTGCGGACTCGGTGGGCCGAGCCTGGGCTGAAAGCTGAAGTGGCCGGGCAGGATCTGCCGGCTGGCTGAGCATCGCGGTGGCGCGCAGCTGATCCCACTGCAGTGCACTGAGTTCAATCTGGTGCTGCTGGTCGCGCTGCGCAACCAGCTGCGCCGCCGCTTCGACGCCGCGCAGCGGACGGGCACCCAGCGCGCCACCGGTGATCTCACCGACACGGGCCTGATCGATCCTGATCGCCAAGGGCAGGCGCAGGTCCTGCGGGGCGGCAAGCGGGGTGGCTGGTTGTGCCGCCTCGGGCAGCACGATGCGGCCGATGTCGATCGCACCGACGTGCATGGCCCAGTGATCGAGCGACCATGCCCAGTGGGCCACGCGAGCGTTCTCGATCCGCACCGCCTCCAGCGTCAGCGCGCGTGCGGGCTGCGTGGGCGTGGGCAGCCCGATGACGATGCGCGCGGCCTCGAAGCGATCGCCCAGGACGCTGCCCTGCGTCCCCTCGAAGCGCACGCCGGGAATCTGTCCAAGCAGCCAGCGCGTGCCCGCGTCCGAACTGAGCGTCGCCCAGACCGCCAGGGGCAGGCCTACGAGAGTGAAGAGCACGGCAAACGCCGCGGCGAGCAGCAGATTGCGGCCGCGGTGAGCCCGCCGTGCGGGAGCAGTGGCGGGCTCTGATTGAGCGGTCGGGTCGCTGGGTAGGCTCATCTCAGAACGCCACACCGACCGTGAGGTGCAGCCGCCACTTCTGGGTGCGCTTGCCGTAGGCCATGTCGATGTTCAGCGGGCCGACCGGGCTGCGCCAGCGCAGTCCTAGGCCGTAGCCCACCGCCGGATCGAGATCGCGCAGCGTGTTTCCGGCGTTGCCCGCATCGACGAAACCGGCAATCCAGAAGCTGCTGAGCTTTTCGGAGATCGGCCGGGCCAGCTCGGCACTGGCCGTGGCGAGATAGCGCCCGCCGGTCACGATGACCTCGTCCTTGCCGACGATCTGCTCGACACCCAGGGACTGATAGTTGTAGCCCCGCACGGACTGGTCACCGCCGGCGCGAAACAGCAGGGACTCAGGCAGGGCCACCTCGTCGCGCGCCATCACGGCACCCGCTTCGATCCGACCCGTGGCATACCACCGGTTGGTCCGGGTGCCCAGCGGGCGGTAGTAGGTCATCCGCGCGTTCATGCGCGTGAACGGGCCGTTGGGTGCAATCGTGCTGGTCGCGTAGCCGGTTGAGAGCTGTGCGGAGGTGGTCAGGCCGCGCGTGGGCAGCAAGACGCTGTCGACGTCGCGATGCACCCAGAAGTAGTTCGCCGAGTAGGCACTCGCTGTGCCTCGCTCGCTGGTGTCGCGGTTCAGCGCCGTCGCGTACAGCACTTCGCCGTAGTAGGTGCGCTCGATGCGTTCGGTGTCCCGCGTACGGCCGAGGCGTGCACTGGTGTCCACCGTCACCTGACCGCCCGCGACCAGGCGCGTGCGCTTTGCACCCACGAGCCAGCGGTAGAGATTTTCGCCCGGGTACGAATAGAAGTCGGTACTGAACTCTTGCTTGTTCTTGCCCAACTGGGCCACACCCTTGCCGGTCCAATCGGTGCCGAACACGCGGCGCGACACATGCTCGGCACCCACACGCGGGCCGGACGCATCGTCAAAACCCAGGCTCAGCGTGAGCTGCTGTGCGCTCTGTTCCTGAACCCGCACGACCACATTGAGCTGCCCGGGTGTTCCTGCTGGCTCCGTGCTGACCGAGACGCCGCCGAACTGTCCGGCCTTGATGAGGCGTTCCTGATAGTCGAGCAGCAATTTTTCGCTGTAGGTCGTGCCAGGGCCGAAGGTCTTGAGGTTGAGTACGGAGGACTCCGGGTATCGGCTCAGGCCTTCGACGCGAACGGTTCCGAAGACCATCGCTGGGCCGCTGTCGAGGTCTACCCGCAGGGCGGCACGGTGCTCCTCGGCGTTGACTTCGGCTTCGCTGCTGGCGAGTGCGGCATTCGGGTAGCGCTCGGCGCGCAGGCGTGCCAGCACGGCAGCTTTTGCACTGCTCCAGTCGGATACCCGAAACGCGCTGCCTTCGGGCAGGGGCCATGTGTTTGTCACGCGCCTCCACAGGCGTACCAGGTCCGGATCGGCCGCTTCGGGTTTGGCGAGCGCCTCGCCCAGCGCCCCGACGGCATTGATCTCGACGCGTCCGACCAGTACGCGTGGCCCCGGGCTGACCTTGATCCGCGCCGGGCGATCGGCCTCGGCACGCTGCACCTCGACCAGCGGCGCAAAGTAGCCCTCGGTTTCCAGCAGCGCTCGGACCTGCGCTGGCGCGGCGAGCAGCAGGCGGTTGAACTCCTGCTCGCCTGGCGCACCCGCCTGCAAGAGGCGTACAACGTCCAGATGGCGGTTGAGCAGGTCGCGCAGGTCTGTGGGGGCGTCGATCTCGACACTCAGCGGCGCACGCGCCGGCGCATCCTGGGCGGCTGACGCCGACGTCTGCGCCATGGAGTGCATGGGCGTGACAGCGAAAGTGGAGAGCGTGGCCGCCAGGGACGCGGCGCGCAGCCAGTGAGGCATGAAGCAGTTCGGTACGGCGCCGCGCAGGTGCTGTCGGCGGGGTGTTCGTGAGTCTGGGCTATACTAACGAAGTTGGGCGGTTAGCTCAGCGGTAGAGCACTGCCTTCACACGGCAGGGGTCAGTGGTTCGAACCCACTACCGCCCACCAGAATCTGCATCAAGACCCCGACTCGTCGGGGTCTTTTGCTTTGTGCTTCGCTGGAAGATCCATGACGCTTCGCACCCGGTTTGCCCCTTCGCCTACGGGCTACGTTCATCTCGGCAACATTCGCACCGCGTTGTTCGCCTGGGCGTTTGCACGCCATCACGGCGGCGAGTTTTTGCTGCGCATCGAAGACACCGACCAGGAGCGATCCACCCAGGCCGCGGTGGACGTCGTGCTCGAGGTCATGGACTGGTTGGGGCTGAACTATGACAACCCGGGCGACAAGCTGGTCTACCAGATGCGCCGAATGCCGCGCTACAAGGACGTGCTCGCGCAGATGCTCGCCGATGGTCGCGCCTATCACTGCTACATGCAGCCTGATGAACTCGACGCCTTGCGCGAGGCGCAGATGGCGCGTGGCGAGAAGCCGCGCTATGACGGCCGCTGGCGCCCCGAGACCGGCAAGCTGCTCCCAGAGCCGCCCACCGGTGTGAAGCCAGTGATCCGATTTCGGAATCCGACCACAGGGACGGTCAGCTGGCAGGATGGCGTGAAGGGGCAGGTCGAGATCGCCAACTCGGAGCTGGACGATCTCATCATCGCTCGTCCGGATGGCACGCCCACCTACAACTTCTGCGTGGTGGTCGATGACATCGACATGGCCATCACGCATGTCATTCGCGGCGACGATCACGTGAACAACACGCCGCGGCAGATCAACATCATGCTGGCGCTGGGGGCAACGCCACCGATCTACGCACACACTCCCACCGTCCTGGGTCCAGACGGTCAGAAGCTGTCCAAGCGGCATGGAGCGCGTAGCGTGCTTGAGTATCGCGAAGAGGGCTATCTGCCCGAAGCCATGATCAACATGCTTGCTCGCCTGGGCTGGAGTCATGGCGACGACGAAGTCTTCACGCGTGAGCAACTCGTCGAGTGGTTCGATGTGCCAGCCATTAGCGCGTCGGCTTCGCGCTTTGATCCGGAAAAGTTCGCCTGGATCAACGCGGAGCACATCAAGCGCGCGGACATCGGCCGCCTCTCTGCAGATGTGCAGTCGCGCCTGCTGCGCGACGGTGTGATTGCGGCGCCGCTGTGCGCTCAGGATTGGGCCCGTCTGATGGACGCCGTGGTGCTCTACCGCTCGAGGGTGCAGACTCTCGTGCAGCTTGCACAGGAAGTGAGCCTGTTCTGGCGTCATCCGCAGGTGTCTGACGCACTTCGAGAGCAGCATCTGGTTCCCGCACTCGGCCCTGCCTTGCGCGACTTCTGCAACCGGCTTGCCCAATGCAACTGGCAGGCCGGGGACATTGCTGCGGAAATGAAGGCCGTCTTGACGGCGCACGGCCTGAAGATGCCCCAGCTTGCGATTCCCGTCCGCGTGGCCATCACCGGGCAAACACAGACGCCAAGTGTCGATGCCGTGCTTTGGCTGATGGGCCGCGACCCTGTCCTGGCTCGATTGGAGGCCGAACTCCAGCGCATGGGAGCGTAGTCGGCTTGCGAAGCCTGCTCGGAGATGCTATAGTTTTTGTCTTGCTTGAGTTGCTCTCGTTGGCAGCAATAGTTCGCGGTAGCGCAACACGGGGGTATAGCTCAGCTGGGAGAGCGCTTGCATGGCATGCAAGAGGTCAGCGGTTCGATCCCGCTTACCTCCACCAGCAACTCGGCAAGCGAGTAGTAGAAGAGTGCCTCGTCCCCATCGTCTAGAGGCCTAGGACACCGCCCTTTCACGGCGATAACCGGGGTTCGAATCCCCGTGGGGACGCCAGTTACCGCGCGGAGCGGTAGTTCAGTTGGTTAGAATACCGGCCTGTCACGCCGGGGGTCGCGGGTTCGAGCCCCGTCCGCTCCGCCAAGATCAAAGCCCTGCAACAGCAGGGCTTTTTCTTTTCTGCGTGGTCAGATCCTGAGCACTCCAGCATGCTGCGGCGTAGTGCCGCGAGCCCGCTGGGGCCTTATTGACGCGCATCAAGTGCCTAGCCCTTGCGTGGCCCTAGCCTGCTCCGAATGAAAATGGAGTCCGTGGGCCTAACTGCTGCCGTGCCGGACGTCGCGCTGAAAGGCGTGACCCCCGGGACAAGCAGGTCGACGTCCGGATCGGAGCATAGGGATGCGCCGCTCCGGGAACTCGCCTTGGTGATTGACGGGGTCGTTTGCGGTGCCTGTACCGTGGCCATCGGCGATCTCCTGCGGCCCCAGCCGGGCGTCCGCAGCGTGCAGATCAATGCACTGACGCGCCAGGCCCTGATCGAGTTCGAACCGGCACGCATCAGTGCGGCTCGAATTTCCGAGTTGATCGCAACTCTCGGGTACTCGCCGCGAGCATCCGATGCCCCTAGCCAGGAGCAAGCCCGCCGCACCATCCGGAAGGCCTTGCTCTGGCGCACTGGAATCGCCTGGTTGGCCATGATGCAGATCATGATGTATGCATGGCCTGCATACCAGACTGCGCCCGGAGAACTGCTTCCTGACCATGCTTTCCTGCTGCGATGGGCGCAGTGGATTCTGAGTCTGCCAGTCATTCTCGTAGCGGCTTCGCCAATCCTCGGAGCGGCATGGAGCGGTCTTCGCAGCCGCACCATCAACATGGATGTCACCGTCAGCGCAGCGATCGTGCTGACCTTTGTGGCGAGCACACATGCAACCTTCAGTGGCAAGGGCGAGGTGTGGTTCGACAGTCTTGCGATGTTTGTTGCGCTGGTTCTGACGGTGCGCTATCTGCTCCTGCGCGGACAGCATGCGCTGGAGTCACGCGTCGAGCGCCTGTCGAGCGTGGTTGCAGGTCACGCCAAACGGATTGTGATGGACGTGACCGGCGCAGAACGCATCGAGTCAGTCGATACGGAGGCCTTGCGCGAGGGCGACCTTGTTCTGGTCAGTGCCGGTGCAGTCGTTCCCGGCGACGGTCGCATTGAGGAGGGTCATTCGGCGTTGAACGAGTCGATCCTGACCGGCGAATCGATGCCGGTCGCTCGGAAGTCGGGCGACCGCGTGCATGCAGGCACGGTGAACTTGTCGGCTCAGATCCGAGTTCGCGTCGATGCGCTTGGTGCCTCGACGCGTGCCGCCGAGATTGCGACGCTCATGAGGCGTGTGTCTGCGGCACGTTTCACTGCGATCGACCGCGCTGATCGTTGGGCGCCGTACTTTCTTGCCGGGGTGCTGCTGTGCGCCGCACTCGGGATGCTGTACTGGTGGCCACATGACACGGATCGTGCGCTGAGTGTCGCGATTGCTGTACTCATGGTGACTTGCCCTTGTGCGCTGTCGCTTGCGACGCCAGCTGCCATGCTCGCGGCTGTGGGTCGCCTCGCGCGGCTGGGCGTCTACCTGCGCAAGCCTGCAGCCCTGTTGCAGCTCGCAAGGGTCTCACATGTGGTGTTCGACAAGACGGGCACACTCAGCGCAGATGCGCTCCGCGTAGAGCGAGTGTTCGTTGCCCCGGCGAGCACTCTGAGCTCTTCTGAGGCGCTGCAGATCGCCACAGCCCTCGAAGGGCAGGGGTTCCATCCC
This sequence comes from Piscinibacterium candidicorallinum, assembly GCF_047549485.1. Classification (GTDB taxonomy): domain Bacteria; phylum Pseudomonadota; class Gammaproteobacteria; order Burkholderiales; family Burkholderiaceae_C; genus Piscinibacterium; species Piscinibacterium candidicorallinum. The sequence continues at coordinate 2,879,170 of NZ_CP180191.1, read as the reverse complement.
ATCGCGTCCGCGCTCAGACAGCGTTCCGAAGTACAGGGTGACTTGCCCCGAGCGAGCGAGCAGCGGGAGATCCCTGGAGTTGGTGTCGAAGGCACGGTTGCCGGCCGCCGCTATCAATTTGGCAAGCCGGCAGGGGGCTCCATTCTTCCGGGCGGCGGTGTGCACTGCGAGCTTCGGGACGAACAAGGGCGCGTCGCATTGATTGAGTTCAGCGAGCGGATTCGTAGCGAGGCGCTGGAGACGGTAAGAGCCTTGAATCGCGAGGGGCTAGCTGTGTCCGTGCTCAGCGGTGACAGTCCGGACCAGACGAAGCGGCTAGCGCGCGAGCTCGGCGTCGATGGCGTGCACGGTGGCTTGAGCGCGGAGGGCAAGCTGGCCGAACTCCGGTCCTTGCAGCATGGTGGCCGGGTGGTGCTCGCTGTAGGAGATGGCCTGAATGACGGGCCCCTGCTCGCAGGCGCCGATGTGTCCGCCGCCTTGGTGACCGGCGCGCCCGCCACGCAGGCTGCAGCGGACTTGGTCATCTTGGGCGAGCGACTGTCGAGCATCGCTTTGCTTCGCAAAACTGCCCAAACCACCATCAGAATCATTCACCAGAATCTTGTCTGGGCGCTTGGGTACAACGTGGTCTGCGTTCCTTTAGCTGTATGGGGCTGGATCAGCCCGGGATGGGCAAGTGTTGGCATGGCTGCCAGCTCGTTGCTGGTGCTCGCCAACGCTTGGCGGATTTCGCGTATCCCGGTTGAGTCCAAGGCCGTCGCGGAGCCCTGAGCATGGAGATCCTCTATCTGCTCATTCCTATGTCGGTTGCGCTGGTCTTCGGTGTTGCCGCGTTGTTGGTCTGGGCTGTTGAAGGCGAACAGTTCGATGACCTGGAGACTGTGGGCGCGCAACTGCTTGATCTGAGTTGCTCCGCAGGGGCCGCAACTGACGCGTGCGAACAAAGGTCGCAGGTCAAGTAAACACCTTCGGCTTCGACCCTCGTCGGAGTTGACTTCAGTCAACGCAATCGAGCGCGACATCACGAAGAATGCCCCCACACACTGGGAGCAGACCTTGAACACAGTCCAACCAACCGCGGCTCCGCACATGGGGTCAGGGGTCTACAACGACAAAGTCGTCATGCAGTTCGCCGTGATGACGATCGTCTGGGGCTTGGTGGGCATGCTGGTGGGCGTCGTGATCGCCGCACAGCTCGCCTGGCCGCAGCTCAACTTTGACACTCCGTGGCTGACCTACGGTCGCCTGCGGCCGCTGCATACGAACGCAGTGATCTTCGCATTCGGTGGTTGTGCCTTGTTTGCGACGAGCTACTACGTCGTCCAGCGTACGTGCCATGTGCGCCTATTTTCTGACAAGCTCGCAGCGTTCACGTTCTGGGGTTGGCAGGCCATCATCGTCGCTGCAGCAGTGTCCCTGCCGCTGGGCTACACGTCCGGCAAGGAGTACGCGGAGCTGGAGTGGCCGATCGACATTGCGATCACGCTGGTGTGGGTGGCGTATGCGGTGAACTTCTTCGGCACATTGGCGGTGCGCAAGGTCAAGCACATCTATGTCGCCAACTGGTTCTTCGGTGCATTCATCCTGACGGTCGCGCTGCTGCATGTCGTGAACAGCGCGGCACTCCCCGCTGGTCCGATGAAGTCCTACTCGGCTTACGCGGGCGTGCAGGACGCGATGGTCCAGTGGTGGTACGGCCACAACGCCGTGGGCTTCTTCCTTACTGCGGGCTTCCTGGGGATCATGTACTACTTCATCCCCAAGCAAGCCAACCAGCCTGTGTATTCATATCGGCTGTCGATCGTGCACTTCTGGGCACTGATCTTCACCTACATGTGGGCTGGCCCGCATCATCTCCACTACACGGCGCTGCCTGACTGGACCCAGTCGCTGGGCATGGTGTTCTCGCTGATCCTGCTCGCACCTAGCTGGGGCGGGATGATCAACGGCATCATGACGCTGTCCGGGGCCTGGCACAAGCTGCGTGACGATCCCGTGCTGCGCTTCCTGATCGTCTCGGTGTCCTTCTATGGCATGAGCACGTTTGAAGGTCCGATGATGTCCATCAAGACCGTGAACGCGCTGTCGCACTACACAGACTGGACGGTGGGCCACGTGCACTCGGGCGCTCTGGGCTGGGTGGGCATGGTGTCGATGGGCGCCATGTATTACCTGATCCCGCGCATGGTCGGCCGCACGGAAATGGCCAGCAAGGATCTCATCAGCCTGCACTTCTGGACCGCGACGATCGGCATCGTGCTCTACATCGCCGCGATGTGGATCGCCGGGGTGATGCAGGGACTGATGTGGCGCGCCGTGAATGAAGATGGCACATTGACCTACACCTTCGTCGAGAGTGTGAAGGCCACCTTCCCCTTCTATGTCGTGCGCCTGCTCGGTGGCGTGCTCTACCTCGCCGGCATGGTGCTAATGGCGGTCAATGTGTGGATGACGATCAGCGGCCGCAAGCGTGAGGTCGTTGCCATCCCTGCGCCTGCGCACGCCTGACTTCGGGGGAAATCATGAGCATGTTCAATCACGAAAAGATCGAGACCTCGAACGTCCTGCTGATCGTCCTGATCCTGTTGGTCGTGGCTATTGGCGGCCTGGTGGAGATCGTTCCGCTGTTCTACCAGCGCTCCACCACGGAGCCGGTAGCCGGCCTCAAGCCTTACACCGCACTGCAGGTGGTCGGCCGGGACATCTACATCCGCGAGGGTTGCTACAACTGCCACTCGCAGATGATTCGCCCGTTCCGCGCCGAGACGCTCCGCTATGGGCACTACTCGGTCGCCGGGGAGTTTGTCTACGACCACCCCTTCCAGTGGGGCAGCAAGCGTACAGGCCCGGATCTCGCTCGAGTCGGGGGTCGGTACAGCGATGAGTGGCACAAGATCCATCTCATCAATCCGCGCGATCTTGTTCCCGAATCCAACATGCCCGCCTACCCGTGGCTGGCACGCAATCCTGCCGATGCGGGATCGGTGGCCGCACACATGACCACACTTAGAAAGCTGGGTGCGCCGTACTCGGATGAGGAAATCAAGAAGGCCAAGGACGAAGTCGCGGGCAAGACCGAGATGGACGCATTGGTGGCCTATCTGCAGGTTCTCGGCACATCGGTGAAGTGAGGGCACATCATGGACTTCAACACCTACGCCAGCTTGTTCACGGTGCTGTGCTTCAGCCTCTTCGTTGCGCTGCTGATCTGGAACTTTCTGCCAAGCCGGCGCGAGCGACTCGATCGCTATGCACGCGCAGTGCTTGAGGACGAAAGTTCGACAAGCGCTTCTCGACCGATGCCACGAATGGCAGCAAGTACCCAGGGAGAACAACAATGAGTGACTTCGTTTCCGGCTTCTGGGGCATCGCAATTGCGCTGGCGACCGTATTGGGTATCGCCGCATGCTTCCTGCTGCTGATGTTCAGCTCACGCGTCAAGAAAATGGCTGACGACAACTCGACAGGCCACGTCTGGGACGGTGATCTCAAGGAACTGAACAACCCTTTGCCACGCTGGTGGGTCGGGCTGTTCATCATCACGCTCGTCTTTTCGATTGCCTACCTCTACTACTACCCAGGTCTTGGCATGCATGACGGCAGCCTGAAGTGGAGCCAGTCGGGTGCCTACAAGGCCGAGATGGTTGCGGCTGAGCAGCGCCTCGCACCGCTCTACGACGGCTTCCTGAAGCAGACCCCGGAGCAGCTCCAGCAGGACCCCAAGGCCATGGCTATCGCTGAGCGCTTGTTCCTGAACAACTGCGCCCAATGTCACGGTTCGGACGCCCGAGGTGCGCAGGGCTTCCCCAATCTGGCGGACGCCGACTGGCTTTGGGGCGGCAGCCCGGAAGCGGTACGTGTGACGATTGCCGATGGTCGCAAGGGACTCATGCCTCCCATGAGTGCCGCTGTCGGGACCGATCAGGACATCACGGATCTGGCCAAGTTCGTGCAGTCTTTGTCGGGCAAATCCGGTGATGAGCTGGCGATAGCCCGTGGCAAGGGCAAGTGGATGTCGGCCGGCTGCGTCGGCTGCCACGGTGCGGACGGCAAGGGCAACACGGCACTTGGTGCACCGAATCTCACGGACAACACCTGGATCTATGGCGGGTCGCTGGACAGCATCTTCTACACGATCAAGAACGGTCGGCAGAATGCGATGCCCGCGTGGGCGAGCCGCCTGAGCAAGCCGCAGATCGAAGTGCTTACCGCCTACGTGATCAAGCTCTCGGGTGGAGGCAGCCGCCAGTCTGTTGCGGCACGTTGATGAGCGAGGGATTGATCCAAGCCGCACAGCCCGCTTCGGCGGGTACAAGCAATTCACCTGCAGCCTTGGGTGGCGCTGCGCCCCCCAAGGAGCAGGTTGTCTGGCTGTACGAGGCGCGCAAGAAGATCTATCCGCGTGCCGTAAGCGGCTGGTTCGCGCGATGGCGCGTGCTGTTGATTGTGTTGACCCAGCTGGTGTTCTATGGAGCACCCTGGCTGCTGTGGAATGACCGACCAGCGCTGCTCTTTGATCTGGCGACGCGGCGCTTCTATTTGTTCGGCTACGTATTCTGGCCCCAGGACTTCATCTTTCTCACGGGGCTGCTGGTTGTTTGCGCTTACGCGCTGTTCTTCTTTACGGCAGTTGCGGGTCGTTTGTGGTGTGGCTATGCCTGCCCACAGACCGTGTACACGGAGATGTTCATGTACATCGAACGGTGGATCGAGGGCGACGCGAACGCACGCCGCAAGCTCGACGCCGCTCCCTGGAGTCTGAACAAGGTCTGGCGCAAGGCTGCGAAGCAAGGTCTCTGGATCACCTTGGCGTTGTGGACTGGGGTGAGCTTTGTGGGCTACTTCGTGCCGATTCGCGAGCTTGTTGGCTCCATCGCTTCGCTGACGATTGGGGGCTGGGCGCTCTTCTGGGTGCTGTTCTACGCCTTTGCGACCTGGGGCAACGCGGGCTTCATGCGCGAGCAGGTGTGCAAGTACATGTGCCCATACGCCCGATTCCAGAGCGCGATGCTCGACAAACACTCGCTGATCATCACCTACGACACGACGCGTGGTGAGCCACGCGGTTCGCGCGGTCGCAAGGTGGACCCGAAGCAAGCCGCCCTCGGCGACTGCATCGACTGCGGCCTCTGTGTGGCGGTCTGTCCGACAGGCATTGATATCCGCAAGGGGCTTCAGTACGAGTGCATCGGCTGTGCTGGCTGCATCGATGTTTGTGACGAAGTGATGAGCAAGATGAACTATGCGCCCGGGCTGATTCGCTACGCCACAGAGCACGCGATGACCAGCCGACGCTTTGGCGCCGAGATGTGGCGCCATGTCTTCCGAATGCGCACCCTGGTCTACGGTTCGATTCTTGTGTTGCTCGTGCTTGCTCTTGGATGGGGGCTGGCAAATCGCACCAGTTTCAAGGTCGACGTCGTGCGTGACCGAAATGCCCTGGCACGCCTCAGTGGCGACGGATCGATCGAGAACGTGTATCGCCTGCAGATCATGAACACCGCCGAGCGGCCGCGCGCCTTTCTAGTGGACGTCGCCGGCTTGCCGGGGATCGAGATCAGCAGCGAGTCGCGTTTCGACATGCTTGCCGCGCAGACCAAGTTCCATCCCGTCCGCCTGCGCTTGCCGGAGAGCAGCCTGAAGGCAGTCAGTCCGGGTTCGCACGCCATCACGTTCACGATCCGAAGCGCGGACGGTTCCGAGCAGGTGACCGAGAAGGCCGTGTTCTACGTGGCGCGCCCCTGAACCGGGGCATATCGACTACAGATGAAGGAGCAGAGCATGAATCCAGAAAGCGCAGCGCAGCGCCCCCCTTGGCGCGAGCCCTATGTGTGGATGGTGGCAGGCATCCCAGTGCTCGCGATCTGTCTCGGCGTCGTCATGCTGACCGTCGCCAAGACGGGTGCGGACTCGCTGGTCGATGACAACTATTACAAGCGCGGGGTCGAGATCAACAAGGACACCACTGCCCGCCAGCGTGCGGCTCAGCTTCGGATGGGGATCTTTGTGACTCAGCGGCCTGGCGGTGTGTGCGCACACCTGCAAGGTGAAACGCTGCCTGGCGCAAACGAGGTCCTGAGCTTGCGCTTTGCTCACATTGCGCGTCGTGAGCTCGATTACGCCCTATCCCTGACAGCAGATGCGAGCGGGCGATGCCCAGCCGGCGCGACTGACAGCGGGCTACAGTCCCGCACTTATTGGGCGCCAGCGGCCGCCATTCAGCGCGGCCAGTGGTCTGCGACCCTTGCCGCGCAGGACTGGCGCCTGTCGCGACGAGCCGGGCCAGTAGATGGCCAGGTCCTGGAGATTGATTCACTTGCCACCCGCTGATCGCATCATGAGCAGCGAGGCCTCAGACGTCGACAGCGCGCCCGATTCGTATGCACATGCAGGACCCGACGCAGCACAAGTTCGGCGGCGCGTGCTCCTAGGCGCGGTGCTCTGGCCGTCGTTCGTCGCTGCTGGTGTGCTTGAAGTGTTGACCTTCTTGATGGTGGATCCGCTGGACGTGCACTGGCTCGGGCACGATCTCGGCTTCGGCCGGACGGCCATCTATTCGCTTGTTTTCCTGATGTACTGGGCCGCGTGCGCGTTGAGTGCTCTAGGCGGCATTCTGGTCATGCGCCGGGTGCGGCTGTGAGCCTGAGGCGCTCGGCGCAAACGCCAAAAGTGAGCGACTAAATCGCTCCGCGAAAGAGAAAGCCCCGCGTGTATGGCGGGGCTTCAATGGGCGCGCCGCGTCTTCAATGCGCAGTTGCTGCCTCGGAGCTGAACAAGCTGCGTAGACCATCGGCGTCAAGAATCTTCACGTGACGCTGCTTGACCTCGATGAGGCCTTCGTCCTGGAAACGCGAAAACGTGCGACTCACGGTCTCGAGTTTGAGACCAAGGTAGCTCCCGATCTCCTCACGCGTCATGCGCAGAACCAGCTCGGTCGACGAGAAGCCCCGTGCCTTCAGGCGTTGAGTCAAATTGATCAGAAAGGCTGCCAGTCGCTCTTCAGCACGCATGGTGCCAAGCAGCATCATCACGCCGTTTTCGCGCACGATCTCGCGACTCATTACCCGGTGCAGCTGCCTCTGCAGGCCATTGACTTCGCGGCTCAGCGTCTCCAGCTGCGAGAAGGGCATTACGCACACCTCGGAGTCTTCCAGAGCAACTGCGTCAACCGTATGCCGCTCCGTGCCGATGCCATCCATGCCCAGCAGCTCTCCTGCCATCAGGAAGCCCGTGACTTGCTCGCGCCCGTCGGGGCTCGCGACCTGCGCCTTGAAGAAGCCGTAGCGGATGGCGTAGATGGCATTGAAGTCATCGCCGCTGCGATACAGCGCCTGCCCGCGCGCAATGCGACGACGCTGATTGACGACGGCCTCAACCTTGCCGAGATCCTCCCGTGACAGCCCCGTAGGCAGACACATCTCGCGCAGGTTGCAGCTTGAGCAGGCCACATGGCCCGTGCTGGATGTGTGGGATGGGCTTGCCTGGTTTGGACAGGCATCGGTGTGATCCGCCAGAACGGCGGCAGAGCTGCGTTCGCTTTGCTTGTACATAGACCCTCCTGCGTGGTCGGACGTGGCTCTTTCCGGCCGGGCTATTCAGCTCTGAGGCTGATGACCCAAATCGTCCTGACTCCAATTTACCGATCGGTCCTTACGATGCCTTGACATGAGTCAACGTCGCATCGACTGAGCAATGGCACATTGAACCGAAGTCCTTCTTCCCTCGGTCGAGCGTAGATCAGAGCAGTCTCAGGTCAACGGTTGATCTCGGGGTGTGCTGCGGCAAGTCGTCGCGGCCTGATGGCTCATCTCCTCTATGTCCGCACCTCTGACCCGGATCGATCCTCTGATGCATGCAACGCAGTCACCGGCAAGCCCATTGTGTGCCGAATCGCACGCCCTGCCGGCCGAGAACCTGCTCGCCCGGTTTGATCGCTTCGGACCACGATACACCTCGTACCCGACCGCGGATCGCTTCGTGGAGGCCTTTGACGGACGTGCTTTGCACACCGCCATTGAAGACCGTCGTGACAGCTGGTCTGCTCGCCCGGTCGCCTTGTACGTGCACATCCCGTTCTGTGAGTCGCTTTGCTACTACTGCGCGTGCAACAAGATCGTCACCAAGCACAAGGAGCGGGCAACGCCGTACCTGGACAGCCTGTTTCGCGAGGTCGAATTGTGGCGAGAGCGCATCGGCGAGCGCGCCCGCGCTGGCCAATTGCACCTTGGCGGCGGCACTCCGACCTATCTGGACGACAGTCAACTTGCCTTGCTTATCGAGCGTCTGTCCAGCGCATTTGAATTTACGCCTCATGCTGAGCGGGCGATCGAAGTCGATCCCCGCACGGTGGATCGCGCACGGCTCGAACGATTGCGCCGATTGGGATTCAACCGTATCTCCTTCGGTGTGCAGGATCTCGACCCGGCCGTTCAGGAGGCCGTGCATCGAGTCCAGAGCGAGGCCGAGATTGCCGAGCTCATGCGCGCAGCGCGCGATCTGCGCTTCGACTCCATCAACATCGACCTGATCTACGGGCTGCCCAGGCAGACGCCGGCCGGATTTGCGCGCACGATCGAACGCATCATCGCGCTGCGTCCGGATCGCGTGGCGTTGTACGCCTATGCGCACATGCCGCAGCGCTTCAAGCCGCAGCGTCGTATTCACGAGTCGGAGCTGCCACCTGCTGCTCACCGCGTGACGATGCTCGCGCAAGCGATCGCCGCGTTCTCGACGGGTGGCTATGACTATGTCGGCATGGATCACTTTGCGCTGCCGCAGGACGCCTTGGCCCGCGCCAAGCGCCAGGGCCTTCTGACACGGGACTTCCAGGGCTACACCGCCAACCCGGAGTGCGATCTGATTGCTCTGGGTGTTTCGGCCATCAGCAAGCTGGGCGCGATCTATAGCCAGAACCACCGCGACATCGAGGGTTACCAAGAGGCGCTCAAGACAGGCAATCTGCCAGTGATGCGCGGCATTGTCCTCTCTCGCGACGATCTCGTTCGGCGCAGCATCATCATGGCGCTCATGTGCCAAGGTGAAGTGAGCTTCGAGTCCATCGAGCAGGCGCATCTGGTGGACTTTCGCAAGGCCTTCGCAAGCGAGCTGCAGGAGCTCGCCCCCTTCGAAGCGGAGAACCTGATCCGCATTGAGCCCGACTACCTGAGGGTGACCGAGCTGGGGTGGTTTTTCGTACGCGCCATTGCGATGGTTTTCGACCGCTATGTGCGCACCAGCGTGGCCATGAGTCCGCGCGCCCGTCTGATCTGAGCCGCGCGACGCAGACGGCTTCTCCGGCACCATGCCCTCAAGCTCCCTGCTGATTGCCGCCGCCTTGCTCGGCTTGGCGGGAGGGCTGCATTGCGCCGGCATGTGTTCGGCCTGGCTGGGCAATCACCTGGTGGGGACGCCTGGCGCAGGCGTGGCGGCGCAGCGGCACCTTGGCCGCTGGCTGAGCTACAGCGCGGCCGGCGTCATTGCAGGCGCGTTCGGCCAGATCACGTGGAGCGTGCTGCGATCTACCAGTGTGATCGGTCCGCTCTGGACGGTGCTGCAGGTGGGCGCGCTCGGGCTGGGGCTCTGGCTCATGGTGCGGGGGCAGTGGCCACGGCGCCTCTCGGCGCTAGGCAGTACGCGGCCCATCAATTTCAATCCGTCAGGTCGTGCGCGCCGGGGTGTAGAGAGCCTTCGTGGCGCTTCGCTGCTGATCCTGCCCTGCGGCCAGCTGCATGCGGCCTTGTGGCTGGCTGTGCTGGCTGGCACCTGGCAGGGCGGCTTTGCCCTCATGGCTGTGTTTGCACTGGCATCCAGCGTCTCGATGCTCAGCCTGGGGCTCGGTATCCGAAAGGTGGCCGAATGGTCCGCGCAGGGCGGCAGTGCGCTCGTCATGGAGCGGCAAGTCATGCGTTTGACCGGCTTAATGCTCGTGATCGCCAGCGCGCTGGTGCTCTGGGCTCACCTGAGCGGGACGCAGCTGCCCTGGTGCGATCCCGTCGTGCCGCAAGGCTGAACCGGCTGCTGCGCTGCAGCACGTGCGACTACACTAGCGAGCGATTCGAGTACACGTTCGGCGGCGCGCTCAGTGCGCGGCTCTCCGGCCCGGCGGGTACTCGCGGTGCAAGGCAGAAGCGGCACCGCACCGGTTTCTTCACTCTCCCTTCGGACAATACTCATGGCACTGGACCGCGTCAGCGCCGGCAAGAACCTGCCGGACGAATTCAACGTCATCATCGAGATCCCGCAGAACGCCGACCCGATCAAGTACGAGGTCGACAAGGAAACGGGCGCGCTGTTCGTGGATCGCTTCATGGGTACGGCCATGCACTACCCCTGCAACTACGGCTACGTGCCCCACACCATCAGCGACGATGGTGACCCCGTGGACGTGCTTGTGATTACGCCCTTCCCGCTGGTGGCTGGCGTGGTGGTGCGCTGCCGCCCGCTGGGTGTGCTCAAGATGACGGATGAGGCCGGTGGCGACTCCAAGCTGCTGGCCGTGCCCGTGGACAAGGTGCTGCCCTGGTACAAGCACTGGAAGACGCACGAGGACATCGCCCCGGAGCGTCTGGCCCAGATCCAGCACTTCTTCGAGCACTACAAGGACCTGGAAAAGGGTAAATGGGTCAAGGTTGTCGGTTGGGATGGCCCCGAGGCCGCCAAGCAGGAGATCCTGAGCGGCGTGGCGGGCTACAACGCCGCCAAGGACAAGCCTGCGTTCTGATCTGATCAGACGCTTTGCTGCACACGGCGCACCCGCGGTGCGCCGTCTTCATTTTTGCTCCACTGACGATCTGCGCTTGAACGGCGTGCGTTCGTTCAGATCATCCAGATACTGATCGATGCCGCCGGCCTCACGTGCCAGGAAGCGTTCGATGGCCTGCGCAAACTCCGGATGCGCGAGCCGGTGAAAAGAGCAGGTGGGCACCGGCATCAGGCCGCGGGCCATCTTGTGTTCGCCCTGCGCACCGCCTTCAAAGACCTGCAGCTTCTTCGCAATGGCGTACTCGATGGCCTGGTAGTAGCAGAGCTCGAAGTGCAGCAGCGGCACAAAGCGCATCGCACCCCAGTAGCGGCCATAAAGGCGGCCGGCATCGCAGATGAAGAAGCTCGCGGCGATCGGGCTGGTCGCATCGCGCGCCATGCACAGCCGCACCTTGTCCGGAGAAGCCTCGGCCAACTCGAGGAAGAAGCGCTCGTTCAGATAGGGCGTGGAGTGATGCTCGCGGTAGGTGTTGGCATAGCAGCGGTAGAAGAAGCGCCAGTGCTCCGGCTGCGCGCTTCGGCCATCCAGCCAATCGAACTGCAGGCCATGCTCATGCACCGCGCGGCGCTCCGCACGAATGTTCTTGCGCTTCTTCTGACTGAGTTGTGTAAGGAACTCATCAAAGTGCGAATAGCCTGCATTGGTCCAGTGGAACTGCACGCCGCTGCGCTTGAGCCAGCCTGCGGCCTGCAGCGTGGCGGCTGATGCGTCATCAGGAAACAGCACATGGACGGAGGACAGCGCGTTGTCGTCCATGGCCTGCGTCAGCACGTCCACGAGCGCCGCTCGCGCCGCGTCATCGCGTGCGAGCAGGCGTGCGCCGGGCACCGGTGTGAAGGGCAGCGCGCAGAGCAGCTTGGGGTAGTAGGGCAGGCCGCTGCGCTCGTAGGCATCGGCCCAGGCCCAGTCAAAGACGTATTCGCCGTAGCTGTGCGCCTTGACGTACAGCGGGCAGGCTGCGGCGAGTTCATCGCCATCCCACAGCAGCAGATGCTGTGCGCTCCAGCCGCTGCGCCCACCCACGCAACCCGTGCGCTCCATCGTGCCCAGATACGCGCTGCTCAGCATCACATGCCCGCCTGCAGCGTGTTCAACCAGTGCGTCCCACGCGGTCTCATACCCCGCCAGGGCGGGTATCACCTGCGTGCGATAATTTTTCTCAGACCTCGTCATGCGTGATGGATCGCGTGGGGCGGCGGCGCGCAAGATAACAAGCGGAGAAGCACGTTCTGATGAAAGCGCTGGTTGCGATCGCTCAGATCAACGTCACGGTGGGGGCGCTGCAAGCCAATGCGGACCGCATCATCACCGCGGCCCGCACGGCGCATCAGCACGGGGCGAATGTACTTCTCACCCCGGAGCTGTCTCTGACCGGGTATTCCCCCGAAGACCTGCTCCTTCGAGACGCCTTCTATGTGGCGAGCGACGCCGCGCTCGAGCGCATCGTCCAGGCCAGCAGCAGCCTGCCCGGCCTGCACATCCTGGTGGGCCATCCGGTGCAGCGCGAAGGCGAGCGCTTCAACAGCTGCAGCGTGATTGCCGAGGGCAAGGTGGTCGCCCGCTACCACAAGCACGACCTGCCCAACTACGACGTGTTCGACGAGCAGCGCTACTTCACCCCGGATGCGCGGCCCGTGGTCTTCGAGATCAACGGCATCCGATTTGGCGTCAACATCTGCGAGGACATCTGGTTTCCCTACGCACCCGAGGCAGCACGTGCCGCGGGTGCCGACATCCTGCTCGTGCCCAACGGCAGCCCCTATCACATGGGCAAGATCCACACCCGCAAGGACGTGGTGCGCGCCAACGTGAGCCGGCAGGGCATGGCCTGCGTATTTGCCAACCTGGTGGGTGGCCAGGACGAGCTCGTGTTCGACGGCGGCAGTTTCTGCCTGAACGCGCGCGGCGAAGTCATGGTGCAGATGCCGCAGTTTGTCGAGGGCATCGAGTACGTCGCGATCAAGACCGGTGAGCCGCAGCCCGGTTCCTGCGCGCCTGATCTGTGCGAGGAAGAGGAGGTCTACAGCGCGCTTAAGCTCGGCGTGACGGACTACCTTGGCAAGAACGGCTTTCCCGGTGCCATCATCGGCCTGAGTGGCGGTGTGGATTCCGCGCTCACCCTGGCCATTGCGGTGGATGCGCTGGGCGCAGACAAGGTGCGCGCGGTGATGATGCCCTCGCGATACACGGCCGAGATCAGCTGGCTGGACAGTCGCGAGATGGTGCAGCGCCTTGGCGTGCGCTATGACGAGCTGCCCATCTCCGACTGCTTCGATGCATTCCGCAAGACCCTCGCCACCGAATTCACCGGCTTGCCCGAAGACGCCACCGAGGAAAACCTGCAGGCCCGCATCCGCGGCACTCTTCTCATGGCGCTGTCGAACAAGCATGGCTCCATCGTGCTGACGACCGGCAACAAGAGCGAGATGGCCACGGGCTACTGCACGCTGTATGGCGACATGGCCGGCGGCTACGCAGTCATCAAGGACATCCTCAAGACGCTGGTGTACCGCCTGTGCGCCTGGCGCAACGCTCAGCCCGGCGGCGAGGTGATCCCCGAGCGCATCCTCACGCGCGCGCCCTCGGCCGAGCTGCGCGAGAACCAGACCGATCAGGACTCCCTGCCGCCCTACGAGGTGCTGGACGCGATCATCCGCCGCTACATGGAAGAGCGCGCCTCGGTGGCTGAGATGCTGGCCGAGGGGCATGACGAGGCCACGGTGCGCCGCGTCGTGAAACTCATCAAGAACAACGAGTACAAACGCCGTCAGGCGCCGGTGGGTATTCGCGTCACGCATCGCGGCTTCGGGCGCGACTGGCGCTACCCCATCACGAACCGCTTTACCGAATAGCTGCACAGCCACCGACAAGGAGACCGACCATGAAGCGCATCACCGCCATCATCAAGCCCTTCAAGCTCGACGAAGTGCGCGAGGGTCTCGCCGGCGTCGGCGTCACGGGCCTGACCGTCACCGAGGTCAAGGGCTTCGGCCGCCAGAAGGGTCACACCGAGCTGTACCGCGGTGCCGAGTACACCGTGGACTTCCTGCCCAAGATCAAGGTCGAGGTAGTGGTGGCCGAGGCGCTGGTGGAACGTGCGATCGAGGCAATCATTTCTGCCGCCAAGACCGGCAAGATCGGCGATGGCAAGATCTTCGTGGAGCCCGTGGAGCAGGTGATCCGCATCCGCACGGGCGAGACCGGCGAGCAGGCGATCTGAGCGCGGGCTGCCAGCCCCGCTGCCCAACCCAAGCTGAACAGGCCGCATCGCGGCCTGTTTTCACTTTTTTGGCCAAAAATGTCGCTTTTTGATTGTGCATAAGGCTCAATATCGGCTGAAATAGCGCTTTGAACAAGCGGAAAGGCGGTTTTCATTCATCTCAATTCTCGATGGCCGAAACTGAATTCATGCCCCGTCCCGTCAGGCTGAACTGCCGCGGACGTGCGGCCAGCCACTGCAGGCACTGAGCTACAAAGCGCGGCGATGCAGGCCATTCTCGCCGTCACCTTTCCCTTCTTTGCGCTCGTTCTTGCGGGCTACCTGGCCACCCGGCGCGGCCTGCTGCCCGAGGCCGCTATTCCCGGCCTGAACACCTACGTGTTGTGGTTTGCGCTGCCTTGCATGCTGTTCCGCTTCGGCGCCGGGCTGCCGGTGGCGCAGCTGTTCAACCTGCCGTTGATGGCGATCTACGCTGCCTGCGCCCTGCTGCTGCTCGGCGCCACCATCCTGCTGACGCGATCAGCCCGCGTGGGGCTCAAGGATGCGTCCTTCGGCGCGCTGGTGGCTGTGTTCCCCAACACCGGTTTCATGGGCGTGCCGCTGCTTGTGGCATTGCTGGGCACGGCGGCGGCCGGGCCGGTCATTCTCACCGTGCTGGTGGATCTGGTGCTCACCAGCTCGGTCGCGCTGGCGATTGCGCAGCTCGACGGTCACCGCGGCCATGGCTGGGCGGCCTTCGGGCGGGCGCTGCGTGGTGCGCTGACCAACCCGCTGCCCTGGGCCATCGGCCTGGGGGCGCTGGTCTCCTGGCAGCAGGTCCAGCTCTGGGCGCCGCTGGCCAAGGCCGTGGGCCTGCTGGGGGATTCCGCCTCGCCGGTGGCGCTGTTCACCATCGGCGCCGTGCTGGCGAGGGCGCAGCGTGTCGGCAATGAAACGGGCAAGCCCACGCCCCTGGTGGACTACCTGCCGGTGGCCGCCATCAAGCTCTTCATCCATCCGCTGCTGGTGTTGGTGGTCGGCCTGAATGCCATGCGTCTGGGCTGGCCGGTGGACCGCTTCTCGGTCATCGTGCTGGCGCTCGCCGCGGCGCTGCCGTCGGCCTCAAACGTATCGCTGCTGGCCGAGCGCTATGGCGCCGACAACGGCCGGATTGCACGCATCATTCTCGCGTCCACAGCCCTGGCCTTCCTGAGCTTCTCCGGCGCGGTGTGGCTGCTGACCTAGGCGATCACTCGTAAAGCGCAAACGGCGCCTGATCGAGGCGCCGTTTGCTTTGGACCTTGGCAACCCGGATCAGTCGCGGCCGCGGCCCTGATCGTCGTCCCAGCGGCCGTGGTCCTTGCCGTGACCCTTGCCCTTGCCGCGCTTTTCATCCACGCGCACGAAGTAGACCGGCACGCCGCAGGCGTTGTAGCGGTGGCAGTGCTTGCCCCACTTCTTGATGTGCCCCGGCGGTGCATATACGTACATCGGCGCCGGAGCGATCACACCCACCGGCACCGGGCGGATCAGCACGGGCTGGGCATACACCACCGGCGGCGGCTGGCGGTTGCCCAGATCGATTCGACCGTACACGCCGGGCGTGATCTCGCCGCTGATGGTGATGTTGTAGTTCTGTGCCTGCGCCGGCGCGGCAAGTGCCGCCGTGGTCAACGCAAGCAGGCCAAGCATGGAGCGAATGTTCATGGTGTTCCCCTGGTCCAGTTCGGCATGGGGCGGCATGGTCCGCGCGCCCTTGTGCTCGAACAACGCGACTCATTCGCGCAGCGCTGACTGCCGCGCAGCGCGGAAAAGTAACGGTGCGTTAGCTGTGCAGTGGCTGCGCCCGGCACGGCCGCAGCGCAATCGATCGCAACTGAAACCGGAGCGCTTGTGCTCAGCTGATCGATCGCATCGCGATGATGACCAGCCCCGCCTTGGTCTCTTCCACGCCGTACTCAACGCGCAGACCCGGCGTGATGCCTTCAACCACCTCGGGCGACTTGATCTTCATGACCATGCCGCCGTCCAGGGTGACGGTGCCGGCCTTCAGATCAATCGAGACGATGATGGCATCGCCGCGCAGGCCGATCGGGATGCGCATGAACAGCCGGTCGCGCGCAGCGGT
Organism: Piscinibacterium candidicorallinum; assembly: GCF_047549485.1. GTDB lineage: Bacteria > Pseudomonadota > Gammaproteobacteria > Burkholderiales > Burkholderiaceae_C > Piscinibacterium > Piscinibacterium candidicorallinum. Next base: position 2,863,081 of record NZ_CP180191.1, on the reverse strand, counting down.
GCGTTCGTTGGGCTGCGCAGCCGGCGCGGCAGGCGCGGGCGCGGGGGTGGCTTGGGCAAAGGCGATCTGCGTGGATAGCGCGACCGCAGCCACGGCGAAACAGCGGTTGATGTGCCGCATGGGGTCTCCAGCGTCGGACAAAGCGGTGTCCGGATCCTTGCGCTCGAATGGCGCATCAATGCTTGTTACTGTAGGTGTTCGTATCGCGACGAACAGCCGTCAAGGTGTCAGTACCGGTAAGCAGGTCGGCTCGCTTGTTGCATCTGCGGCCATTTGCACGCAACTTCGTCATACTGGCCGATGACATTTCGTCACTCGTTGTGCCCGTGCATCGGCTCGCCCCTGCGCCACGCAGCATTCGCACGGCGCAGGGGTGGGGCGCTTGCGTGTGTTGAGCGGTCAGCCCAGCACCTTGAGCGCCACGATCACCGGACCGCCATCCATGTCCTGCATGCGGAACTCGATCCGCTGGCCAGCCTTGATGTCGGTGAGCAGCATGGGGTCGCGGACCTTCATCGTGCGCCCGCCCATGAACGTGACGGTGCCGGCGTCGCGGTTGACCTGCTGGACCACGCCCTCGCCGCTGCCCGGTATGCCGGACTTGGCGGCCGGTTTGGCCGGCATGCTGCGCGGCGTGTCGGCCGGGGCCTGGGGTGGCGACTGCGGCTGGCCGTAGTTCGTCTGGGCCTGCACGCCCCATGCGGTGGCGGTGATGGCCAGGATCATGCAGATGCGTGTGCTTCGTTGCATCGGGCTCTCCTCATGTTGAGCGTTGAGATACGTACGCGTACCTCTTGCTAGAGAGCCCGTGGCCAGGATGGTTGCGTTACCGCCGTAACGGACTATTTCGTTACGTCTGAAACCCGCATGCAGGTAGACCCACCACCGGAATCGTGGGGTCGACTGCGGCGGGTCTGATCAACTATCCAGCCGCTTCTGGAACACCAGGCCCGCATGCTCGCGCAGCGCGTGGAACTTGATTTTGGGCCAGTTCTGCTCGATGGCACGCAGCTCGTGGGCGTAGTCCACCAGCAGGGCCACGGCATCCACCGCATCGTGCGCGAGGCGATGCTGGTTGGCATCGATGAAGCGCTTGAGCTCGCGTTCGCCGCCATCGGCTTCGTCGCAGGTGATCCAGCGCGCCAGGGTGTAGCGGCTGGGGGTGATGCGCGCCTTCACACCGTATTCGTGCTCCAGGCGATGCGCCACCACTTCAAACTGCAGCTGGCCCACGGCACCCAGCAGCAGGATGGAGCCCGCCATGGGTCGGAACACCTGGATCGCGCCTTCTTCGCCCAGCTGCGTCAGCCCGGCACGCAGCTGCTTGGTGCGCAGCGGGTCGGCGACTTCCACGCTGCGGAACATTTCCGGCGCGAAAAAGGGCAGGCCCGTGAACTGCAGGCTCTCGCCTTCAGTGAGCGTGTCGCCCAGCTGCAGCACGCCATGGTTCGGGATGCCGATGATGTCGCCGGCAAAGGCGTCGTCCAGCAGCTCGCGCCGTTGGGACAAAAAGCTCACCACCGTATTGGGCTTCAGTTCCTTGCCGCTGCGTACCACCTTGAGCTTCATGCCACGCTCGAAGTGGCCGCTGGCCACGCGCACAAAGGCAATGCGGTCGCGGTGGGCCGGGTCCATGTTGGCCTGGATCTTGAACACCACGCCGCTGAACTTCTTCTCGGTAGGTTCGATCACGCGCTGGATCGTGCTGCGCTCGCCGGGCGGCGGGGCGAGTTCCACGAGGGCGTCCAGAATCTCGCGCACGCCAAAATTGTTGATCGCGCTGCCAAAGAACATCGGCGTCTGCTTGCCGGCAAGGAAGGCCTCGCTGTCAAACGCCGGCGTGGCCTCGCTCACCAGCTCCACGTCGTTGCGGGCATCGAGCATGTCGTCGCCGAAGCGCTCATCCAGCGCCGGGTTGGCCAGCGGGGCGATGATCTCATCATCGTTCCGAAGGCGATCCTCGCCGGCGGAGAACACGCGCATCTGGTCGGCGCGCAGGTCCATCACGCCCGCAAAGGTCTTGCCCATGCCCACCGGCCAGGTGAAGGGCACCACGGCCATGCCGAGCTCGCGCTCGATCTCATCGAGCAGATCGAGCGGCGCCTTGACCTCGCGGTCCATCTTGTTGATGAAGGTCAGGATGGGCGTATTTCGCGCACGGCAGACCTGCAGCAGGCGCCGGGTCTGCGGCTCAACGCCGTTGGCGGCGTCGATCACCATCAGCGCGGCGTCCACAGCGGTGAGCACGCGGTAGGTGTCTTCAGAGAAGTCCTGGTGGCCCGGGGTGTCCAGCAGGTTGATGACGCAGTCGCGGTATTCCATCTGCATGACGGAAGACGCCACCGAGATGCCGCGCTGCTTTTCAATCTCCATCCAGTCGGACGTGGCGTGGCGGCTGGCCTTGCGCGCCTTCACGCTGCCAGCGATCTGGATCGCGCCTGCGAACAGCAGCAGCTTTTCAGTGAGCGTGGTCTTGCCGGCGTCGGGGTGGGAGATGATCGCAAACGTGCGGCGACGCTGGACTTCTTTCTGGATCTGTTCGGACATGGCTGCAAGTGCTCAGGCGGCTGAAGGGGGCTCAATGCGCGCCGGGAAGGGGTCTGGGCGATCGGGGCGGCTGCAGGCTGCAGCGGCCCATTGGGCGGCGCAGCACGTGATGCGCGCCGGAAAACCCGTTATTTTCGCCCATGCCGCGATCCAGCGCATTCAAGGCGCTGCACGCGCACCATTTCATGTCTGGAGGGAGCCATGAAGGTCATCAAGTGGATATTGATCGTGATCGTCGGCCTCGCCGCGATTCTGGTGGGCGGCGGGTATCTGCTGTCGCCCAAGTTCACCGTCACCCGCAGCACCAGCATCCAGGCCCCGCCCGAGGCGGTCTATGCCCTGGTGGCCGCCCCCAAGGCATGGAAGCGCTGGAGTGTCTGGACCGCACGCGACCCCGCCATGGCCATTGAATACAGCGGCCCGGAGAGCGGCGCCGGCGCCAAGTGGAGCTGGAAGTCCAAGAGCGAGGGCGACGGCACCATGAGCTTCACCGCGGCCGAGGCCAACAAGCGCGTCGCCTACGACCTCTACTTCCCGGACTTCGGCACCACCAGCACTGGCGAGCTGCGCTTCGAGCCCGACGGTGCAGGCACCAAGGTGACCTGGGTCATGAACGGCGACATGGGCAACAACCCCCTGTTCCGCTGGATCGGCCTGAATGCCGACAGCATGGTGGGCAAGGACTTTGAAGGCGGTCTGGCCGGTCTGAAGAAGGTGGCGGAGACGAAGTAGCGTCTTGCGTTGGACACGCAGGTCAGCGTGTCAAGAACCGGCCGCACAACGTGCAGGCCGGCGGTGCATGTTCAGGGGATGTCATGGGATCGACGGTGGTGGATCGTCTGCGCCAGCAGGCAAAGGCCGCTGCGCTTGGGCCGCAGCGCGCCGTGGCCATGGCCGATCTCGCGGCGGCGCTGGCGCGCACAGGTGAAGGCGACGAGGCACAGCGCCTCATTGAAGACGCCAGCCAGCTGGCACAAGACACCCGGGTGGCCGCCGATGCCGATTGCGCCTGTGCCTTGGCGCTGGCCCGCGCGCTGGCGGCCTACTTCTCCCGCCGCCATGCGGACTGCGAGCAGGCGCTGGATATCCTGATCAATCTGGCTGGCCATCACGCGCGCCCCGACTGGGAAGCCATGGCGCGGGGCTGGCTGTCGACCACATGCTTCGTGCGTTCAGCCGTCGTGCCTGCTGTGGAGCATGCCGTAGCGGGCCTGGCCTTGCACTCGGCTGGCGGGCCGCGTCAGGCCGAGGCCCAGGCGCGGCTGCGCCTGTCGGTGGCCAATCTGTTTGCCTGGTGCGACCTCACGCAGGAGGCCACACCGTGGTACCTGGCAGCCCACCGTCTGGCTCGGGCCGCCGATGACGACATCATGACCGAGGCGGTCTTGCACAAGCTGGCCCTGGTTCAGGCCGAAGAGGTGACCGATCTGTTCCTCGACGGGCGGCAGGACACCGCGCGCTGGCGCGAGGCGCTGGCCGGCCTGCAATCCAGCCAGAGCCTGATGCAGCAGCTCGGCGTGACCGCGCTCGATGCCGTGATGCCACTGACCCGCGCCAATCTGCTGATGGCGGCAGGTGACTTTGCCGGCGCGTGCGCGCTGTATGACACACAGCTCGACCGTGCCCGCGACCAGCAGCTGCACAGCCACCATGCGCAGGCGCTGGCTTGCCGTGCTGTGTGTTCAGCCGAACTGGGCCGCCCGGACGCTGCACGTGCCGACATGGCCGAAGCCGGCGCGCTCTGGGCGAGCCTGGGCCCTGGTGGTCGGGCAGGCCTGGCCCGTGGACTGGCCCGGGCAGCCCAGGCGCTGCAGGACGAAATGCTGCGCACGCATTGGGTGCAACAGTTCACGCGGGCCCATGCCGAGGTGGACGGATTGCACGAGCGCTTGCGCCATGCGCTGGCCGCGCAGGTGCCCCCTGCGCCGGTGGATTGACAGCTGCACGCGCCACCCATGAAAACAGGCGCGGCCTGCGGGCCGCGCTTTTTTGTTGCTTGCAGCCGGAGTCAGGCCGCCTGCGCGGACTCGCGCACGCGGATCGGCCCGGCCTGGCGCTCGATCTCGGCCTTGATGTCCGGCCGCCAGCCCAGAGCCAGCAGGCCTTCGGCCAGCAGGAACAGCGGGCCCTGCAGCAGGCCGATCAGGTCGTCCACAAAGGCCGGCTTCTTGCCTTCGTAGTAGTGGCCGATGAATTGCAGCACCCAGCCAAACACAAACACCCCCAGGCCCGTGCCCAGCCAGACGAGCGTGCCGGCCTGCGCGAGCGCCGCGCCCACCCACAGGCAGGCCACGATGAAGGCCGCCAGCACCGCAGCCAGGCCAAGATGCAGGCGGATGTAGAACGCAATCACGCCGAGCGCCACGAACAGCGCCGGGCTCATGGTGATGCCCTGCACCACAAAGGCCGGGCGCGACAGCAGTACCGTCACGGCAAACACGATCAGCGGAATACCCAGCACATGCGTGGCAATGTTGCGCGGATCGCGGTGATAGCGGGCGTAGGACACCAGGTGGTCGGTCAGAGTGCGCATCATGAGTCTCCTGTCTGCATGTCATGTGTCCGGCGGACGCGTGCACCTTCTTGGGGGCTGCTGCCGGCAACGCTGCGCATCATGCCAAGCCAGTGCCGGCCGCGTCTGTCGGCTAGCCGACATGGCTGTGCGGCTTGCGCCGGCCATGCACCCCTTGGCGCGCAGGCCGCTGGCGCGATCAAATCCGGGCGTGCGCGGCGGCCGCATGCGCCGCCTTGCAAATTTCACACACCTCACCGCTTGAGCACGAGTCCATGCCCACCGCCCGTTGGGACACCCTGAGCGACGCCGAACGCAGCGCCATCCAGCACAGCCGCTGGCTGGCCGCCGCCGCGCCCCTCCTGCGCGAGCGCCTGCCCGCGCTGGGCCAGGTGCGCGTGCTGGCCCATGGTGAGGCCTTGCACCGCCGTGGCGACGCCTCCGACGCCCTGTGGTGCGTGCTGGTCGGCGCCATCCGCATCACCAGCGTCAGTGAGGCCGGCCGCGAGGCCGTGCTCAGCTTCATCGAGCCCTTCAACTGGTTTGGCGAGATCGGCCTCATCGACGGCGGCCCCCGCACCCACGACGGCGTGGCCGAAGGCGCCACCCGCGTGTTCGTCGCGCCTGCCGCAGCGCTGCACGCCCTGCTGAATGAACAGCCCCAGCTCTGGCGGGACGTGGCCCTGCTCGTCTGCGCCAAGCTGCGCCTGAGTTTTGCCGCCATCGAGGACATGTCGCTCCTGCCCGCCGGCCCGCGCCTAGCCCGCCGACTGGAGATGCTTGCGCAAGGTGCCGTTGGAGGTGCGGACACTGCGCCGCGCTCCGTGCTCCACATCCATCAGGACCAGCTCGCTGCCATGCTGGCACTCAGCCGCCAGACCGTGAACCAGGAACTCAAGCGCCTGCAGGCCGCCGGCGTGGTGGACCTGGCGCCGGGTGAGGTGCGGCTGCTGAACCCTGCGGCGCTGGCGGAGTGGCGGTAGCGCGCGATGCCGCTTACCCCACGCCCGGGCGCGAAGCGCGAGATTGGCTATTCATGCGGATCTTCAAGCCAAAATGGCCGGAGACCCGCATGGGACAAGCGGAGAGACTTTTGGGTTTATTGGCTCTCCCGCGCCCGACTGCACCGAGGAACCTGATGGACGATGACCTTGCCTACTTGCGTCGCGCTGCGCAGGAAGCCGCCGGGCTGCTGATCCAGCACGACTTTCGACGGCTGACCGAACGCTTCGGCTACGCACTGGCCTTTGATCGCCCCAGAGCGCTTGCGCTCGAAGAAGACTTCCGTCGAGCAGCCGCGGCGGCGTGGCCGTTCGAGGGCGCTGAACCTGAAATTCATATCAAGACCTTCGCCGTCAACGACACCGGTCTGCGTGCTGTAGCGGAGTGCATGGTGCCGGTGCAGGAACACGGTGCCGTGCTGATGGAGCTGGTACTGACCGGAGCTGGTGCGTCGCGAGCCGTGACCGTGGAGCACGTGACTGGTCGATGACCCGCCGAGGCGCAGAGTCCCAGCCAAGGCTCGCCGCTTGTCTGGCGCGGGTTCCCGGTGACTTTGGGCTGAAAAGTGCTTTCCAGAGCCAATCTCAGCCTAGACGCACAGATGCAATGCCAAGTTTGTGCCACGCAAACGGCGCGAGCTGGGTACATGTTCCACAGCCACAGCCTGGCCATCCCACCGGCTGCGCGCCGCAAACCCGTGCGTGCAGGCCTGTTCGGTCGTCGGGCTGCTGCGCCGGTTGAGCGGCTGCTCTCGCACCGGGTCAAGCAGCCGGATAGACTCCAATGGCCTGCCGGGTTTGTGGGTTTGCTTAATACTGTTCAATTGAACAGTTATCGGTCGAAGACCCGCACCATTGTTGGCTCTGCAGGTTGCGATGGCCTTGATTTAGACCGCAAGCGCCGTTTTATGTCGCAGATTTGCCGTCTATATCTAGTTAGGCATTCCGATGACTCGCTCCGTGATCGTTGATACGTGCGTGCTGGCTGACGCCCTGTTCCGTGAGCGACCACGCCATGCTGAGGCGAGGCAATTGCTCGAGCTTCTTGGTGAGCATGATTTCCAAGTCATGATTCCTGCTCATGCCTTCTTTGAACTCGCGAGCGTTGCTTTCTCTCAGTTCAATAGGTCAGGAAAGCCAATGACCATGCTGGAGTTAGGGAAGGATCTTCCAGTCAATCTTCATCTCGTACCAATCGACGCCGCGTTCGTTTCGCAATACTTGGTGGGAGTCTTGGCCGAAAAGCATCAGATTGATTCTTCTGGAGGTGACATGGTCTTCCTCTGCCTGGCAAAAGTTGATGGACTTGACCTCGTCACGGAGGATGGCCCCCTCGCCAAGAAGGCCGTTAAGGCAGGCGTTTCTGCTTATTCGTCCAAGGCATACATCGCCAAGATCGCTGGCGAGTTAAATGCCTAACATTTCGCTCAAGCGGACCAATCAATCGCTTCGCGATTGATGTGGCCGCTTAGCTCCAGCGTTAGGCGCTTTCAAATTGGGCCCGAAGACTCAACTTCTAATTGGCGTACTGGATGAACTCGCTACCGTCCTCGAAAGTGATGGAGATAGCCACTGGAGTGGCTGGATGCGAAAAGCCAGAGCGCGTCTACTCAATTCAGATTACTCGGGCATCGAATATCTTCTTTCAGCCTACGGTGGCATGGGTTCTCTGAATGATGTCGTTCTTGGCCAAACCTACAAAAACGGTGTCTTTGAATGGAAGCCAGGGCACGTCGAACTCAATGAAAAGTTCACCGCACTCAGTAGCAAAGCGTGGGAGTTAGCTGATGCAATCAAGCGGTCGCAGTAGCAACTACGCGCCTAACAATTCCGTCGAGAGGGACCGCCCACAAGCTGCGCTTGTGGGTTCCCTTCGCGGCTTCGCCGCTACGGCGGCCCCTCACGTCAAACGTTAGGATTTGCCATGACAACACAGATGACTGATGGCATAACGTACGAGGGAGAGAGCTTCCAGATCTGCGGCTGCAATGGCCCAGAGTTTTTTGATCCGAAGGAGCATGGCCTTAATCCAAAGGCACCATCTACAGCTTGCTATCGTGGCTGGGTAGGCGAATACATCGTCACAGATCGCTTGTTTCTCAGAGATCTCTATGTCTTCCACGATGCGGGATTGCCTGTAAAAAACAAAACAGCAAACGGGCCTGTCATAGGTGGTGTCGCGCCAACCAAACCAGAATCATGGGGCGGATTCAATTGCTTCTACAAAGACCTCAACTTTTCAACAAGCTTCTCCGGTGGTCTGTTGATCGCTAGCGGATTTGTGCGAGAACTCGCGGTAAACATGGGCTATCACCCATTCTGGAAGTACACGCGAGTGATTGAGCTGCTCTTTGAAGATGGAAAACTACTTGAAGCTTCCGACAAATCATCAGTGGCTCAAGAGATAAGAGAAAAACATCTGGTCCCAGGTTTTCTTAACAGACCGTCGCTGAGCGATGACCAGGCAGTGATGAAGTGGATCGAAGATTCATTCTCGCTGCGGTACAGCTTAGTGGGCGCGCCATGAGCCACCAACCTAACCCCGCAGTCGAGAGGGACAGCCTGCAAGCTGCGCTTGCAGGCTGTCCCTCTGCGCTACGCGCTCCGGCTGCCCCTCACTTCCACGTTAGCGATCTCAGATATGGCCGGAATTTTTAGAGCCCATTTGGGGTCAGGTCTTGCCTTTTGCCTCTGCTAAAGTGGCTGAAAATGATCTATTCGGTCTCGCTGAAAAGTCACGTTCCGCTTTTATTGTAAGGCTCTTGGGCGATTTTCGTCGGTAGCAGAATTTGTCCGAATTCAACCTATGCCGCAACGGGCAAAAGGCAACATCTGACCTTATGGCCGCATGACCCACTGCGCGCATCCAACCTGAGCCTGAACCCATGTCCGAAACAACTCATCTTCAGGGAAGCTGCCACTGCGGGAAGGTGTCGTGGACTTTCACGGGAACCCTGGAGTCTGCAACCGCATGCAACTGCACCTCATGCAGGCGGTGGGGAGGACTGTGGGCCTACGGCAGTGAGCACGAAGAGATCGTCGTGGCTGGTCCAACGCAAACCTATGTTCGCGGGCCGAATCTTGAGTACCACTTCTGCCCTGCATGTGCTGGTGTCGCGTTCTGGAGGCTGCTCAGAACCACTGAAGATGGAAAGCGACCCATGGCAGTGAACCTCAGGATGACTGATCCAGCACACATCGAGCACCTCCCGATTGATCATTTCGACGGACTCCAGTCATTCGAGGATCAACCGCGAGACGAACGATGTGTCCGAGACATGTGGTTTTAGGGCACCCGGAATGCACTTGCCCCAGGGCGATGCGCGGCCCCCCACTCAGCCCCGGACCCGCTACGGAGGCGCTGTTAGCCGGGCCTGCGCCGGCGTTAGCATCGTCTCAATCCGGGCTCCCTGCACCTGACCCCTGCAACCGAGGTGAGCTCGAACAGCAGGCCGCAAAAACATGACTCCGCTTGAAGCCACCGCCCCGAAGACCAGTCGCGTCGCGTCTTTGCTCCCTGGGGCGTACTTTCACGACGCTTGGGCCGTTGCTCCCGCAGAGCCAGATCTGGATGCGCTTGGCCAGTTTCTTCGGGTGGCCAAGAGAACACCTCGCTGGATCGACGGCTTGATGACGATCAGGAACCGGGTCGTTGGCTACTTCGGACTGAAGAACCTCGGCGGTCTTTCGCAGATTCACCCGACCAAGACATCCGCTGAATACGTCGCGGGTGACAGGGTGGGCATCTTCACACTCATCTCCAAGACGGACGACGAAGTGCTGCTGGGCGACGATGACAACCATCTCAAGGTCGTTGTTTCCGTCCACAAGGGCACAGGATCCTCGGGGCAGGAGCCTGTGGTCACTGTGACGACGGTTGTCCACGTGAAGAACTGGCTGGGTCGGCTCTACATGGTGCCGGTGGCTCCAGCGCATCGAGTGATCGCGCGCGCAATGGTCAAGACCGTAGGCACGGCGGTCTGATCGTTCAAGGGAGATCGCCCAAGCACAGCAAGATCTGATCGTTGAGGGCTGGCTGGGCGAGCAACCTGCCGTCCTCCATCCGGCGTCTGAAGTGGGATCGAGACTGTCCCGAGTGCCGACATGGAATCTGCGAAGCTGCATCGCCACATCTGGCACAGCCAGATGGACAAACTGAACGCTTCCGCGTGGCTTTCCGCTTGTCCCATGCGGCTTTCCAGCCACTTTGGCCTGGAGACTGGCACCAAACGGCCTTCTAGTGGTGCATGGGGGCTTGCGCTGGCACGCGCAAGCTCTTCGCGCGGCGCCGGACACGTCCGGCGAAACCCCGCGCTCAGCTCCCAGAGCCAATCTCACTTTTCAGTGTCTGCAGAAAGCAAAACCCGCCAACGCATGACGCTGGCGGGCTTTGCGCTTTCGTGCGCGAGCGCGGCGAAGCGCTCGCTCACTTCACTTTGCTTTCACCTTCAAGGCGCCGGCAGGATCACGCGTGGGCTGATGACGTGGATCACGCCGTTGCTGGCGCGCACGTCGGTGAGCACGATGTCGCTGGTGCGGTTGCGGGCATCGGTGATCGTCAGGGTGTTGCCGTTGGCGGCTACGCGGAAGGTCTGGCCCTGGAGGGTCGTGATCGCCGTGTTCAGCGGCACCTGGGCGCGCAGCACCTGACCGTTCACCACGTGGTACTGCAGCACGGTGGTCAGCAGGCTCTGGTTGGCCAGCAGGGCCTGCTGCGTGACGCCCAGTTCGGTCAGCAGGTTGGCAAAGGCGTCATTGGTGGGCGCGAACACGGTCAGCGGGGCGGTGCCGGTCAGTGCGGTGGCCACGGCCGGGGCGGCGGCGCCCACGGCAGCGCGCAGGGTGCTGAAAGCCGGAATCACGCTGGCGGTCTGGGCGATGTTGAGCTGGCCCTGGGGCAGCAGCACCGTGTCCACCACATGGATCACGCCGTTGCTGGCGCGGATGTCGGTGGCGGTGATGTTGATCTGGCGGGTCAGTGCGTCGGTGATGCGCAAACCGGTGCCGGCCGCGGCCACGGTGAACGTGCCGCCCTGCAGGGTGGTGATGGCGGTGTTGGTGGGCACTTGCGTGCGCAGCACTTGGCCGTCAAGCGCGTGGTAGAGCAGGATCTGCTGCACAAGCGCCGGGCTTGCCAGCAGTTGGGCGGGGGTCAGGCCCAGGCTGGTGAGCAGGTTGGTGAAGGCGGTGTCCGTCGGGGCAAAGACTGTGGTGGGCGCGGTGCCGGTGAGGCGCGCGCCGACGGCAGTGGACGTACCCACGGCGGCCAGCAGGGTGGAGAAGCCGGGGATTACGCGCGCCGTCTGGGCGATGGTGAGCACGCCCTGGGGCAGGATCACACGGTCGATGGTGTGGATCACGCCGTTGGTGGTGCGGGTGTCGGTGGCGGTGATGTTGGCGGTGCGGCCCAGCGCGTCCGTGATCGTGAGCGCATTGCCGTTGGCCGCCACGGTGAAGGTGCCGCCCTGCACGGTGGTTATGGCGCTGCCAGTGGGCACTTGCGCGCGCAGCACCTGGGCTGGCAGCACGTGGTAGGTGAGGATGGCCGTCAGCAGGGGGCGGTTGGCGGGGTCGAGCAGCTGGGCGGAGGTCAGGCCCAGGCTGGACAGCAGGTCCGCAAACGCAGCGTTGGTGGGTGCAAACACCGTAAACGGGCCGGGGCCGGACAGCGTGTTGACCAGCTGGGCGCTCTGCACGGCAGCCACCAGGGTGGAGAAGTCGCTGACGTTGGCGGCGGTCTGCACAATGTTCAGCGTGGGCGCCGGAGTTTCGTTCTTGTGGTCGTCGCTACCGCAGGCGGCGAGGCCGGCAGCCATCAGTGGCACAGCGAGCCACTTGGCCAGTCGTTGCAGGGTCTGCTTCATGGGAGGGTTCCTTCGCTCAGAAAATCGGGTGATGCGGGCGTTCGGGAAAGAAAGTCCGCGGGGACGGTTCGGGCCGCTTCGTGCGTCGGCCCTGGTGCCGTCTGTTCGTGAAAGGCTGAATTAACAACCGTTCGGGAACGAAAGATACTTAACAGTACAGAAATGAAACCACAGGGTATTCACGGGTGCAGGGGCAATCCCCAGCCCGGCGGCGGGGCGGGCCTGAGAGCGGTAAGGGCTTGATCGATTGTTTCTAGCAATCGGATTGCGAGATCTCATTGGCAATTATGAATGCAAATTACTATCGTTCTGTTCATGGTGATTGCGAATGTCAATGAAGCTCGCCTCGTCCCCAACCCCCTCCGGCACGCCCCGCCATGCACATGCATCACACGCCCGCCGACAGCCTGATCAAGACCCTGACCTTTGCCGTGCTGCACTTCAGCGTGGCCTTCGGGGTGTCCTATCTCATTACTGGCAGCGCGCCCCTGGCCACGGCCATTGCGCTGATCGAGCCCGCCTGCAACACGGTGGCCTACTTCTTCCATGAGCGCGCCTGGGCCCGCTGGGGTCAGCGCCGCGGCAATCGAGCCGCCGCGGCACCGGTGCACTCTGCAGCGGTGCAGTCATGAGCAGCCGGCAAAAGCGGCAGCTGCGCCTGGCCGGTGGCGGTGCGCTCTGGGCGGCGGGCATGCTGGTGAGCCTGTCGGCCATGGTGCATGGCGCGATGGAGTGGCTGCAGCACGTGCACGCGGGGTGAGCCGGCAGCGCCCTGTCGCGCAAGGCGGGCGCCGATCGCGCATTGAAGGGGCTGGTCGCGGTGTATTGACCGCGCGGTGCGGCTGCGCCGTAGCATCGGCGGCCATGTCTTCCACGCCTACGCCTTCAGAAGCTGAAGCGCAGCCCGCCGCCGCAGGCGCATCGCTGCGCACCTTCCCTTGCCGCGAGTGCGGCGCGCCGCTGGCCTTTGCGCCGGGCACGGGGCGCCTGAGCTGCCAGCGCTGCGGCACGCTCAATGAGCTGCCGCAAAGCGACGCCGCCGAACTTAGCGCCGCGCGCGAGGAGTTGGACTACCAGCGCTACCTGGCGCGTGCCGCGGGGCAGGAGCCACAAATTGATGCGCACCCGGTGGTGTGCCCAGGCTGCGGGGCGCAGACCCAGTTTGGCCAGAACATCGTGGCCAGCCGCTGCGCCTTCTGTGCCACGCCGATTGTCTCGGCCCAGGCTCGCAGCCGGCGCATGATCCAGCCGCGGCTGGTCGCGCCGTTCAAGTTGACCGCCGTGCAGGCCCAGGCCGTGTTTGCGCAGTGGATCAGCAGCCGCTGGTTTGCGCCCACTGCACTGAAGCGCACCGTGCGGCAGATGAACACCACCGGCCGCGCCGGCGGCACCGAGACCGAAAACGGCGCGCGCGGCGTGTATCTGCCGTACTGGACCTTCGATGCGACGAGCGACAGCCGCTACAGCGGCCAGAAGGGCATCCATCGCACCGAAACCGAAACGCGCACTGACGCCAACGGCCAGCAAACCACGCAGAGCCGCACCGTGACCGACTGGTATGCCGTCTCCGGCCAGGTGAGCCTGGCCTTCGACGACCAGCTGGTGATCGCCTCGCCGTCGGTGCCCGAGCATCTGGCCCGGGTGCTGGACCACTGGGACCTGAGCGCCCTGCAGCCCTACTCGGACGACTTTGTTGCGGGTTTTGTGGTGGAGGCCTATCAGCGCGGGCTGGAGGACGGGTTTGCGCAGGCCAGGGTGGCCTTCGATGCCGCGATCGAGCAGGCTGTGCGGCGCGACATCGGGGGTGATGAGCAGCGCATCCACCGCATCGACACGCAGTTCGACGCCATCCGCTTCAAGCACATCCTGCTGCCGGTCTGGATCAGCGCCTACCAGTTCAACGGCAAGCGCTACAACGTGGTGGTGAATGGCCAGACCGGCGAGGTGGAAGGTGACCGGCCGTACTCGGCGTGGAAGATCCTGTTTGCCGTGCTGGCCGCGCTGTTGGTGGTGGGCTTGATCTACATGTTTGCTGGCGGGATGCCGCAGTGACGAGTGGGTCGGCGTCACAGCCGACCCATTCTCTTCAGGCTGACTACGCCGCGCGGCTCAGCGGCCGCGCATGGCCAGCAGCGAATCACGCGCCGCCATCTCGATCTGGCGTTCCTGAGCCAGCGTGGTGAGCGTGGGGTTGGATTCCGAACCGACACCAATGCCAAGGCGCGCAGCTTCGATCACCTCGGCACGCACTTGCGCAGTACTGCGTGTGGACGGGCCTGCCACGCTGAACACGCTCGGGCCGGATTCCGTGATCACGAACTGGCCGCTGCGCTGCGCAGCGAGCAGCTCTGCACGCACCTGTTCGCGGCTGACCTGGCTGGGGCCGCTCTCGAAGACAAAGCCGTGCGGGTTGGCATCACCACCCGCGAAGCTGTTGAAAGAGACGAAGGCGAGGCCGGCGGCGATGAGGATGGAACGGATCGACATGATGTTTCCTTTCAATATGGAGGAGAGAAGCTCTGTTGTGGAATGTCTGATCGATCTGCAGGTTCAGTTGAGATGCAGGACCGATGCGAGTGAGTCGCCGCGGGGCCGCAGAACTTACAGACAGGCACTGCGCCTTGCGGCATAAGCTTTCTGCGGACACATGGGGTGATGCGCAGCGCTGGAGCGGTGAGGTGCGACACACCCTGCCGGGGTTCAGTTGGCGGCAGGCGCAGGCGGCCCGGACCGGCGTGTAGCCCTGTCCATGTGTGCAGCTGAATCCGCGCGACACGAAAGCGCGTGAGGGCAGCGCAAGGCCTGATGTACCTTTGCAGCAGCTGGATGGGACGCAAGGAGTGCAGAGCGCATGCGCATCGGAATACTCACGGGCGGCGGAGACTGCCCCGGCTTGAATGCGGTGATCCGCGCGGTGACCAAGGCGCTGATCAAGACCTGCGGCGCGGAGGTGATCGGCATCGAAGACGGCTACCTCGGCCTGATCGAGCAGCGCGTGCGGCCGCTGGATCTGCGCGCGGTGGCCGGCATCCTCACGCGTGGCGGCACCATCCTCGGCACACACAACGCGGCTAACCCTTTCAACTGGCAGGGGCGCGATGTCTCGGCGCAGTGCGCGGAGTTCGCGCGATCGCAGGGCCTGCAGGCCATCGTGGTCATTGGTGGCGACGGCACGATGGCCATCTCCCATAAGTTCTCTCAATACGGCATCGGCATGGTCGGTGTGCCCAAGACCATCGACAACGACCTGCTCCACACTGAACGCACCTTCGGCTTCGACACCGCCGTGGCTGTGGTGGCCGACGCGCTGGACCGCCTGCAGACCACCGCCCAGAGCCATCACCGCGTGATGCTGGTGGAGACCATGGGCCGCTATGCCGGCTGGATTGCGCTCGAAGCCGGCCTGGCGGGTGGGGCAGATGTGATCCTGCTGCCTGAAGTGCCCTATGACATTGACGCGATTGCCGAGGTCTGCCGCCGCAGGGAAGCCAGACAAAGATTCACCTTGATCTGCGTGGCCGAGGGTGCGGCGCCGGCCGGTGGCAGCATGACCGTGGCCAGCACGGTGGAGGGCTCGCACGACCCCGTGCGCTTGGGCGGGGTGGCCAATGTGCTCAAGCTTGCGCTGGAGCAGCGGTTGACGAGCGAAGTGCGCGCCACCATCCTTGGCCATATCCAGCGCGGCGGCACACCCACACCCTTCGACCGCGTGCTGGCCACGCAATTTGGCGTGCATGCCGCCGAACTGGTGCGCGCCGGTCAGTTCAACCGCCTGGTGGTGCTTCGCGAGGGCCGCATCGCCAGCGTGCCCCTGGCCGATGTGGCCGGCGGCATCCGCACCGTGCCTCTGGATCATCCGCTGCTGACGGTGGCGCGATCCATCGGCGTGAGCCTGGGTGTGGCGGGCGTACCGGACGTGACTGCTCAGCGCGTGGCTGCCGCGGTGGACGAACCCGCGGGCGAGTGATGGCCGAGCAGGAGAACAGCCCCGAACTGCAGCGGCCGGCATCGGCTACCGAACTCTTCATTGCCTTCACGCTGCTGGCCCTGCAGGGCTTCGGCGGCGTGCTCGCGGTGGCGCAGCGCGTGCTCGTGGATCAGCGCAGGTGGCTCACGCGCGAGGAGTTTCTGGGGCTGCTTTCCGTGGGTCAGGTGCTGCCTGGCCCTAACGTGTGCAACTTGGCGTTGATGATCGGTGACCGCTTCTTTGGCCTGCGCGGCGCCTTTGCGGCGCTGGCCGGGATGATGGCGGTGCCGCTGGTGATCGTGATCGCACTCACGGCGCTGTATGTCCACTGGTCCGGCCACCCCATGGTGGCGGGTGCGCTGCGCGGCATGGCGGCGGTGTCCGCGGGGCTCATCATCGGCAGCGCGCTCAAGCTCCTGCCGGCGCTGCGCATGAACCCGATGGGCCTCCCGGTGTGCGTGGCGCTGGGTGCGCTGACCTTTGCTGGCATTGCGCTGCTGCGCTGGCCCTTGATCTGGGTGCTGCTGGTGCTTGGGCTGGCGGGTTGGGCCTATGCATACCGGTGTATCCGCGCCGAGCTGGCCGCCAAGCACGGAGGCGTTGCATGACGCTTGCGCTCTGGCTGGATGTCTTCCTGCACTTCCTCATGCTCTCGCTGCTGGCGATCGGCGGGGCCATCAGCACCGCACCGGACATGCACCGCTATCTGGTGGGGCAGACCGGGCTGCTGACGGATGCCCAGTTCAACGCATCAATCGCCATCGCACAGGCGGCACCCGGCCCCAACGTGCTATTTGTGGCGGTGATGGGCTATCAGGCCGGCGGCCTGCTGGGTGTGGCCGCAACGATGCTGGGGATCATGCTGCCCTCGACCACGCTGGCGCTGGCCGCCGCGCGCTGGGGCGGCGCACGACGCGACTGGCCGAGCGTGCGCGCCTTCACCTCAGGCCTGGCACCCGTCACGATCACCCTCTTCGTGGCGACTGCCTGGATTCTGAGTGTCCAGGCGCCCGGCTGGAAGCACTGGGTCGTCACCGCCGCAGCCGCCGTGGTGGTCTGGCGCACGCGGGTGCATCTGCTGGTGCTGATCCTGTGCGGCGCTGCGCTCGGTGCGGTTGGAGTGGTCTAGCGGCGTAGCTTGCGTTTTGAGTGGCGGGCAGCGAATAAGAGCTGAATAGCTTGCGAATTGACCGGAAAGACCGGTCTTTTTCGGCTCAAGCTCGACGGTCATGAATCGATAACTTCGTAGCAGATTCGTCTGGCATAGAACGAATTCGCGGACTGCCGATACCGAAGCGGATCCGGTGTCTCTGTATCGACCCTCAAGGAGTGACCGTTATGTTCAAGAAGTTCATCGCGGCGTTTGCCGTTATCGCCGCTTTGCTGCCTGGTGCGGCTCTGGCCCAAGCCAAGAACGGCACCAAGGCCGAGGCGCAGGCCATGGCCAAGAAGGCTGCTGCCTTCATCAAGTCGCAAGGCACCGAAAAGGCCTTTGCGGAAATCAACAAGCAGGGTGGCCAGTTCCATGACCGCGATTTGTACGTGTTCGTGGGCAACCTCAAGGGTATCTGGCAAGCCCATGGCCAGAACCCCAAGCTCATTGGTCGTGACCTCAGCGAGCTCAAGGACGCCGATGGCAAGCCTTTCATCAAGGAAATCTTGAAGGTTGCTGAATCCGGCAAGGGTGCCTGGGTGGATTACAAGTGGACCAACCCGCTGACTAAGGCCGTGGAAGCGAAGACCAGCTGGATCGAGCGCGTGCCGGGCACGGACTTGTTCGCTGGCGTGGGTGCCTACCAGCAGTAAGTCCGGCTTACCCGCCCGCTGCCCCGGCACCGGTCATTACCGGGCCGGGGCGTTGACCCATCTGGAGTTGTTCCCATGAAGATTGCCCAGAAAGTTCTTGCTGCGCCCCTAATCGGCGTGGCGGTAGCGGTGGGCGCCAGCCTTCTCGCTCTGGCGCTGATTCGCGGCTCCGCTAGTTCGGCCGCAAGCGAAAGCGGCGCAGCCATTGGTGTGTACAAGGCCGCGGCGGAAGCCAAGGCCTCCCTCTCGCAGCTGCACGCTGATACCTATCGCATGATCACCTGGATTCAGAGCATCAAGCCGGACCAGTTGCAGAAGATGAAGGCGGATCGCGTGGCCAAGGCCAAACAGCTGGAAGCCCAAATCAGCGCCAGCGACTCCGGAGCGGTCGAAGCCTTCAAGGCCTACATCAAGGCTTCCAACGATGCCGCGGAAATGGCAGAGGTCGATCCCGCCGTGGCCACAATGGCCATGCAGACAGCCGACACCCGCTACGCCGCGCTGGATGCGAAGCTGGCTGAGACTTCAGAGGCCAAGCTGACCCTGCTCGAGCAGATTTCCGCAGCTGGCGCCAAGCGCCTCGACCAGATCAGTCTCGCGCTGCTGCCGGTGTACCTGTTGGCCGGCGCCTTTGGCGTGGGTCTGGCGATCTGGATTGCACGCGCTATCCGCCGTGAACTAAACACTGCCGTGGATGGCGCACGGGCGCTCGCTGCCGGCGACCTGAACGTGAACCTCGAAACGCGCAGCCGCGACGAGCTGGGCACCCTCATCACCGCCATGGGCGAGATGGTGGTGCGCTGGCGAACCGTGATCGGCGACGTTCGTCTAGTGAGCGACTCCATCCAGACGGCATCCAGCGAAGTGGCTGTGGGCAATCAGGATCTGTCCATGCGCACCGAGCAGGCCGCCAGCAATCTGCAAGAGACCGCAGCCTCCATGGCCCAGCTCTCGCAAACCGTGAACCAGAACGCCGAAGCCGCCCGCACCGCCAGTCAGCTGGCAGCCAGCGCGTCTTCTGTCGCCCAGCAGGGCGGGGACGTGGTCGGCAAGGTCGTCCACACCATGAGTGACATCAGCACAGCTAGCCGCAAGATCAGCGAGATCATCGGCGTGATCGACGGCATTGCCTTCCAGACCAACATCCTGGCGCTCAACGCCAGCGTGGAAGCCGCGCGTGCCGGTGAGCAGGGCCGTGGCTTTGCCGTGGTGGCGTCTGAGGTACGCAATCTCGCCCAGCGCAGCGCCGAGGCCGCCAAGGAGATCAAGACGCTGATTGGCGCCAGCGCCGAGAAAGTTGAGACCGGCAGCCAGCTGGTCGAGCAAGCCGGCGCCACCATGAACGAGATCGTGGCCAGTGTGCAGCGGGTGACCGACATGATCGGTGAGATCACCGCGTCCACCACGGAGCAGGCCAGCGGCATTACGCAGGTGAATCAGGCTGTGGGCCAGCTGGACCAGATGACTCAGCAGAACGCCGCGCTGGTGGAGCAGTCCGCCGCGGCAGCGGAGAGCCTGAAGGATCAGGCCCAGCGTCTGGCCCAGTCGGTCAGCGTGTTCCAGCTCGCGCGGGCTTGATGCTCGCAGCTGCGCAAGCGGCTGACCTAGAAACACACAGGGCGCCGATCACTCGGCGCCCTTTGCTTTGGCTCGCAGCGCAGTTCAGCTGCGGATGTCGATCACCCGCACCTTGACCTTACGTTCGCGGTTGTCGCGCTTGACCGTGAGCTCGACCTGATTGCCGATGCCGGCGCGATCCAGCTCCGCCACGAAGGTGGACAGCGTCTCCACTGTCTTGCCGTTCACTGCGGTGATCACATCCCCCAGGGTGTTGTTGCGCCCCAGGCCCTGCAGGCCTGCCTCTGCGGCCGGTGTGCCGCGGCCGACTTCGGCGATCACCACGCCGCTGATGTTGTTGCGCGCCACGATATCTGGCCGCACGGGCGTGAAGCCGATGCCGGGCAGCGGTGCACGGCCCTTGACGATCAGCACCGGCACGATGCGATTCACCAGGTCCACCGGAATGGCAAAGCCCACGCCGGAGGATGAGCCGCTGGCCGAGCGGATGGCGGTGTTCACACCGATCAGCCGGCCGGCGGAATCCAGAAGCGGACCGCCTGAATTGCCGGGGTTGATGGCGGCGTCGGTCTGGATCACGCCCGCGACTTCGCGGAACAGTGCGGTGGGCAGTTCACGGTCCAGCGCACTCACGATGCCAGTGGTCAGGGTGCGCTGCAGGCCGAAGGGGTTGCCGATGGCGATCACGCTCTGGCCGACCTTGAGGTCGCGGCTCGTGCCGATCGGGATCGGGCGGATGCCGGCGGGAATGCGCTTGAGTTTGACCACGGCCAGGTCATATTCCGGCGCGGTGCCGACGATGGTGGCTTCGATCGGTTGGCCCGAGTCCAGACGGACCAGCACGCGGCCCTGGTTGGGGTTGGCCGCCACGGATTCGATGACATGGAAGTTGGTGACCACGTGTCCGGCGGCGTCCCACACGAAGCCGGAGCCCGCGCCCTGTGCCACCTCGGCGCGGAAGAAGCCGACCGGCTGCAGGCTCTCGGTGGTGATGTAGGCCACGCTCGGCGCGGAGGTCTCGAACAGATTCACCATCGACTGCTCGGCCGGCAGCAGTGCGCCACGCGGGGCGACTTCACGCGGTGCGGGGGTGGCATCGCGCGTGGCGAGCTGGGCCACGCCCACACCAGCGAGCGACAGGAGCGCGGCGGCAACAAGGCTCAGGCGGGACATCTTTTTCAGGTTCATGGGTGCGGGTCTGGGAGGGGCGGGCGAGGGGCCCGATCTGTCGGGAGAGATCGCGGCGCCTGGCGGAAGTTTCAAGGGCGGCCTTGCGCAAGTCGCTTCGGGCGCCGCCACGAGATTTCAGGGCCCAGAATGATGACTACATTTTCGGCCATCCAAAGCGATGCAAGGCAAGTCGCCAAGGCCGTCTATTGATGTGCGGAAAGAGCGGTTTGAGTAAATGAAATCAATTCAAAATCAGCCAAATCTAGACAGGCTTCTTGCGCGCCGACACCACAATGCCCGCCACGATCAGCGCAAACGCCAGCCCGTGATACAGGCGCGGCAGTTCGCCGAGCAGCGCAGCGGAGAGCACGGCGGCGAATAGCGGTGTCAGGTTGCCGAAGAAGGCCGTAATCGCCGGCCCCACCGACGCCACACCCAGGCCCCAGCAGCGGTAGGCAATCAGGCTCGGGCCGATCGCGATGAACAGCAGCAGCACCGGCACCCAGGGCGACCAGTGAATCTCCTCGCCAGAGACGGCCAGCTCCGTGCCGGCCGACAGCACGCACCAGCCCAGGCCGAACATGGTCTGCACCCACAGGAACTGCGCCCAGTCCCACTTGGGGCGTGCCGCGCCCTGCATGTGAGCTGGCGGCCGCGCCAGCAGCCAGCTATAGAAGCCCCAGCTGATGATGGCGGCCAGCATCAATAGATCGCCCACCACGAAGCTGATGGACAGCAGCCGGTCCAGCTCGCCGCGGCTGATCACCAGCACCACACCCGCCAGGGACAGCGCCGCGCCGATCAGGTCTTCGCGCCGCGGCTGCACCTTGTAGAACACCGCGCCGATGGCCAGCATCCAGACGGGCGAGCTGGCGGCAATCAGCGTGACGTTCAAGGGCGTGGACGTATGCAGCGCCAGATATTGCAAGGCGTTGTAGCTGCCCATGCCGAGCAGGCCGAGGATGCTCAGATGCTGCCAGCGCTCGCGGATCAGCTGCGGCTGGCGCAGCACCGGCCAGGCCAGGGGCAGCAGCAGCAGCGCCACCACCGTCCAGCGCAGCAGGTTCAGCAGCACCGGCGGCACCACACCCACCGCCATGCGGCCGACTACTGCGTTGGCCGCCCACATGAGCGGCGGCAGCGTGAGCAGGAAGGCGACGCGAAGGGTGAGGTTGTTGTTCATTGCGCGGCGTGGTCAGTGCAGGCGGCGGCCGAAGCGCGGTGCACTGCGCAGCATGGGTGCTTCGGCAAAGGGCTTGATGCCGAGTGCGGCATACACGGCGGCCGGCGAGATGACATTGCCGCCCTTGACCACGAGGCTGATGCGCCGGATCGCGCTGATGTTCTCCAGCGGATTGCCGTCCACCAGGATCATGTCCGCCAGCAGGCCGGGTGCAATGCGCCCGGTGCGATCGTCCGTGAAGGTGTAGCGCGCGCCGTTGCGCGTGGCAATCTGCAGGGCCTCGGCGGGCGCAATGCCGATCTCCACATACTGCTCCAGCTCACGGTGCACGGTGAAGCCGCCTACATCGTCGCTGCCCGCCACCAGCGGCACGCCGGCCTGGTGCAGCTTGAGCGTGAAGGCGCGCACCTTTGCCCAGCTCTGGGCAAAGCGTTCGGCGTTCTGGTCGTTCACGTCCATCGAGTTCGTGAGCCAGTAGCGGCGCACTGGCACGGGTACGTTGTCAGCCACCTGCTTGAAGACCGGGTTGGGCTGGCCGGTGCGCTGCAGGAACATGTACTCAAAGGCCGAGAGCGTGGGGTCCACCACCACCTTGCGGTCCACCAGCAGCTGAATGAAGTCGCGCACGGCCGGGCTGCCCAGATCAATGTCGCGGGCGGCATCCCCGATCAGATAGAAGCGCAGCAGGGTCCGGGTGTCGTCGGTGTCCTTGATGAGGAAGTGCAGCATCACCTGGTTGATGTGCTGGATCTCGTCATAGCCCGCCAGGACGGCATCGCCCGCGCGCATGAAGGCAGGGATGTGCCCGCCCACCCGCATGCCCTTGCTGTGGGCATGCGCGGCCACCGGCGCCACCCACTCCGGCTTGAAGCTGTTGTAGATCTTGATCTGCCTGAAGCCACGTTCGGCATACCAGTCCACGGCGGCCTTGGCAGACGCCACATCCTTCACGCGGATGCCGTTGCTCGCGGCAAACGGGCTCTCGCCCTCGATGAAGCCCGTGGCAACCACCCGCGGGCCGAGCGTTTCGCCCCGCTCGATGCGGCCGATCAGCTCGGCCAGATAGGCGTTGTCGTTGCCCATGTCGCGTGCCGTCGTAATGCCGCCTGCGATCTGCAGCAGCGCATCCCAGTCGCCCACATGGCTGTGCATGTCGAACAAGCCTGGCAGCAGGGTGCGGCCGCTGCCGTCCACGATCTGCATGCCGGGCTCCGGCGCTGTACTGCCGGCAGGCGTGACCGAGACAATCTTGCCGCTGGCCACGCGCACATCGCTCGGTGCGCTGAGCTGGCCGCTGGCGCTGTCAAACACGCGCACATTGCCGATCATCAGGCGCTCGGGCCGCTGCGTGAATTCCTTGGCAAGTCGCGCGAGCATGGCGCGCTCCGCCTGCTTCTGTGCGGCCAGCAGCGTCTCGGCGGACTGGCGCCAGCCTTCTCGGATCACGGCAAAGCTCGGCTCCACCACGGCAAACAGGCGCACGAATG
This sequence comes from Piscinibacterium candidicorallinum, assembly GCF_047549485.1. Taxonomy (GTDB): domain Bacteria; phylum Pseudomonadota; class Gammaproteobacteria; order Burkholderiales; family Burkholderiaceae_C; genus Piscinibacterium; species Piscinibacterium candidicorallinum. Next base: position 2,839,966 of record NZ_CP180191.1, on the reverse strand, counting down.
GGCGCTCGCGAGGTGGCGCCGTGGCCACGGCACTATCCATCCACATGAAGCTGGGCGAAAAGCCCATGCCGTTGATGGCGTACAGCGTGACGCTGCGGCGCGCGCGGCCGTCGTCGCTGCGCACGGTACGTGTGGCCAGGGCCTCAATGCCCAGGGTGCCGGCGGGCAGGGCAGGGACGGCCTTGGGGCTGGGGGCGCGCAGCAGCTGCGCGGCAATCAGGGCCTGCGTGGCCGGGCTGTACTCCACGGGCAGGTACACCGCCTCGCGCGGCGCGGGGGCTTCGCCCTGATCGGTTGCGGACTTCCAGGTCGCTCGCGCGGGCGTACCCGGCAGGCGGTCAAAGCGCTCCTCGATCGGTGCGCCAAAGGTGGACTTGCCGCGAATGGCCCAGTGCCGCCAGGCGCCGCGCGTATCGAGCTGAATCATCTCCACCATGTCCGGCCCGCGGCCGTTCTCGCGGTAGCTGTAGTCGATGCGAATGGCGCCATTGGCCGTCTGGCGCACCAGCTGCAGGCCGCTCACGCGCCCCTGGAACTGCACCACATAGCGCTGCGGCGCGAAGGCGACGGCTTCGGACTGTTGTGATTCGGACGCGGGGCGCGTGGGCGTGGCGGATTGCGCTTGTGGGGCCAGAACACACAGCAGGGCCGCCGCAAGCAGGGCCAGGCGCTGCCCTGAGTGTCGTGCTATCCCATGTACCCATCGCTGTGTCGACTGCATCTGCGCGCTGGCTCCGCATCCGGTGCGCGCCGCGGGCTGCGGGGCGCTGGCGGCCGATGATATCGGCCTGCACCACCCACGCGGCGTGCATGCGGGAGCAGTACGCGCAGCCCGCGATCGCTGGGCCTAGCGGTAGACGCCGCAGAGCAGTGCGTGCCCCTTGATGGGCATGACAAAGCTCATCTTGCCGCGCACTTCGCCCGTCTCCGGATGCATGAAGTCGTATTCGATCCAGCCGGCGCCGCGGCCTGCAGCGTCCTGCACCTTGGCCAGGAGTTCGGCACCGTTGGTGCCGCGTACATCGCGCATCGAGGTGCCGAGCATCTCGGGCTTGCCGCCGAAGACTTGGTAAAGGCCCTGTGCATCGACCCCGGCGATGTACAGGTCACGGTCGATGTATTCGCCCTGCGGGTCATTGAACTCAGCAAATGCGGCAGCCACGCCAATCTCGTCCACGCGTGCGACCGCACGCTCAACCATGGCGCGCGCTTCGTCGGCGGTGCCCTGACGCAGCTGGAAGGTCTGTACCGAGTTGCTGAGCATGTCAGCGCGGTCGCGCAGCCGGCGTGAGGTCTGCAGACTCTGCTCGACCATCTGCGCATTGCGTTGAGTGATCTGATCCAGATCGCGTACAGCAGCCGAGATCTGCGTCAGGCTGGTGCTCTGTGCGGTCGATGAGGTGGAGATTTCCGACACCTGCCCGGTCACCTGACGGAAGCGCGATAGCACATCAGCCAGCGCATCACGCACCTGGGCAACACGCAGGGCACCATCGGCCACCTGTTCGCCGCTGGTCGCAATCAGCTCCTTGATCTCGCGCGCGGCGTCCGTGCAGCGCTTGGCGAGGCTCCGCACCTCGGTGGCCACCACAGCAAAGCCGCGCCCGGCCTCGCCGGCCCGGGCGGCTTCCACTGCGGCATTCAGCGCAAGGATGTTGGTCTGGAAGGCGATGCCGTCAATCACATCCACGATGTCGGCCACCTGGCGCGAACTGGACCGGATGCGCTCGAAGCTCTGCACGGCTGTCTGTACAGCCGCTTCGCCGCGGTCCGCTGCCTCGGTGGCCTGCTGCGCTTGCTGGCTGACGTTCTGCGCCACTTGCGCGTTGCGCTCCACCGTGCGGCTCAGCTCCGTGATGCTGGCTGTGGTCTGCTCCAGACTGGCGGCCTGCTCCTCGGTGCGCGAGGCGAGTTCGTCATTGTTTCTGGCGAGTCGCTCGCCCGATTGCTGCACCAGCGTGGCAGCACTTCGGATGTCGGCCACCATGGAAGACAATCGGCCTGCCGTGCCGTCCATGCCGCGCGCGACGGCCGCCAGTTCGTCGCGGCCGCGGGTGTCCATTCGGGTGCTCAGCCGGCCTTCGCCCACCTCGCCAAGCACCTTGCACAGGTGGCGAACGGACAGCAGGGTCTGCATGCTGAAGCTGGCGAGCAGGTAAATGAGTGCGGCAATGGCCAGCACGCTCAGGCAGATCTTGATCGCTGCTTCCACTCGCAGTCGGTCCTCACGGGCAGAAAGCTTCTGGTCCAGCAGGTTCAGAAACGCCTTGTCCATGGCCACTGCCGCTTGCACGGCCTCTGTGCCCTTGGCGAAGTACCACTGCGGCGGTTCGGCTGGACCTTCGCCGCGAGATACGGCGCGCGCCAGCTCGAGCAGTGTCTTGCTGGACTGCACGGCGACGTCGGCCTCCTTGGGGATGTCGATTTGCTGACGCTTGAGTGCATCCAGATTGACCTCCAGCCGGCCGATCGCCTGATCCAGCGCGCTCATTCTGGAGAACAGCTGGCCGGCCGGCACGCTGGATGCATCGCGCACGGTCGCAGCGGTCGTCGCACGAAGGGTCCCGGCCGCTTCGATCCAGGGGATGAGCATGTCCACCACAGTGCGCATCACGAAGAAGCTGGGTGCCTCCGGGTCCAGCCACAGGCCGCTTTCCTCTGCAATCAGAAAGTTCAGGCGCCGCAGGCTTTCAACATGCTGGGTATGCAACGCAAAGCTGGCGGGTGCGGTTTCCGGAACCTTGCCTTGGGTCAGGTCGAGGAGGGCGGGCTTGAGCTCATTCCAGCGTTTCTGCGAACCCCCCCAGCCCTCCCGTGCGAGCAGAGCGTCAAACGCGGCGATTGCCTTGCCCAGGTCGTCGCGGATGCGCGGCAGTGCGGCGATAGCCGCTTCATCGCCGCTCTTGGCAAGATTGGTCTGACCCCGATGCGTCTGGACGCTGAGAATGACCGGGCGCAGCAGCTCAATCTGATCCGCCCCGCGCATCTCGTCGCGCACGAACGTGATGTCGGCGCGCACGCGGCTGGCGTCATGCAGCAGCAGGCCCATCAAGGGGATGACCGTGCAGGCCGACACGATGAAGAGCTTGACCGGAATGGTCATGCGTTCCATGAGCCGGACGCCGGGGCGCCAGAACAGTTGAAGTGCGGCTTGCATGGACCTGCTCCTCGAAAATTACGGCCGGGTATCGGCGCGGGCTGAACTTTTTTTGTCTAAGACAGGGGTATGTTCGGCACGCCAGAGTTTTTCAATTGAAAGAAAAACGGGCGTCGCAGCGCGCACTTTCGCTGCAGTTGCACGCAAATTACGCAAACGCCGATTACGGTCCGAGCCTGGCTGGCGGACGCCGATATGCAGTGGCAATGCGCTCCGCGCCAAGCGCAGAGCCGCGCGATTCGCGCCCGGCTTCGAGTGCGAACTGGGCGTGTCAATGGGCGCTTCTTTGCGCTTTGGCTCCGCCCTGGCGGCACTAGCCTTTCTCAATGTCGGCCCACCCGCCCGCCCCCCGATCAGCCGCATCCAGCGGCCCGGTCATCATGGATATCGAAGCCAGCGGCTTCGGTGCGGGCAGCTATCCCATTGAGGTCGGCATCGTGCTGGCGGATGGCAGCAGCGAGAGCTGGCTGATCCGCCCGCAGCCCCAGTGGACGCGTTGGGACGCGAGTGCAGAGGCCGTACACGGCATCTCGCGAGCGCAGTTGTTCGCGGAGGGCTGGAGCGCGCGCGTCGTCGCGCAGGAGCTCAACCGCCGTCTGGCCGGCCAGACCGTGTTCACCGACGGCTGGGCGCACGACTTTGCCTGGCTGGCCGTGCTATTCGATGCAGCCGACCTGGTGCCGCGCTTTCGGCTGGAGCACCTTCGCCGGCTGCTGAACGACCGGCAGGCGCAGAAGTGGAAGCCCACATTTGATGCCTTGGCCCAGACCGACATGACGCTTCACCGCGCCCAGGCAGACGCGTTGCGAGTGCGAGCAGCGTGGGCCGCGCTACAGATGCCGCTGGCCGCCTGAGTGGCGGGCGATGTTCTACAACGCTGCCGCCAGACGCGTACCCTGATTGATGGCGCGCTTGGCGTCGAGCTCGGCGGCCACATCCGCTCCGCCGATCTTGTGCGCCTTCACGCCCGCGGCCTGCAGCTCATCGAACAGCTGCGCGAGCGGCTCCTGACCGGCGCACAGCACCACGTGGTCGCAATCGATCCAGGTGGCGTCCTTGCGTTGCTCGCCGAAGGTGACGAGCAGGCCTTGGTCGTCGATGCGTTCGTAGTTCACGCCACCCACCATCTCCACGCCGCGCATCTTGAGCGACGCGCGGTGGATCCAGCCCGTGGTCTTGCCCAGACCGGCGCCCAGCTTGCCCTGCTTGCGCTGCAGCAGGGTCACCTGGCGCGCCACCTTGACGGGCTCGGCCCGCTTCACCCCACCACGCGCGACCTGCGGATCTTCCACGCCCCACTCGGCCAGCCATTCATGCAGGTTGAGCGTGGAGGAGGGGCCGTCCTGTGTGAGGTATTCGGCCACGTCGAAGCCGATGCCGCCAGCACCGATCACGGCGACCTTCTGGCCCACGGGTTTGGCATGGCGCAGCACGTCGATGTAGCTGAGCACCTTGGGGTGGTCCTGCCCGGCAATCTTGGGGTTGCGCGGGGCCACGCCGGTGGCCACGATGACCTCCGCGTAACCACCGGCCTTGAGCATCGCCGCATCGGCCCGGGTGTTGAGCTTCAGGTTCACGCCCTTGAGCTCGAGCTGCTTGCCGAAGTAGCGGATCATTTCGTGGAACTCTTCCTTGCCGGGGATGCGCTTGGCCATGTTCAGCTGCCCGCCGATCTCGCTGGCGGCATCGAGCAGGTCCACGGCGTGCCCGCGCTCGGCCAAAGTGATGGCCGCCGACAGACCTGCAGGGCCGGCACCGACCACGGCAAAGCGCTTCTTGGCGGGCGCGATGCGGATGACGAGCTCGGTCTCGTGGCAGGCGCGCGGATTGACCAGGCAGCTGGAGAGCTTGTTGGAGAAGGTGTGGTCCAGGCAGGCCTGGTTGCAGGCGATGCAGGTGTTGATCTCGTCGCGCCGGCCGGCGGCGGCCTTGTTGACGAAGTCGGCGTCGGCCAGCAGCGGGCGGGCCATGCTCACCATGTCGGCACAGCCCTCGGCCAGGATCTCCTCGGCCACCTCCGGCATGTTGATGCGGTTGCTGGTGATGAGCGGGATCTTCACTTCCGCCTTCATCTTCTTGGTCACCCAGGCAAAGGCGCCGCGCGGCACGCTGGTGGCAATGGTGGGCACACGCGCTTCATGCCAGCCGATGCCCGTATTGATGATGGTGGCACCCGCAGCTTCCACAGCCTTGGCGAGCTGTACGACTTCGTCCCAGCTGGAGCCGTCCGGGATCAGGTCGATCATCGACAGGCGGTAGATGATGATGAAGTCCGGCCCGACGGCCTCGCGCGTGCGGCGCACGATCTCCACCGGCAGGCGCATGCGGTTCTCATAACTGCCGCCCCAGGCGTCGGTGCGCTTGTTGGTGTGCGTGACGAGGAACTCATTGATGAAGTAGCCCTCGCTGCCCATGATCTCCACGCCGTCGTAGCCGGCCTCGCGCGCGAGCACGGCGCAGCGCACGAAGGCGCGGATCTGGCGCTCGATGCCACGCGCCGACAGCTCGCGCGGCGTGAAGGGCGTGATCGGGCTCTGGATGCGCGAAGGGGCGACGGCCAGCGGGTGGTAGGCATAGCGGCCGGCATGCAGGATCTGCAGGGCGATCTTGCCGCCCTCGGCGTGCACGGCATCGGTCACGATCTTGTGGCGCCTCGCCGCGCGGCTCGTGGCCAGGCGCCCGGCAAAAGGCTTGACCCAGCCTTCGATGTTGGGGGCAAAGCCGCCGGTAACCATGAGCCCCACGCCGCCGCGGGCGCGCTCGGCAAAGTAGGCGGCCAGCTTGTCGAACTGGTTGCCGTCTTCCAGGCCGGTGTGCATGGAGCCCATGAGCACGCGGTTCTTCAGGGTGGTGAAACCGAGGTCCAGCGGCGCGAGCAGGTGCGGGTAGAGCGATGAGGTCATTTTCTGCTTTGGTTTGATAAGTAAGCCTGTAAAGGCTTGATTTTCAACAAATGCTTGAATAGATCACTTTGCCTCTTTCCGCATGTGCTGTGCGGATCTTGGGGGATTTATGCGTCAGAAATCGATCGTGCATATCACGCCGACGGCTTGCTTGGTCCGCCCGCCAGGTACTGCGGGCTGGTCACGCCCATCGACACATAGAGGCTCGTGAGCGCCTCCATGCCGATGTCGGCGGGCTTCACCCAACTGACCGGCACATAGAGCAGCCCGCCGCCCACCGGCACGGGCGCCGTGGGCACGATCACGGCGTGGTACTCGAACTCGCCCAGCCGCACCGGCTGCGGGCAGGACAGTAGCGCCAGCACGGCCACGGCACCCTTGCCCTCGGCACCGCCTTCGCCGCCAAAGTGCACCCAGACCGGGCTCATGGCCTTCAACCCCGCCTCGTCGCGCTGCGCCATGAGCCCGACAAAGCGGTGGATCAGGTCGTACACGCTGCGCACCAGTGGAATGCGCTGCACCACGTTTGTGAGCAGCTTGGCCAGCCCACGCTGCAACCCGGCTTCCACGAGCAGACCGAGCAGGTAGATGGCCACCGCGACGATCACCACGCCCAGGAGGTAGCCCACCACTTCCGAGCCCGCCACGCCAAAGCCCAGCGCAATCACCACCGAGCCGACGAGGCTCTGCGGCCCCAGCCACTCGTACAGCAGGCGCGCGAGAAAGACGAATACCGCCACCGTGGCCACCAGGGGCAGGGCGGCAATCAGGCCGGTGATGAAGGGGCGCAGGATCGGATGCGTGCCGGAGGGTGTTTTCATGTTCTGCTGAATCGGAGGGGCTCGTGCTGCGGCCGGCTGCTGCGGCCGGTACATGCAGAGGATCTGCAGCACGCGCGAGCGCCTCCGACGATACCGCTCCATCGCATTGGCGCTGTTCGGCCGCTGTTCAGCCAGCGCAGGCCGCTACCATGCGCGGCGGAGGCTGCATGAATTCCATCGTCAACACGCTGCGGGGCGCACTGTCCTACCTCTTTCTTGGGCTGAACACGATTTTCTGGGCCGTGATCATCGTGCCCCTGTCCGTACTCAAGCTGCTCATGCCCGCCGGCGCGCTGCGCGACACCCTGGACCGCTTCCTGAACGCCTGCGCCCTGAACTGGTGCGGTGGCAACAATGCGTGGGTGGCGCTCACGCAGCGCGTGCAGTGGGACGTGCAGGGCACGGACGGGCTGGATGAGCGCGGCTGGTATCTGGTGACCAGCAACCACCAGAGCTGGACGGACATCGTCGTGCTGCAGAAGATCTTTCACCGCAAGATCCCCTTTCTGAAGTTCTTCCTCAAGCAGCAGCTGATCTATGTGCCGGTGATCGGCCTGGCCTGGTGGGGGCTGGACTTCCCCTTCATGCGCCGGCACAGCAAGGAATTTCTGGCCAAGCACCCCGAGCAGCGCGGCAAGGACACTGCCGCCACCAAGGCCGCTTGCGCCAAGTTCAGCCGCATCCCGACGAGCGTGATGAATTTCGTGGAAGGCACGCGCTTCACGGCGGCCAAGCATGCGCGGCAAGTCAGCGACGGCGGCAGTGAGCTCGTGCACCTGCTCAAGCCCAAGGCCACCGGCATGGCCCTGGCCATCGAGGCGCTGGGTGAAAAGTTCAGCTCGCTGCTGTCTGTGTCCATCGTCTATCCGGAGGGCGTCCCAAGCTTCTGGGGCTACTGGAGCGGGCAGATGCGTCGGGTGATCGTGCGCGTGCATCGCATCGAGATTCCTGCGCGCTTCATGCAGGGCGACTACGAAGGCGACGCTGCGCTGCGCCGTGACTTTCAGCTCTGGCTCAACGATCTTTGGGCCGCCAAGGACCGCGAGCTGGCGGCGCTGAAGGCCGTTGCCTAGTTTGCAGACCGCGCTGTGCCGTCGCTGCGGTGCAACTGCCCGGCGGCATCCACCAGCAGGTAGGGCACGCCCAGGGTATCCAGCAGCGCCTGCCCCTGCGCCTCGTGCAGCATGGCCAGCGTGCACAGGCTGCCCGCAGCGAGCGCGCTGGGTGCCAGGACGCTGACGCCCTGCAGGCCCTGGACCGGCATGCCCGTTCGCGGGTTGAGGATGTGGCAGTAGCGCCGACCGTCGAGCTCGAAATAGCGCTCATAGTCGCCGCTGGTCGTCAGCCCGCCCTGGCGGACCTGGATGCTGGCCACTGTGCCCCGCGGGTTGCGCGGGTGCTGGATTGCAATCGTCCAGGCCGCGCCGTCCGGCCGGGGCCCGAAGACGTGGAAGTCACCGCCCAGGTTCACATAGCCTTCGCTCGCGCCTGCTGCCCGCAGCGCGGCGGCGGCCCGGTCTGCGGCGTACTCCTTGCCGAAGCCGCCGAAGTCCAGCTCCATGCCGGCGCGTGCGAGCCGCACGCGGCCGGGTTCGCGTTCAACCCCATCCCATCCGATCAGCGCCAGCACGGGTGCCAGCTCATCGGCCGTGGGTACGCGGGGCGTCTTGAAGTCCCAGACCCGGCGCAGGATGCCGGAGGTCGGGTCGAACAAGCCGCCGCTGGCCTGCACCTGCAGCGCGGCGTAGTCGAGCAGCGCCTCGGTCTCGGCATCGACGGCCACCCAATCCGCTCCGGCGGCCGCATTGATACGCGATAGCGCGCTGTCTGCGCGGTAGCGGCTGTACTTCGCCTCGATGCGCGCGACTTCATCGATCGCGTGCTGCGCCAGGGCGCGAGCGCGAGCGAGATCCTGCGCCACGACACACACCGAGCAGGCCGAGCCCATCGCCCGGAACGGGATGTCGAAGCTCAACGAAGCAGCAGGGCGGGCCATGGGCGGAAGGGTAGCGTGCCCGAAAGCAAACGAGCGGCCCAAGGCCGCTCGTCATGCAATTGCCAAAATCGTTCAGAACTTCGAGGCGATACCCAGCTGGAAGACGTTGGCACGCAGCGGGTCCAGCCCCGGGCTGCCGCCACCGCCGGCACGCCAGTTCGAACGCTGCTCGTAGCGCTCGGCCTTCAGATCCGCACTCCACTGCTTGCCGATCTGCACGCCCAGCTTCAGACCCACCGTGACAGCACCGAAGGCGGACAGTCTCGCATCGGCCGAGGTGAAGCCGGTCAGTGTCTGTGCAAACAGCTGGGTGGCAACCGCGTCCGGGCCGTTCGGGCCGATGATCGGGTCGAAGTAGAAGTCTGCCGCGCTCTGCGAGTAGTAGCGCACGTTAGGCGTCACGGTCCAGTTGCCGAAGGGCTGCACCCACTCCAGCGCCACCGTGTGCGACTTGATGCCGAAGCTGTCGTCGTAGTAGCGGTAGCTGCTGCGCAGGGTGGCCGCTACCTGCTCGAAGTGGTGGTTCCAGCGCGTGAGTAGCACCACGCTCTTTCGATTGCGCGGCCGGTTGTCAAAGAGCTTGTACGGGTCGGTGTAGAAGCCGTTGCCGCGCGAGTAGGACAGATTCACCTGCGCGATGTCCTTGCGAGACAGCACCTGCGTGACGCCCAGCATGAGCTCGTCGGTGTCCTTCTTCTCGTTGCGCACGTTGCGCACGCCACCGCGGGTGGGGTTGATCTTGTCGGCGCTCGTGCCCAGGCCGAAGGTCCAGGTGCGGTTGTTGTCCTCGCTGGACAGGCGCAGTTCGGCGCCCAGGGCGTTGGACTTGTAGTCGTTCTCGGACGAGTACGCGTAGCTCAGTGCCCAGGCCGAGCGGCGGTTGTATCGGGTGAGCTTGACGTCTGCGCCGGTGCGCTCGTCTTCCATGCGCGAGGCGCCGGAGGTCGGGTACTTGTTGCGGTCCGTGAAGCTGTGAAAGCGCGGCGATGCACCGGACACTTCGTCGTGAACCACGCCGGCCTCAAGCGACCAGTTGCTGCCGATGGGCGTGAGCAGCCAGGCGGAGGGCGCATTCACCGTCACGCGCTTGATGTCCGGCTGGGAGTCGGCATAGTGCTGGCCGCGCAGCTGGATCACGCCGGATTCAGGCACCTGTGTCTGCGCAGTGGCCACGGGCGTGGCAAGCACCGCAGCCGCGGCTGCCATGAAGAGCTGGCTGGCGGCCAGGCGAGCGCCTGTGTTGGGGCTGCTCTCGGAGGAAGAAGTGTCGTTGCGGGGATCAGTTGCAGCCACAGCCACCTCCGCCCACGCCTGAACCGCCAGAGGAGTTTTCCTTGCTGGCGTACATGTGCTCAGCAAAGCGGTCACCCAGCGGGTCGTTGCCGAAACTCATGCCAGGCTTGGTCAGCAGGCCCTTTTCCCAGGGCTGCACCTGCCCCACGGACGCGCAGCCAGTCGCCAGTGCGATGCCTGCCGCGAGCAGCGTCCAGCGGGCAGCGCGGCCAAGATCTCGAAATGTCATCAGTCAGGCCCCCCTCAGTGCCTTGCGAATCTTCTCTTCCAGCTCGGCCCGGTTCTCCGGCCGGAACCCTGCATGATGGAAGATGACCTTGCCATCCGGGCCGACGAGGATCGAGCTGGGCATACCCTTGATCTTGTAGGCCTTGGGCGAGGTGCCCGAGGGATCGAAGGCGAGCCTGAAGTTTGCCGGAACCTCTTTCAGAAAGGCCAGTGCATCTTCGCGCTTGGTGTCCACGTTGATGCCCACCACGGTCAGACCCTGCGCGCCGTACTTCGCCTGCATCTCATTGAGCCATGGGAAGGACTGCCGGCAGGGGCCACACCAGGAGGCCCAGAAGTCCACGTACACGTACTTGCCCTTGAGATCCGCCAGCCGCACCGGCTGTACGGTCCCCGGCAAGTCAAATGCCGGAGCGGTGTCTCCTGGGCCGACGGCGAGGGCGGAGAGTGGTGTGCAAAGAGTCAGCGCTGCCGCAAACGCCGCGGTCGCGGTGTGTCTGATCGTCGAGCGAATCATGCGCGCTCCGCTGCAGCGTGCGCGCGACGGCGACGCGCCAGCAGAAGCCCCAGGCTCAGTGCAGCCAGGACCAGCAGCACGGGGTCAGCCGGGCCATCACGGCCAGACACCGAGCAGCCGCCACCACCGCCACCACCGGAAGGCGGCGGCGCGGGTGCAGTCACATTGGCAGCGAGGCTCACCGATACGTTGTTGCTGGTCGGGTTGGCGGTCACGGTCAGCGTGCCGTTGTTACTGCCGTTGGTCGAGGCGGTAAAGCCGACAACGACGGTGCAGCTCGTACCGGCGTTCAATGTGAAAGCGGTGCGCGCACAGGTGCCCGTGGACTCGATCGTGAACGGCCCGCTTGCGGCGATGCTCGTGATCTGTACATTGCTGGTGCCCGCCGTGAGGGTCACTGTCCGTGTAATACGGCTGCCGTTCACCACCGAGCCCAGATCCACCGTATTGCTGGGGGCATCCGTAGTGAGTGCCGGCGGCGGCGTGTTGCCGGTGCCATTGAGTACCACCGAAGCAGGTGCCGTCACCATGTTGGACGTCAGTGTCAGGTTGCCCGTGGCCGCGCCCGTTGCGGCAGGCGTGAAGCGCAGCGTGACCGTGCACGTACCTGCAGCCGCTATCGCAGCGCTTGTGCAGGTGGTCGCCACTTGCGAGAACACCGGGTTAGAGATGTTGATTTGTGAAATGGTCAGCGGTGCATTGCCGCTGTTGGTGATGGTCAAGGTCGTGTTGGCCGAACTCTGGCCAACCGCAACCGATCCGAAGCTCAAGGGGTTGGCGCTGTAGCTGACGCCCGGGCCAGTACCGGTTCCGCTGAGGTTGACGGTGCTGGGCGAGCCCGGCGCGTTGTGCGTGACCGACACATTGCCAGTGCGTGCACCACCTGCCGTCGGGCGGAAGGAGATGCCGATCCGGCAGTTCGAACCGGCTGCAACCGGTGTGTTCACCACACAGGTGGTGCCGGCGCTGGTGATGAAGTCTGAGTTGCTGGTGGCGATCGCGCTGATGTTGAGTGGCGCATTACCGGTGTTTGCGACCGTCAGCAGTAGCTCGGCGGAGGTCGCTCCGACGTTGGTGGCCGTGAATGTGAGCGGTCCACCTGTGATGCTGATCGCAGGTGCGCTGCCCGTGATCGTGGCCGAGACATTGATCGGCGTGTTGCTGCCAGGAGCGTTGTGGCTGATGACCAGCGTACCGGCAGCGTTAGTGACGGGCGTGCTGCTTGTGTAACGGACACCTAGACGACAAGTACCGCTAACTGCGATCGGTACGTTGAGTTGGCATGTGTCAGAGGCGGTGTCTCGTGCAAATCCGGCTGAGTTGATCGTAATTGCAGTTAGAGTCAAGGGAGCGGTTCCGTTACTGCTCACCGTGATAAACCCAGTCGCTGGCGTCGTTGTCGTGCCATTGATGCTTAGAGGATTCGGCGTTACCGAAATGCCGGGGGTCGCTCCTGCTTCTTGCTGCCGAACATAAGCAGCGATATCGGTGAGTTGAGCATCTGTCAGCGTTCGTAGCGAATTCATGCTGCCCACTGAGTTAATCGCCGCGCGAATACCCGCGGCGTTGTTCGCAAACCCCTTGAACGACGGTATCGGATTTGCAGCAGGGCCGTGGCATGCAAAGCAGTTGTTCATATAAAGCGTCTGCCCGGTCGTGGGATTGCCTTGAGCCATGGCAATTCCTGTAGCTGTTGCGAACAACAGCGCGACGATCAACTTCAATGCTTGATACATTCGAAAGCCCCTGATTCGATTGGTCTGTGGCTGCTTGGGGGCGGCCACGCGGCATCTCAGCACCGCGACACGCGAGCGTAATGGGTGCGCGCGGCGCATGGAGGGAGGATCGGCCCTAGGATGACCGGTATTGAGCCTGTGGTGTGTAACGGCTTGAAACGGTGCATGCCAGTTCGCATACCGCCCACCTTGCGCGATGACGATCCGTCAATGCGCGGGGCTGGCCTCAGCCGTTCGAACGCTGGCGCGCCCGTGTCCATACCACCACCACGCTCAAGAGCAGCAGCACGGGAAGCAGCGGGTCGAAAGGCGCATGGCGCCCTGCAAGAGAACAGCCGCCTCCTTCGCGGGCAGCGTTGGATCGCTGGACAGTTGCAGACAGTTGTACCGCGGTCGGGCTGCCGGGCGCGGTGCTCGTGATGACGAGGCTGCCCGTGTTCGCGCCTTCCGAGAGCGCCGAGAACGACAGGTCGACCGTGCAGCTCTGACCCGCACTGATCGAAAAGCCGCTGCGTCCGCATGAGCCTGTGGGTTCGATGCTGAATGGCCCGTTGATCACGATGGAGCCAACGAGCAGATCCGCCGCTCCGGCACTGAGCCGGATACTGCGCGTCACGCGGCTGCCTGCGATCACGGTACCGAGGTCCACAACGGAACCCACGTCGACCGTGAGCGATGCGGCCGCGGGCGTCGCCGTACCCACCAGGCTGATTGCTGCGGTGCTGGCACCGCCAATGCTGAGACTTGCGGTGCGCGCACCTGCCGCGCGCGGGGTGAAGGTAACGCTCAACAAGCAGCGCCCTGTGGGCGGCAGGATGGAGCCGGCGCTGCATGCTGCATCCGGCGTCACGGAGAAGTCTCCCGCATGCGCGCCGCTGATACGCGGCGCGCTGAGTGTCGCTGCAGCGGCCCCCGTGTTCGTGACCGTCAGACTCAGTGCTTGGGCAGATTGCCCCACTGGCGTGCTCGCAAAGCTCAACTCCGCGGGGGCTGCACTGAGGATCGCCGTGCCTTCGGGTACGCCGACGCCGCTCAGTGCCACGGGCGCTGCGGGCGGGCTGCTGTTGGAGCTGATGGTGAGCGTGCCGCTGCTGGTGCCTGTTGCCGCCGGTGCAAACCGCACACTCACGCTGCAGGTCCCGCCCGGGACCAGTGCTGCCCGGGTGCAGGTTTCGTCTGCAAGCTGAAAGCTCACGCCTGAGATGCTGAAGCCGCTGATGACAAGCGGCGCGCTGCCGGAGTTGCTGATTGCAAGACTTTGGCTCGCGCCGGTGCTGCCGACCGGCGTGGCGGGGAAGTCCAGCGTATTTGCGCTCCAACGAGCCACTGGGTTGGACGATGTCGTGCCAACGCCAGACAGATCGACCGTTGTTGGCGTACTGGATGCGTTGTGAGTGATGCTCACGCTGCCGGGGCGCGGCCCCTGCATTGCGGGCCGAAGCAGGACGCCCAGCGTGCAGCTGCCGCCTGCGGGGATGTCCGTGCCCGGTGCGCACGTGGTGCTGGGCCCGGAGAGATAGTCTGCGGGGCTGAGAACGATGCTGTTGATGCGCAGGGCGACCGACCCCGTGCTGCGAAGAATGAGCAGTTGCTCAGACGAGCTTGTTCCGATGGGCGTGTCGGGAAATCTTAAGGGGCCACCCGCGACCGTGATACCGGCGCCGCTGCCGATGCTTGCGCTCAGAGTGATCGTGCTCACATTGCCCGGCGCATTGTGGTTGATGACCAGAAACCCCTGCGCATTGCTCACAGCTTGGCTGCTGGTGAATCGCACGGCCAGCTGGCACTGGGCGTTCACTGCAATCGGCTCGTTGAGCCGACAGGTCGTTCCGGCGGCATTCAGCGCGAAGCCTGTACCCGACACGCTGATCGCGTTGATGAACAGTGCACGCGCCCCGGTGTTGGCCAGATTGAGCGTGCCTTCGGCTGGCGTTACGACTGTGCCGCTGAGCACCAGCGCAGAAGGGTTGATGCGAATCACCGGGGCGACGCTGATGTTCGGGTTGGTGATGTAGGCCGAGATGTCGGCGATGTCCTGCGCACCCAGGATGCCGTCCAGAAAGCCCTTGCCGCCGCGGTTGTTCGCGATGGCGAAGGCGATGCCCGCGGGCGTCTCGCGGCCGTTGAAGCTGATTGAGGGGGCCTGGGCACTGCCATGGCAGGCCACGCAGCTGCCTGATTTGGGCTGCAGAGGCCAGGCTTCATTGACGTAGACGGTCTGGTACTTGGTGGCACCCGCCACAGGATCGCCTGTTTGCGCGTGTGCGGTCAGCCCGCAAAGCGTGAGCGTGGTGGTGAGCATCCACCGTGCAATGGAAAGCACCTTGACCTCTCGGAATCATGACGCGCGCGAGGCAGAAAGCGCCCGCGCGGGCATTCGAGAGAACGTATTTCAGGCATGTGACAGCCTCGCTTCAGCTTCGGGGGCTGAGCGCAGCGCAGTCCTAGTGATTACCCCAGAGAGGGAGTCTGCCTAGCGGCTGAGCCAGAGGCCCGAGGCGAGCAGCGCCGCATTGGCCAGGGCGTGGTGGCTGATGGCCCAGCCCAGGGACCGGCTCTCCGAGTATGCCCAGCCGATCAGCCAGGCCGGAGCCAGAGTCAGCAGCCCCTGCCAGTGCCATTGCACCGCGGCGTGGGCGAGTGCAAACGCGGCCGCGACGGCGAGCGTGATGGGAGACGTCCAGCCGCGGGACCGCTCGGGCCAGCGCCGCGCCAGTGCGTCATGCAGGCCGGCGCGCAACAGCCACTCTTCGAGAATCGGGCTGACGACGATTAGCAGAAGCACTCCCCAGGCACCGGTGAGCGCGGTGGGGAGCCGCACGCCGGCCGCTGCACAGGCACTCGCGCCCACGCCAAGCGTGACCGCCACCCACAGGTTCAGCCGCAGCCGCGCATTCATCTCCGGAGTGTTCAGTGCGATTTCAACGCTGGGTGGACTCGATCCAAGGCGAGCCCCAGTCGAACAGCACTTTCCAGATGCCTGGCGATTCCTGCCGCCAGATGCTGGTGTAGGTCGCGAATCGCTTGCCGCTGGGGTCGTAGACCGGTCCGGCACTGATGGCGAGGTCACCTGCGTCGGTCACGTGCACACTCGCAGGCTTCCAGGAGAAGGGCGCTGCCGGCGTCTCGAAGTAGCGCTTCCAGTATCCGACCACAGCCTCCGGGCCACGCAGGGGCTTGTTCTCGCCATCGGGTCCGGACTTCCACACCGTCTCCACGGAGAGGAAGCGCTCGAACTCCGCAAGGTCGCGGTCTGCCATGGTCCTGGCGAAGGTGCGCTCGGCGTGGGCCACCTGCTTCTCGAGCAGCGTGCGCTCAGCGGGCGTCACGCTGCGGCTTGCCTTTGTCTGTGGGGGGTGCGGATCGGTGTTCACGCTGATGGCGCAGGCCGAGAGCGCTAGGGTCAGTCCGAGTGCGAAGAGGGCGCGCATGGCTGCAGGGGCTCCGTGACGAAGGACTCGCTGGCAGCAAAGAAACTGCCACCCGCAATGTAGTGAATGCTTTGCAGCGATTCACCTCCCGCGTGCCAGTGCCCGTCGCGAAAGACCCGGGTGTCCGCCCAGGCGTGCCTCACTTCACCGATGAACAGGTCGTACACCTGCTGGTTGTGTGGTTCATCGATCACCTCGCACTCAAGCCAGGCAAGACAGTCTGCCGGAAGCGGCGCTCCCAGCTGACCCGCATGAAACGACAGGCCGTAGTGCTCGAACTTGTCTTCATCCATCGGCAGGGCCGACCCCGATGTCCGCCCGACAGCGAGGGTTGCCGCTGCAGCTGCGCGGCTCGGTACGGCCAGCGTGAACTGTCCGGAGGCCTCGACCAGCCGACGCGTCAGCGTGGATTTGTCGATGACCACGCAGACTTTCGGTGGAGTGAAGTCCAGTGGCATGGACCACGCGGCAGCCATGACATTGCTGCGCCCGGCATGGCTGCTGCTGACCAGGACCGTCGGTCCGTGGTTCATGAGCCGATAGGCCTTGGCCAGTTCGACCGGCTGAACGTGCTCAGGCCGGGCTTGCAGAAGGCTGCGCATTGAGTTCCTGCTCATTGGCGATCTCGATTTGCTGCAGCTGGTAGAGCCGCTGGTATATCCCGCCGGAGATCGCCATCAGCTGATCATGTGATCCGAGTTCCGCCAGGCGCCCGTGGTTAAGGACCACGATGCGATCTGCGTCGCGGATCGTGGAGAGTCGGTGTGCGATCGCAACCACGGTGACACGCCCGCGCAGTTCGGACAGCGCCTGCTGCACCTGCTGCTCGGTTTCACTGTCGATGTGGCTGGTGGCTTCGTCCAGAAAGAGTATTTTCGGATCGCCCGCCAAGGCTCTGGCAATCGCCAGAAGCTGCTTCTGGCCCACCGACAGGCGCGCACCGCCTTCGCCCAAGGCGGTGTCGTAGCCCTCAGGAAGCTGCAGTACGAAGTCGTGCGCCCGTGCCGCCTGGGCCGCTGCGACGATTCGCTCTTCGCTCAATCCTCGGCCCATGTCGATGTTTTCGCGCGCGCTGGCTGCAAGCAGGAAGGGCTCCTGAGGCACCAGCCCGACAGCGCGCCGAAACGCTTCATCGCCCAGTGACATCAGCGGCTGACCGTCAATGCGAATCGCACCGGGCTCGGATTCATAGAACCTCAGCAGCAGGGACAGCAAGGTGCTCTTGCCGCTCCCCGTGTGACCAACGATGCCGAAGAAACTCCCCGCGGGAATGTCCAGGTTGATCTGATGGAGCACGCGAACGCCGGGGTTATAGGCAAAGTCCAGGTTCTCGATCCGGATCGCGCCCTTGCGCACTTCGCCTGCGCTGGCAGCCTTGGGGGCTTCGGCTTCCTTGATCAGGTGGTTCACGCGCGCTGCGGAAACGATCGACTGCTGCAGCACGGAGAACTGCATGGTGATCTGGATCAGCGGCTCCACCACGCGGGCGATGTAGCTGATGAACGCGTACAGAACACCCACCTCGATGGCCGACAGCCCGCCCGTCTCTGTCCCGGAGCGGATGCCGAACACGAGGATCACCGCGCAGATCAGCAGCACGTTCAGGAAGTCCAGTGCCGGACGCAGCAGCCAGGCGTTGGCACGCAGCTCCGCCAGCCGTGACTCGTAGTGGCTGGCATTGGTCTGGGCAAAGCGGGCCGCGAAGCGCTGCGCTGCATTGCTCGCCTGAATCACCGGCATGCCGTTGATGGACTCCGCCATCTGGGCATTGATGTCGCTGCGCAGCTCGCGGGCGCGGCTGACCGCTGGCGCACTCCAGCGCTGATAGAGGGCGACGATCGCAACCACGGCCGGTATCAGCGTCGCCACGATCAGCATCAGGCGCCAGTCCAGGAAGGCCATCACGATCATCATGCCGGCCAGGGCAATCACGCTGTCGAGCATGACGAAAAGCACCTGAACGTACAGACCCTTGACGGACTCGGTGTCGTTGGTGACGCGGCTGACCAGCTGGCCGATGATCGCGCGGTCGAAGAAGCTCATCGGCAAGGCAAGTACGTGTGCGTACACCTGCTCCCGGATGCGCTGCACGGAGCGCATGGCAACGCCGGCCAGGCGCACCAGCTGCAGATAGCGCACCCAGCTCGCGATGCAGCCAGCCAGCAGGACGCCCCCCACGATGCCGAACATCGCGGGCAGGTCGCCGTGGCGCGGGATCAGATAGGTGTCGATGAACCACTTGCCCAACACCGGCCCGAGCGCTTCCAGGCCCGCGGCCACGGCCAGCCAGAGCAGGCCGGCCCGCAGGTGCGCGCTGTCCGGGCTGGCTGCCTTGCGCAGGAGCTCGAACGCTTCACGGCGCTCCGCCGCGGTGGTGGGACGGTGCTTCTCGTCTGCGAGGTTCATCACGCTTGCGTCATCAGCCATCGGGCGACCTCAGTCCGCATCCAGTGAGGCTTCGAGCTGTTGATAGCGCCACTGACGGGCGTACCAGCCGTCATGCGCCACGAGTTGCGCATGATTGCCCTGTTCCACGACTCGCCCATCGCGCAGCACAAGGGTGTGATCCGCCTCGACAAGTGCGCTCAGCCGGTGGCCGATCACGATCACGGTACGGCCGGCGCGGGCCTGCTTCATGTGCGAGAGGATCGCAGCCTCAGTCCCGGTGTCCACAGCAGAAAGTGCATCATCAAGAACGAGCAGCGGTGCATCGGCAAGCAACGCTCGCGCAATGGCAACGCGCTGGTTCTGCCCGCCAGAGAGCGTCACACCGCGCTCGCCCACGGGTGTGTCGTAGCCGCGAGGCAAGCGCATGATGTCCTCGTGCACCGCGGCTAGCCGGGCAACGCGTTCGACTTCCTCTCGCGTGGCATCCGGCTTGGCCAGGCGGATGTTGTCCGCCACGCTTGCGGTGAACAGGAAGGGCTCCTGGGAGACCCAGCTCACGGCTTCGCGCAGGGCCTGCAGCGAGTAGTCCGCCAGCGGCTTGCCGCTCCAAAGCAGCGCGCCATGGCTCGGGGCGTACTGGCGCAGCAGCAGGCGTACCAGGGTGGTCTTGCCGGCGCCCGTCGGGCCCACGAGGCCCAGCATCTGACCGGGTTCAAGCCGAAAGTCGACGTCGTCCAGCGCGCGCCGCTGCTGGGTCGGGTAGGTGAAACTCAGTGCCTGCGCCACCAGTGGGCCGGGCGCGATGCCGGTGACGCTGCCAGCATCCTCCACAGTGAGCGGTTCATGCAACACCGGCCCGAGACGCGCCCAGGCCGCCTTGCCGCGCTCGATCAGCGACAGCACCCAGCCCGCTGCAAACATGGGCCAGATCAGATTCCCGAGGTAGAGCGAGAACGTGGTGAGCTGGCCAACGGTCATTTCCTTCTGCCAGATCAGATAGCCACCAAAACCCAGCGTGATGGCCGTGGCCGTGGCGAGCGTGAAGCCCACCGCCGGTTCGTACGCTGCCTCCCAGCGCTGCGCATCAAAGCTCGTGTCTGCAGCCTTCTTGGCCAGTTCGCCAAAGTGCTTCTCGCTGCGTTGCTCGAGCCCCAGCGCACGCACCGTACGCACACCGGCAAAGGTTTCCTGTACATGCTCATTGAGCTTGCTGAACCGATCCAGCGATTGCGCCCAGGCCTCATGCACATGCCGCGAGATGTGCCAGAAGGCCAGCGCCATCAGCGGGAAGGGCAGCAGCGCCACGAGCGCAAGGCGCCAATCCACACCCAGCGTCATCATCGCCACCACCAGCACGAGGGTCAGCGTGCCGTCAAAGCCTGCCAGCATGGCTTCGCCGGCCGTCATTTCTACCGCGTCGATGTCGTTGGTGGCGTTCGCCATCAGGTCGCCCGTACGTCTGCGCTGAAAGAAGCGCGGGCCTTGCAGTGTGAGGCGGGTGTAGAGGCGGGTGCGCAGGCTTTGTCCGAGCTGATAGGCCGCGGCAAAGAGGTAGAGGCGCCAGCCCACACGCAGGAAGTAGATGGCTACGCCGGCAGCGATCATCAGGCCCAGTTCGCGCGCCAGCCCCGGCAGATCGAGCTGCCGCGCCACCAGTGCATCCACGACATACCCGATCTGGCGCGGCAGCCACACGGTCAGCACCGCAACGCCGGCGAGCATGAGGGCGGCAATCACGTAGGCACGCAGATGCCTGCGCACGAAACCCGCCAGCAGACCGCCTAGGCCTTGTGGGCCAGGGCCGTCTTGGACGAGTGGTGCAGCTTCAGAGGAGGTGGCGCGGATGGCGTGGTCCTGAGCGCTCATCCGGGCAGTGTATCCAGCAAGCGCGGGCGCCTGCGTGACAACTCAGACGTCGCGCACATCTGCCACGGGATTGCTGCCAAAGTCAGCGCGCGCCACATAGTGCAGCACCGCCTGGGCCGCTGCCTGAGGCGTGGCGAGTCGGCCGCTCGCGTGGTAGTCAGCAAACAAGCCGCGATCCGGGAAGCCCGGGCCGCTGGCGCTGCGCAGCTGCACCTGCATGTCGGTGTCGATGACCCCGGGTGCCAGCGACACGATGCGCGCGCCATGCGGCTTGAGCGCCTCGTCCAGCGCCGCAGCGCGCGCGAAGTGGTCCAGACCCGCCTTTTGCGCGCAGTAGGGTGCCGAGCCAGCCATCGCACGCCGGCCCAGGCCCGAGGAAATCAGCACCACCTTGCGCGAGGTGGTCCAGCCCGCCGTGGCACGCAGGCAGGCGGCCGTGAGCAGCAGGGGCGCTTCAAGCCCGACACGCAGGGCCTGGCTTAGCGCTTCGGGCGTCACGGCATCGGTCGGGCCGGGGTCCGTGAGCAGTGCGGCGTTGTTGATCAGTACAAGGACCGACGGACTTTGCGAGCGCAGCCAGGTCTCCAGGCGCGCGGCCACGGGCAGCGGATCGGATAGATCGGCGGCCCACTGCTCGGCACAGCCATCGAGCGCCGGAGCCTGCCTGCGGGCGATGCCGAGGACCCGATATCCCGCCTCGGCACAAGCCTGCGCGAGACCGAGACCGAGGCCGCGTGAACTGCCGGTGATGATGAAGAGCGGGGTGCTCATGACAGGTGCTCCTTATGAATGGGTGCAATGGGGTTCAGAACGGCACAGGGCAATCGAATTCGAGCAGCTCACTGCTGCCTGGGTGCGGGATGCGCAGCCACTGCGCATGCAGCATCAGGCGGGGCGCGGCGGCGCGCGCTGCCCGGTCGGCGTAGAGCGTGTCGCCCAGGATGGGGTGGCCCAGGTGCAGCATGTGCAGGCGCAGCTGGTGAGAGCGGCCGGTTACCGGTTCGAGCCGCACCCGCGTGGTTTGCGCGTGCGGGTCGCGGGCAAGCACAGTCCAGTGAGTGAGCGAGGGCTTGCCGTGCATCGCATCGATCTTCTGACGCGGGCGATTGGGCCAGTCGCAGATCAGTGGCGCATCAACTGTGCCGGCGTCTTCGTGCAGCAAGCCCGCCACCACCGCGATGTAGCGCTTGTCGACGCGACGCTGCTCAAAGGCCATCGACACGGCGCGCTGCGCCGCCAGCCCCAGGCCGAAGACCATCAGACCCGAGGTCTCCATGTCCAGACGGTGCACCACGCGCGCATCCGGCCAGCGCTGCTGTACGCGCCAGGCCAAGCTGTCGAGCTTTTCGGCGCCGCGGCCGGGCACGGCCAAGAGGCCGCTGGGCTTGTCGGCCACCACGATTGAGTCGTCTTGATGCAGGATCTGCACGTCCATGGCGCGGATGCTAGAGCGCCGCACCCAACGGCCGATTAGGTCAGATCAGGCTTGCCCGGGTACACTTCTACATGTTGCGTCTTATCGCGGCCGCTGTGTCTGTATTCAGACGGCCCGCATCCAATTCACGGGTTGCACACCTCGCCCGCTGTCTTTTTGCACTGGACGCCACGCGAAGCACGCCTTCGCCAGTCCATCGGCACTGTTGATTCCCCGGTTGTTGCGCAGCCTTGCTGCACGCGAACACGCTTTCGTGGCGTGATTGTTCGATTGAACCGGGCTTGATCGTTCTCGATGTTTTCCATGTCCTTGCAACCCGTCGGGTTTGCGAGGCGAGATCGTTTTTGCAGGTTCTTTCATGACACAACCCACCCAAACCACATCCACTGGGTTCTCCTCCTTCAATCTGGCCGAGCCCATCCTCGCCGCGGTCCATGCCGCTGGCTTTACCGAACCCACACCCGTGCAGGCCGCATCCATTGCGCCCGCGCTCGAAGGCCGCGACCTGATGGTCAGCGCCGAGACCGGCAGCGGCAAGACTGCAGCCTTCCTGCTGCCTGCGCTGCACAAGCTCACACTGAACAAGCCCGCCGGTGGCGACAAGACCCGCGCCCAGCGCGGAGAGCCGCGCGTGCTCATTCTCACGCCCACGCGCGAACTGGCGCAGCAGATTGAGAAGCAGACGCAGCTCTTCGGCCGCAACCTGAAGTGGCTCAAGGTCGCCACCATGCTCGGCGGCATGCCGTATCACGTGCAGATGAAGGCCCTGCGCGGCGGTCTGGACGTGATGATCGCCACCCCCGGCCGTCTGCTGGATCACATCCAGAGCGGCAAACTGGACCTGTCCACGGTCGAAACCCTGATCCTGGACGAGGCCGACCGCATGCTCGACATGGGCTTCATCGAGGACATCGAGGCCATTTGCGCGGCCACGCTGGCCACGCGCCAGACCGTGATGTTCAGCGCGACCTTCGCCGGCCGCCTGGCCACGCTGGCGCGCGACATGCTGCGCGACCCGCAGCGCATCGAACTCAACAGCCAGCGCGACCAGCACGCCAGCATCACCCAGCATCTGCACTGGGCGGATGATGAGTCGCACAAGAACGCGCTGCTCACCCACTGGCTCACGCGCGACAACCTCGACCAGGCCATCGTCTTCACCAGCACGCAGGAAGATGCCGACTGGCTGGCCGGCGCGCTTGAAGAGCGTGGCCACGCCACCGCCGCACTGCACGGCGGGCTGCCCCAGCCCAAGCGCAACCGCATCCTGCAGAACCTGCGCAGCGGCCGCGTGCGCGTACTCGTGGCTACCGATGTGGCTGCGCGCGGCATTGACGTGCCCACCATCAGCCACGTCATCAACTACGGCCTGCCGATGAACGCCGAGGACTATGTGCACCGCATCGGGCGCACCGGTCGCGCCGGCCGTGCCGGCACGGCCATCACCCTGGCATTGGCCGACGACAAGTTCAAGATCCGCCGCATCGAGCGCTTCACCAGCCGCCCGATTCCCGCTGCCGTGGTGGAAGGTCTGGAGCCGCAGCGCCCCGCGCCCGGTTTCAAGGACGGTCGCCCTGGCCAGCGCCGTGATCGCCCCTATGGTGATCGGCCCCAGCGCGCATACAGCGATCGCCCTCAGCGCGCCTATGGTGACCGCCCGCAGCATGCCCAGGGCGACCGCCCGGCCCGCCCCTGGGACGGCGAGCGCGCCGCCCGCAGCAATCCGCAAGGCGCCGATGCTCGCGGCCCCTGGACCAAGTCGGCACCGGCATGGCGCAAGGACGAACGCGGCGGTGCAGGCGAATACCGCCAGGCTCGCGAAGGCCGTGGCGGCTTCGGTGGCCCGGCACGGACCAGCAGCGGTGGATTTGCCGCCGAAGGTCGTGCGCCAGCCGGCGGTGATACCCGCACTCCGCGCGATACCTGGGCGCCTCGTGGCCCCGGCCGCGGCGATGCACGCTTCGGCACGCAGGCTGACCGCGGCGCAGATAGCCGCGCCCCGCGGGAGCCCCGCGGCTATGGTCAGGTGCCCGGCTTCGGCGATGCCCGCCGCCCGGCACGCCCGGCGTCCGCAGAGGGTCGCGGCAGCCGCCAGGGCCATCGCGGTTTCAACGACGCCGGCGCTTTTGCCCGCTTCAGCAAGGGCGACTGAGCCGCGCGCTTGTCGGCGGTGACATGCGCATGCCGCAAGGACTGCGCTGCTGCATTCAACATGTGAATAAAGACATTGCCCCGCCCAGTGCGGGGCAATGTCTTTTGTGGCCTGACACGACGCGGCACTGGAGACTTGCAGACACCTGCGCGCGCCCTGTCTGGCGCATCCGCCACCTTTGCGCCAGCTGCAGTCCGGCAGCAGCCCGCGCCACGGTCGGTGGCATCTGCTGCGACCGCGCGCCACTGTTCTGGATGGAAACAGGGGGCAGCACCTAGGGTGCAGCAGTCCCCTCCGAGTGGTGCACCCCATGTCTGATCATCCGATGTTCCCAGCTCATCCTTCGCGAGGCAGCGCCGCCTTGGCCTTGGCGTGCGCCGCCTTGCTGCTTGCCGCCTGCGCCACGCCGCAGCATCTGGACGCGATCCGCGCCGCACCGCCCGGCGAGCCGCTGCCGGTGCGCGAAGGCCTGTGGCAGGTCACGGGCAGCGTGAAGTTCGAGCCGCTGCTGGTGCAGACGCTGTCTGCCGTGTCTGGCCGTGCCGCTGAGCGTGACTACCCGATCTGCCTGCGCGGTGTGCGGGCAAAGCTGCCGATGGCCATGCCGCGCGAGGCCGAGCCTGCCGCCACCGAAACCGGCATGCCCATGCCGACCGACCCCACCGGCCGCAGCCGCGATTGCCGCGGCGAGCGCCTGCAGACGCAGGCCGGCTGGCGGGTGGACGAGCTGTGTACCGTGAACCAGCCGGCGCTGCCTGCGCGCCGCCGGCCCGACGGGCGCGAGATGCCTGCCGTGCCCGCCAGCACGCGGCAGATGAGCATGAAGGCGGAGTACTGGCGAGAGAGCGACGAACGCTTCAGTGGCTTTTCGCGCGCGGGCGGCGGCGGCCCGGATGACGGCCGGGTCGCGATGACGATCCGCTACAGCGCCCGATTCGTCAGCCCGGACTGCGGCGAGGTGCCCGCGCGCTCGCAGGGCAAGTTCGGCGAACCATAAGGTGCGGGCTGCCCGCCACCTCCCTGCCGCGTTCAGGTGCGATTGGCCGCGCCCGGCGTGGTCGGTGCAATGCTCTTGCTCTCCACCCAGAGCGCGTACTCCGGGTGCGCGGCGCAGACTGGCACGGCGATGATCTGCGGCAGTTCGTAGGGGTGGTCCGCCTTGAGTACGGTGGTGATGGCGTCGTAGCAGGCCTCCGTGGTCTTGAAGGCGATCCGCCACTCCGGCGTTTGCTGCATGTCGCCAGCCCAGAGGTACAGGCTCTCGATCCGGCTGATCTGCGCGCAGGCCGCCAGCTGGGCGCGGATCACGGTCTGCGCCAGGCGCTTGGCGGCGGCTTCATCGCCCACGGTGGTGTACACAACCAGCATGTCTTGATCCTTGGCCGAAAGAGAATGGTTGATTGGTCTGAAGTTGACTGAAAAGCGCCAAATCCACTGCGCGTATACCCGAAGATCCGCGCGCCGCAAGCGGTAAGCCGGCGACCCCAGGGACGCTCATTTCAGTCTGAATTCAATGCAATTTGATGGCCGAAAGTGTTTCTCATCAAGAGGCTGCCGGGTTCATGCCCTCCGCAAGGACGGCGCATGGTGATACCCGATCAGCCGCGCTTGAACGTCCGCTGCGCGAGTGTCACCACCGCCAGCACCACCGCGCCGGCCGCGATGCCCGCGCTTGCATCGGCCAGGCTGCTCACCAGCACCTGCACGAAGCCGTTCAGCCCGGTCAGCAGGGGCTCCACCAGGTGATGCAGCTGCGGAATCTTGTGCACCAGAATGCCACCGCCCACCAGGAACATGGCCGCCGTACCCACCACGGACAGTGTCTTCATCAGCCAGGGCGCAGCGCGCAGGATGCCGCGGCCGATCGCCTGCAGCGCGGGTTGACCGTCACGGCGCGACAGCCACAGGCCGCCGTCGTCCAGCTTCACGATGCCGGCCACCAGACCGTACACGCCGATCGTCATCAGCAGCGCAATGCCCGACAGCACCGCCACCTGCGTGCCGAAGGGCTTGCCATCCACCACGCCCAGGGCGATCACGATGATCTCGGCCGAGAGGATGAAGTCGGTGCGGATCGCGCCCTTGATCTTCTCTTTCTCCAGCGCCACCAGGTCCACATTGGGGTCTGCCAGCGCGCTGGCCAGCGCCTTGTCGTTGGCTTCGCTTTCGCCTTTGTGCAGCAGCTTGTGCGCGAGCTTCTCCACGCCCTCGTAGCAGAGGAACAGGCCGCCAAGGATCAGCAGTGGCGTGATCAGCCAGGGCGCAAACACCGCCAGGGCCAGAGCCGCCGGCACGAGGATGGCCTTGTTCAGCAGCGAGCCCTTGCACACCGCCCAGACCACCGGCAGCTCACGCTCGGCACGCACGCCGGAGACCTGTTCGGCATTCAGCGCGAGGTCGTCGCCCAGCACGCCAGCCGTCTTCTTGCCGGCCACCTTGGTCAGTACGGCCACGTCATCGAGCACGGTGGCAATGTCGTCAATCAATGCAAGCAGGCTGCTGCCGGCCATGTGTTCTTCTCCCTCAAGTGACTGCGCGCAGCGGTGCCATGCCGCCGCTGATACTGAATGCAATGCAATTCAATGGTTATTCGACGCTCGTGCTGCAGAACACATTGAGCTTGTTGCCGTCCGGGTCGCGGAAGTAGCCGGCGTAGAAGCTCGGCCCACGCGGCCCGGCTGGGCCTTCGTCCCTGGCGCCGAGCTTGAGCGCCAAGGTGTACATGGCGTCCACCTTGGCGGGTGAGTTGACGACGATTGCAACCATCGTGCCATTGCCCACGGTGGCCGGCTGCCTGTTGTAGGGCTTGAGAATGCCCAGCACCGGCAGCTCCGGGCTCACGCCCCAGCCGATGCCGCCGTCGTATTCCCACATGCGCTTGGCGCCGAGCTCGGAGAGCAGCGCGTCATAGAAGGCCGCTGCGCGCGGCAGGTCGTTGGTTCCCAGAGTGGCGTAACCGATCATCTTGGACTCCCTCCAAAACGCGCCATGTTGCCATGCAAGCACGGTGGCCACGGTGACGCGAAGCGGGCATTCGTCGCACTCTGGGCGGTACCGGTCGCAGCGCTGCCGATCTAGGTGCAATCCTCAGGCGCGGGGAACCGGATCTGCCCCAAAATCGTCCTACAGGCGGCGCGCAAGTTGCGCTGTCTGCACCCCGGAGAACGCCACACATGAAACGCCCCCTGCTGTTTGCCACGATGGCCTGGAAGCTGCGCAAGGAACTGCGCTTTGTCTGGGTGGCCTTGCGTGATCCGCGCACGCCCAAGCGAGCCAAGTTGGCCATGCTGGCAGCCTTCGGCTATCTCGTCCTGCCCATCGACCTGATCCCGGACCTCTTCATCGGCCTGGGTTGGCTGGATGACATCGCCATTGTCAGCGGCTTGCTTGCGCTGGCCTACAAGCTCATTCCGGCCGAGCTGTACGCCGTTCTGCGCGCCCGCACAGAGCAGAGCACCGCCACGGCCGGCGAGGCCCAGCCCTTCCGCGCCCGGCCCAATGATCCGAACGTGATCGACATGCCGCGCTGAGTGCAGCCTGCCTGAATGAAAACGCCCCGCGGCTGACGGGGCGTTTTCACTTGAGTCTCCGGGGGCTGAACTCCATGCCCTAGGGGCGCGACAGGCGCTTGGCATCCTCGGGGAACATCTCGAGCATCAGGAAGTTGAAGAGTGCAGTGTCATCGGCCGGGCGGGCGCTGAGGGTCACGTCCTTGCCCAGGCGGCGCGACTCCCACACGAAGTCGCCCGTCTTGAAGCGGCGGATCAGTCGGATCATCTCCTTGACGATCGCCACGCGCACGTCCACCTCGCTGCCCTGCTCCACGGCAATGCGCTCGGCAAATCGGCCGCGGGTCTGGTTCTCGAAGCCGTTGAAGGTGAACTCCGCGCGGCGCAGGCCGATCTCCGTGATGGTGAATACGCCGCCGGTCTCGCTGTTGCCGCGCATGCCCTTTTGCGTCAGAGCCGCAATGTTGCCCGCCGCGTTGCGCGCCGCGCGGCTGGCCTCGCTCTCCTCGGCGGCGGTTTGCGGCGTGCTTGCTCCCTGGCGGCGCTTCATGTCGGCCATGAAGTCCTCCTGCGGCTGCTGCGGCGCGCGGGGCTGCGGTTTGAAGTCGAACAGCTCGGTGACGTCGCGCGGGCGTTGCGGCTGTGGCTCGATCGGCGGCGGCGCGTTCGGTACCGGCGGGGGCAGGGCGTCGGCACGGGTGGGTGGCGGCACGCTGCGCGGGTTCTCGGCGCGGCGCGGCATGGGGCGCTGCTGCTGGCGTGGTGCGGCGGCGGCCGGCGGCTCCGGGTCCAGACCACTCAGGTTCACTTCAATCGGCGCGCCGGCACGTTGCTCCATCTTGGGCGGCGGCGGATTGACCGAGGCCAGCAGCAGGATGATCAGCAGATTGATCAGCGCCGAGATGCCCAGCGCGCCGGCGCCAAGGCGGCGTTGCGTGCGGGCATCGGCGTCGTAGGGTGAGCTCGCAGACAGCCGCACATTCGCCGGGCCGGAACTCACCACGACCGGCATGGCCCGCGCGCCGCCCGGCCCGGGTACGGGCAGGGGAATCACGTTGTTGCGGGCAGTCTGGGGGCGCAATCTGCAGTGTGCCTAGCTGTAAGGGGAGCGTGGCTGCGGCGCTGGTCGTGCAAGCGCAGCGCAATGATGGACGATGGCCGGGCCGACGGGTTCCCTTCGGGGCCGTCCCGCAAGCTGGCAGACAGCATTATCCCCGTGGCTTGTTGCTGGCTTGTATCGGGAGAAGGACGCCGGCTGGGTGACTGACTTGCATCGAGCCGGGGTGCAAGTTCCCGCTCCGAGCGGTGTACCGCGGGATCAGGCTTTCGGATCTTCGCTCTCGCTCTTTGAGCCTGCAGCCTCCGCCTTCTTGCGCTCGCGCTCACGCTCGAGCTGCTTGAGCTCGCGCAGCTGCCACCAGGCAAACGCGAGCACGCCGCCAAAGACGAGCACACCTTCGATCACGATGACGGGCAGGTTCTGCATGTCTAGATGCCCTTTCGCTGCGCGATCAGTGTGTCGAGCTGCTCGCTGATCTTGTGCAGCAGCACGGTCTGGGTGCTGAGCTGCTTGAGCAGTTCGGCATCTGTTCCCGCGGCCGGCGCCGCGGCAGGTGCCTGGGCGGCCGGGCTGTGGCGCTGGCGCAGTTCGTCGCGCGCGCTCAGGATGCGGTCGCGGAACTGGTGGGCGTCGATGATGCCGACAAGTGACATGTCGTGCGCCTGGCCCGCGCTTTGGCCTGCGGTCTCGAACTTGAGCGTGGCCAGGTGGAACTGCCGCAGCAGCGGACCCTCGATGAAGGTCACGTCCTGGATGTTCTCCAGCGGAATGGTGCGCTCCACCTGGAACAGGATGCCCTTGCGAAAGCGCACCGTGCGGTCGGTCAGCTCGCATTCCAGTTTGTCGAAGTAGTGGCGCGCCCACCATTGGCCCACGCCCAGCACCCAGATGATGGCCAGCGGAATGCCGATCACCGTGATCGCCAGCGTGATGGCACCTACCAGCACCAGGTAGGGCCGGTACAGCGGATTGAATTCGGCTTGGCGCGGAAGGTCCGCGGTGTGAATTTCAGATGTGTCTTTGTGCATGGCGGCAATGTAGCGGCGCACTGGGGCACCGGGGTCCGGGGCTTGTGCAGTGCGCCATCGAAAGTTGCTGACCACATAGCAACCGATCATTGCCGGCACTTTGCGCGCCGCCTATGAATCGCCCGCGCTCGGGCAGACCGCACGACGGTCCGCGCCGATGTGTTGCACCGCCGTATCCGTAGCACCGCGTCAACAGACGTAGAAGAAGCCGGCCGCAGTGCTTGCCCTTGCAGACTGGTCCATCCCACGAGGAGATTCGCCGATGTTCGCTCTTGCCGTTCGCATGACGGCGGTGCTGCGTGGCTGCATGCCCCGCGTGCTGCTGGCCGCTCAGACTGCCGTGCTCGTTGCACTCGCGCCCGCCAGCCACGCGCAGTCCGCGCTGGACCGCGCCAATTTCGAGAACCTGGATGTTGCCATCTATTGGTATGGCGCCAGCGTCGATGACGCCACGCTACGCGGCCTGGCCAATGCCGCCACCAAGTTCGAGCAGCTCGACGGCAAGTACACCCGCGGCGTGGGGGATGACACCTTCGACCAAAAGGGCGATGGCTGCTGAGGCTGCGGCGGGCTGGGCCGGCGCGGCACGGGCCCGCCGCATCAGCCTCAGTCTGCAGACCCTGCGCCGCCAACCCGGGCCATACACACGTGCTCGTCCATACTTGGCGGGCTCGGTGCCTCCTCCGTATTCCTCATCCGCGCCTTGGCGCTCTGTCTTCATGAAAGGACTCTGCGTGTTTCGCCATCTCCTCCTCGGCAGCTTGTGGCTGCTCGCCAGCAGTCTCGTCCAGGCCCAGAGCGCTCCGCCGGCACCTGCACCGCCCACGCCCGTCGCTCCATCCGCCAGCGATCCGCAGCCCACACCGGTCGCACCGCCGCGCCGCCCCGAGGCGGTCAATGCACCCGCCGAGACCCCACCCGCCACTGAGCCGCGCGTCTATATCGGTGCCGACTTCGGCAACGCCACCCAATCCATCAAGGGCGTGGATGTCATCAGCCCGGACCGGCGTGAATCCCTGAGCGGCACGCTGGTGCTCGGCCTCGCCTTTGACGAACGGCTGGCGGTCGAGCTGAGCCACACCGGCTACGAAGACTTTGACTTCATCAGCGCCTTTTTCGGCGCGGCCACCGTGTCGCAGCGCACCACCGCGGTCACCGGCGTGGCCAGCTTGCCGCTGAGCCGCAGCTTCTCGGCCAATCTGCGCCTTGGTGCGGCCTATGGCACGCAACAAATCTCCGAACGGGGGCGCGTCACCCGCGACCGATCCAAGACCACCATGCTCTACGGCCTGGAGATCGATCAGCGGCTCGGGCGCCGGGTGTCACTCACCTTCGGTGTGGACTTCATCGACAACTACGCCGGCGCCGGCTCCACCCTGCGCGACGTCAAGGGCGGCATCCGCGTGCGCTTCTAGCCGCGCTGCGCAGGGCGGGCTGCCGCCGGTGAGCGGGCTGCAGACCCACGCCTGACGCGCGTTTCCACAGCCTTATCGCGCATCTGGTGAGGCTTGCCAGACACTTTGGTCTGGAAAGCCGCATGAATGCTGGGTGTGTGTTGGCTGCCCCGGGCGTGCGCGGGGCGCTTGGACCAACCCTGGGCATGGAGGCGACGCGCTCAGCCGGCGCAGTCGGCGCCTGCTGCGGGCTCTAGTTGCAACCCAGCTTGCCGCGTTCTGCCGTGATCCGGGCGCGCTCCTCGCGCAGCCAAGCCGCACCTTGCGCCGCATTGGGCTGGGCGAGTTCCTTCTCCACATTGGCCAGCTTCACGTTCAATGCGCTGCAGCGCTCGCTGCGCTGCTTGGGGTCCATCGTGGGCGTGCCGCTTGCGTCTGCCGCTGCCGCCCCCGGTGCGAAGGTCATGCCCTGCGGCACCACCACGTCCACCTTGCTTTGCTGCGTGCCGCCCGGGCAGGGGCTGTTGCGGTACTCCACGCCCTGCGGCGTGTCACAACGGTAGAGCCCGCCAGGGGCAGCGCTGGCTGAGAGTGCTGCGCTGCCGCTGCCGGCCTGTGCTGCCTTGGCCCCAGCCGCCTGCGCGCCCGGCTTGCGCATCACCTGCGTCTGCGTGGGCGTCTGCAGCCACTGCCAGCCCCACCAGGCCGCGCCAAGACCGCCCACGACCAGCGTGCCAATCAACGCCATTCTCAGTGCAGGGGTATTCACAAAAAGCTCCTCTTCGCGCAACCGTTTGTGCCGGGCTGCGACCTCAGCCGCGGTCGCCGACCCAGCAGGGATGATGACGCAAGTTCCAATCGACTTGCGCGCAGATTTTGCGCCCCCGTCAGTTTGTCCTGAACAAAAACGAATGCGCATTCCTTAGTGTGAGCTGAGCAACTCACGACATTAATTCGTTTAAGGCAGAACATAAATGATAGAAACGGCGCTAAATCTTTGCGAAATTCTGTCGCAATACGGGTTAACTCGAAATTGAAGCCGGAATCCCACGTTCATTCACCCATTCATAAATGCCCGTAAGGCGAAATATCCAGTTCGCTGTCATGGACATTAAACAAAGGGGAATCTCATGTTGCAGCAGTTATCCATCCGAAGCCGCATCCTGATATCGGTTGCGGTCCTTGTCACTGTGGCGGCATCCATCGCCGCCGTGGGCGCATACGAAAGCGCCGCGCTTGAAAAGAAGATTGTCGAACTCACGGGGGTGCAGCGCGAACGCGATGCGCTGTCCGATGAATGGGACCGCGGCAATCAGGCGAACGTCGAGCGCTGGGCAGCGCTGGCCCTGGCCGGTTCGCCCGAGCTCTACGCGCAATACAAGCCGCTCACGGAAGCCACCACCGAACGCATCAGCGTCATCCAGAAGCGCCTGCGCGAGATCGAGCAGGACCCGCGCCTGCTGAAGCTGCTGGACGAACTGGCGACAGACCGCACTGCATGGCTGGCCGACCGCGACAAGGTGCGCGCGGCCATTGAGGCTGGCGACTTCGCGACTGCCAAGCAGATCGGGACCAGCAGCCTGGCTGCCAGCGGACAGCGATACGTGGAGGCCAGCCGCAAGATGGTGCAATTCCAGCAGGAGCGCACCACAGAGATCACCAATGCCGCCAAGGCCGACATCACCTTGACCGAGCGCGTCAACATGGCCTTGCTTGCCGCGGCGGTGCTCCTCGGCGGCGTGGTCGCCACGTTGCTGACTCGCGCCGTGATGCGGCCCGTGGAAAGCACGGCGGCCACCTTGCGCGAAATCGCCTCCGGCAACCTCGCGGCTCACGTGCCTGCTGAAGCACCGCGCGAGTTCCGGGGCATGCTGTCCGACCTGACGGCCATGCGCGACAACCTGCACCAGATCGTCAGCCAGCTGGCGCAAACCTCCGAATCCATCCGCACGGCCTCCAGTGAAGTGGCCGTGGGCAACCAGGATCTCTCCGGTCGGACCGAGCAGGCCGCCAGCAATCTGCAGCAGACCGCAGCCTCCATGGCTCAGCTCTCGCAAACCGTGAACCAGAATGCCGAGGCCGCCCGCACCGCCAGTCAGCTGGCAGCCAGCGCCTCCAGCGTGGCCCAGCAAGGCGGCGACGTTGTGGGGCAGGTGGTAGACACGATGAATGACATCACCGCATCGAGCAAGAAGATCGGCGAGATCATTGGCGTGATCGACGGCATTGCCTTCCAGACCAACATCCTGGCGCTCAACGCCAGCGTGGAAGCCGCGCGTGCCGGTGAACAAGGCCGCGGCTTTGCCGTGGTGGCCAGTGAAGTGCGCAATCTGGCGCAGCGCAGTGCCGAGGCCGCCAAGGAGATCAAGACCCTGATTGGCGCCAGCGCCGAGAAGGTCGAGACCGGCAGCCAGCTGGTCGAACAAGCCGGCGCGACCATGAACGAGATCGTGGCCAGCGTGCAGCGGGTGACGGACATGATCGGTGAGATCACGGCATCCACTACCGAACAGGCCAGCGGCATCACTCAGGTCAATCAGGCTGTCGGCCATCTTGACCAGATGACCCAGCAGAACGCTGCACTGGTGGAACAGAGCGCCGCCGCGGCCGAAAGCCTCAAGGCCCAGGCCGTGCAGCTGGGCGAAGTGGTGGGCAGCTTCCGCCTGCAGCGCGCCTGAACAAGATCAATGCGAGGGGATTGGGCGGCCTGCGGGCCGCCCTTTTTTGTGTACGGGCTGCTCTCGCTTGCTTCAACCGTGCTTGGGTGATCGCTGCTGCCGGGACCCCGCACGCGCCTGAGCTGCAAAGCGGTCGCGGGCTCAGGCGGCGCGCGTTGTCCTGTACAGGTGGATCCCAAATGCGGCAGCGCAATTGCGCTTTTCGTTGCATTGACACTTGCGCTTGCATCGGATGATCGGAGTCTCAAACCATCCATTGCTGTAGGGATCACGCCATGAATCGATTCTCCATCCGAGCGCGCATTGCGGTCGCCATGCTGGCCGTCGTCGCCACGTCGCTCGTCATTACGGGTATTGCCATCTATCAGAAGCACCAGCTGGAGCTGCTGATCACGGAATTGGTGGGCGCACAGCGAGAACGTGATGACGCGGCAGAGGCCTGGGACCGCGGCATTGTCATGAACAGCGACCGCTGGACCACCATCGCCATGGCCGGCAGCGCGGAGACCTACAACCACCTCAAACCGCTGATTGCCGAGGTGACGCAAAACGTGACGGCCGTGCAAAAGCGCTTCAACGAGATCGAGACCGATCCCGAGGCCAAGAAGCTCGTCGCCACCCTGGGCGAGCGACGTACCGCCTGGCATGCGGTGCGCGCCAAGATCCAGGCTGCGGTGGAGGCCGGCGACTTCGCTACTGCCCGCGAGTTGGGCGCCGGGCCCTTCAAGGACGTGACGGCGCAGTACCTGGTTGCCAGCCGAGCATTGGGTGAATATCAGGGGACCCGTACCAAGAAGCTCAGCGAACAAGCGCAGAAAGACATTGATGCCAGTCAGGCGATGTCCGTGGCCTTGCTGATCATCTCTATGGTCATTGGCGCGGTGGTTGGCGTGGGTCTGACCCGCGCCGTTCTGCGCCCGGTCAATCAGGCGGCAGGCGCCGTACGCGAAATTGCGCAGGGGAACCTGGCCGGCACGGTCGAGACCGACGCCCCCACCGAGTTCAAGGGCTTGATGCAGGACCTTGCGCAGATGCGCAGCAATCTGCACGACATCGTCAGCCAGTTGGCGCAAACGTCTGAATCCATCCGGACCGCCTCCAGTGAAGTGGCCGTGGGCAACCAGGACCTCTCCGGCCGCACTGAACAGGCCGCCAGCAATCTGCAGCAGACCGCAGCCTCCATGGCCCAGCTCTCGCAAACCGTGAACCAGAACGCCGAGGCCGCCCGCACCGCCAGTCAGCTGGCAGCCAGCGCGTCTTCTGTCGCCCAGCAGGGCGGGGACGTGGTCGGCAAGGTCGTCCACACCATGAGTGACATCAGCACAGCTAGCCGCAAGATCAGCGAGATCATCGGCGTCATCGACGGCATTGCCTTCCAGACCAACATCCTGGCCTTGAACGCGTCTGTGGAAGCCGCACGCGCCGGCGAACAGGGCCGCGGTTTCGCCGTGGTGGCCAGTGAAGTACGTAATCTGGCCGGCCGCAGTGCTGAAGCCGCCAAGGAGATCAAGACGCTGATTGGCGCCAGCGCCGAGAAGGTCGAGACTGGCAGCCAGCTGGTCGAACAAGCCGGCGCCACCATGAACGAGATCGTCGCCAGCGTGCAGCGCGTCACCGACATGATCGGCGAGATCACCGCGTCCACCACGGAGCAGGCCTCGGGCATTACGCAGGTGAACCAGGCCGTGGGCCAGCTGGACCAGATGACTCAGCAGAACGCTGCGCTGGTGGAGCAATCCGCCGCAGCGGCCGAAAGCCTCAAGGCCCAGGCCGTGCAGCTGGGCGAAGTGGTGGGCAACTTCCGCCTGCAGCGCGCGTAAGGCTGCAGCACTCGCTTACGTCAAAGCACGTTCAAGCAACAACGGCGGTCTCTGGGCCGCCGTTGTTGCACCAAGGGCGCGTGTACTCGCTGTGGTACCTGATGCCACAACGTGATGGTGCAGGGCGGTGGGTTGTCGTCCGTTTGCCATTGCGACATGCACCTGCCCATGGCTGGTGTAGATCGATTGTGAAATGCCCTGAAACTTGCGCTCTTTCTGTCGCAATGTGTCCATGACACCGGCACTACCGTGCGAGCTGGCCGCATGGATCCGAAAGACGCGTGCGGTCCAGCATCCAAGGGGAACACGCCATGTCAAGCAAACTCACTGTCAAGCGCCGGCTGTGGCTGGCCTTCGGCGTCGTCATTGCGCTGGGCGTTATTTCTGCCTTGATGATTGCCGTGAAGGTCCACCATATTCGCGGCGCGATTGGCGACGTCACCAACCACTTCACGCCGCAGATTCTGGCCATTGCCGAGATTCGCCGCACCGTGATCATGATGTCGCTCGAGACGCGGCACGCGATGATCGTGAAGTCCGAGGGCGAGCGCGAAAAGACCCTGGCGCTCATCGGCACGCTGCGCAAGGAGCTCACGGAGCAGCTGCGCGAGTTCGAGGCTTCCCAGCACCACGAAGATGGACGCAAGCGTTTCCAGGCGGTGCAGGCCAGCGTGGTCCCGTTCCTGCAGAGCGTCGACAAGATCGGCGCGCTGATCCAGCAGACCCGGCTGAGCGAAGCCGTGGATCTGCTCACTGATGAAGTCATCCCGCGCCGCAATCAGTTTCTGGACCGCGTGGCGGACCAGATCGAATGGCAGACCACCTCACTGAACGACACCAACCAGCAGGCGCTCGGGATTGCCCAATGGATGCAGACCCTCGTGCTGGTCTTGACGGGCTTGAGCATCTTGATTGGCGTGGCCGCCGCCGCCATGGTGGTGCGCCAGCTGACCCGGCAGATCGGTGGTGAGCCAGCGGACGTTGCAGCGATCGCGCATGCAATTGCCGAGGGCGATCTGACGCGCGAAGTCGTTGTCCGTCCGGGCGACACCACCAGCCTCGTGGCCGCCATGGCACACATGCGTGCCGAACTGGCCAATCTGGTGGGACAGATCCGTTCCGGCGTGGAATCCATGAGCACCCGGATCGACGGCATCGCCTCGGGGAACGAAGCCCTCGCTGCTCGCACGGATCAGCAATCCGACAGCGTCCAGCAGACCGCTGGCGCAGTGGCACAGATTCATGCCACCGCCAACACCAGCGCCAGCAGCGTCGAGCGCGCAAGCGCACTGTCCAAGGACGCCACCGCAGTGGCCGAACAGGGCGGAACCACAGTGAGCGATGTGGTTCGCACCATGGACGAAATCAACACCTCGGCGCAGAAGATCTGCGAGATCATCGGCACGATCGACTCCATTGCCTTCCAGACCAACATCCTGGCCCTGAACGCCAGCGTTGAGGCGGCGCGCGCCGGCGAGCAGGGCAAGGGCTTTGCCGTGGTGGCCGGGGAAGTCAGAAACCTGGCGCAGCGCTCTGCGCATGCCGCAAGCGAGATCAAGACGCTGATCACCGAGAGTGTGGAACGCGTCGGCACGGGTACAGATCTGGTGCGTCATGCGGGCGACACCATGGGCAAGATCCTCACCAGCGTGCGCAGCGTGGACACGCTCGTGCAGGAGGTGGCCGGCACGCTGCGCGAGCAGGCGCGTGAGGTCAATCTCATCAATGACAGCGTCGGTGCGCTCGAGCACACCACCCAGAAGAACACCGAGCTGGTCGAGGAAGCCACCGGCGCCACCGCCGACCTGCGCAATCAGGCCGCCACACTCCTGCAGTCGGTCAGCCTGTTCAAGTTGCAGCGCGGCTAGGGCAGCTGCATACCGTCCAGCCCAGCGCGCCAAAAGTGCACCATACGGCGGCCTGCGGGCCGCCGTGTTCATTTCTGGCGTGGCATTCGACGCCCGGGTGCGGCTCGCAAGCCCCAGCTTTCATGCGCCTCTTCAGGCCAAAGTGTCTGGAGAGCCGCGCCAGACAAGCGATCTAGGGGCGCCGGGGCCTCGCGCTTAGAGGCGCTCGTCGTTCCGCCGGGGCCAAGCAGTGCTCGGCCTCGCCCGGCTCCACCTCCCGGCGGCAGCAAGCGGTGCCGGCTGAAACCCCGCCTCCAGCGCCAGACAAGCGGACAGCATTCGCGGCAATGTGCCTGATGCGGGCGACCTACTGCGTGCACGCGGCCCGGCCAGCAGGCGTGAGGGCCGGCGTGGATGAGCAGGCGCTGAATCCACCACCGCGCCGACGCGGCGCTCAGCGCGGATGACCGGTGGCGCGAGCCCAGACTCCGCCTGCCATGGGCACGCGGCCTATTCGACCAGCCGCGTCTGCGACGCCGCCGCGGCGAGCAGCGCATCACGGACCCACGCGACCGGTTCCTCCGGAGTGTCCCGGCACATCAACATGAAAGGCAGCGGCGCGGGCAGCGCCGGGCCGGGCAAGGCGACGAGCAGTCCCTGCCGCTGCGCATCCACACACAGGTTGTCTGGCAGCAGCGCCACGCCCGTGCCGAGCGTGGCGGCCTGCGTCGCCAGATGTGCGAGGTTGAAGCGCAATCCGGGTAGGGGCGATGCCACCTCCACGCCCGCCTCCTCGAACCATTCCGCAAATCCCGGAGACGTCCAGCCCTTCTCCTCCACGGCGAGGTGCAGGAGCGGCAACGTGGCAACTTCAGCCGGGCGGGGCAAAGCGCCTCGTCCGACCAGCGACGGGGCGGCAAAGGCCCTGAACCGTCCAGGGAACAGCAGATGCTGCGTGTGCCGCGGCAGCTCGCTGCGTGGAAAGTAGATGGCAATGTCGGCGCCGAGTGGACCGGTGGCGCGGTGCTCTGCCGCGATCAAGCGGATCTCGAGATCGGGCCGTTCACGTGCCAGGGTGGCCACGCGCGAGGTCAACCACATCGCGGCCACGCTGAACTGGCACCGGATCCGGACCACCGGTCGTGCCTGGTGATCGCGCAGCGCGCGGCTGGTGAGCAGCAGTCGGTCGAACACGTCACGCAAGCGAAGTGCGTAGTCGCTGCCCGCCGCCGTCAGGACGACGCCGTTCGGCCGTCGAGCGAACAGCGGCACGCCGAGCCAGCGTTCAAGCAGCTTGATCTGGTGACTGATGGCTGCCGCGGTGACATGGAGCTCCGTTCCGGCGCGCGAGAAGCTCATGTGTCGCGCTGCAGCTTCGAAGGCTCGAAGCGCGGGCAGGGGAGGCAGGGTTTTCTTGTCCACGGCGTGCAGATCGAAAAGGGTTGAGGCCAAGTTCCTTTAGGCCTCAGCGCCAAGAACTTGAGTTTGCTTGGGATATGCAGTCTGGGAAACACTTTCTCAGCCGCCAAGAGGCTGCAAATTCCTAGGCCTGTGAGGCAATTTACCTTGAGCAAGTTCTTCGCGATGTCACTGCCGCCGACCACGCTCCCACGCAGTCGCCTGGCCTGGATCCTCATGCGGGTTGGACTGGCCGGCTTGATTGCGATCCATGGGATTGCGCGTTGGGCCACGGACTCGGTCACGCCCTTCGGCGCCTGGCTGACGGCTGGCGGGTGGCCGCTCGGCCCCGTGCTGGCCTGGTGCATCACCCTGTTCGAGATCGTCGGCCCAATTCTGCTCATGCTCGGCAAGGGCACGCGCGTGATCTGCGTTGCAAGCGCACTGCTCTACCTGATGGGCATCGCGCTCGTGCACGCCAAGGCAGGCTGGTTCGTCGTCGGGCTAGGGCGAAATGGTGCCGAATATTCCGTGCTGCTGGTGCTCAGCCTGCTGCTGCTCGCCTGGCAAGACTGTGACCCCGTCTCCACCTCTGACAGCCACTTTTCGAACCCAGAAGGATCAAGCTCTTGAACTACGCCTACCTCGATGTCAGTCGCCGTACCCTCAAGCAGGCCGCCGCCGTGCTCTTGTTGCTGCCCGTACTGGGGTGCGGCACGGTCGCTGAGAAGACCAATCTGCTGAGCGATGAGCGCGTGGTGTCCGAGTCTGCCGGTGTGCTGGGTGTGCCCGCCGGCGAGCTGAAGCTCGTGTCCAGAACAGCCTCCGGCACCAATACCTACGCAGTGCTCCGCGGCAAGGATGGCAAGGAATACAGCTGCACGGTCAATGGCGGCAACCTGCTGACGCTGGGCATGGTGAATCCGCCCATCTGCCAGCGCAAGTGAGGGTGCCGCCATGCTGTGCAGTTCCAACGCGGCCGGCGGGGTCGATCTCGCGCGGACTGGCTGCGCTCAGGGCTCGATCAACGCCGCCGTGCGCCGTGCCGAGTTGCCCGATCTCATCCTTACCGGCTCGACTGCGATGAACCGTATTGCACCGACTGAGCGCGAATCGCTCAACGCGCGCCGCCATGTCCCGAAACGGGCAGCCGAGGCGATCGCACTGGTTGCGCTGGTCCCGGTGGCTGGCTGCGCCGTCAGCGACGCGTCCTACGCCACGCGCCGTGCTCTGCTGCGGCACGCATCGTTTCGCGGCATCGAAGCCAAGTTCATGGTGGGCAAGACGATCGACGAGGCCATCGCCAAGTACGGCAGGGCGGCGCGGGTCGTCAGCATCCCGGAGCGCGAGGATCGCAGCTTCAACGACATACCGATGGCCGGCAAGGATCTGTATGCCTTCGAGCGCGACCGCACCGACTACACGGTTGACGTGGCCCGCGGCAGCGAGATCGGCCAGAGCAGCCAGGGCCCGGTCATCGTGCAGCGCTACGAGCGCGTCAACCGCACGGCCGTCTGCACCCTCGTCTTCATTGTCGACCCCGCGACCCGGCGCATCCTCACCTATGACATCGGGGGCAACTGCGTCTGACACCCCGGCGAGACGGCACCTGAACCGCCGTGGTTCCGCGCGGGCTGGCATTCACGCTATGCCGGCCTGATGCAGGACGGCCCCAAGCGGATCCACAAGATCCCGGCGTGGCGCATACCCGCGCCCGTGGTGTCGATCCACGGACCCGGCTGAAGCGCGTGATCGCACGCTGACTCCGCCGCCCAAACCTTCAATCAGCCGCCTCACAAGCGCTGACTCTCCTCCCAAACCTCGAACTCATACCCATGCACACATCATCGCTTTTGATTCGAACCCGTCAGGCTGCCCATCGCGGCATGCTCCGGACTGTTGCCCCAGCTGTGTGGGCACTGTGTGTTGCCGCATGTGGCGGCGGTGGCGGGGGCGGCGGCGAGGTGCCGCCCCAGGCGCCCAATGTCCTCACGGTCACGGTGAGCGGCAGCGGCGTCGTGCGTTCCAATCCCGCCGGTATCGACTGCGGCAGTGATTGCCGCGAGTTGTTTGATCCGGCCAGCCGGATCGTGCTGACCGCCACACCGGCCTCCGGCCAGACCTTCTCCTCGTGGTCGGGCGACTGCAGCGGCACCGCGGCCAGCTGCACCGTCGCCATGGACCGGGCGCGCAACGTCACCGCCAGCTTTGCAGCCACGCAGACGCCGCAGTTCGCACTCACCGTGACGCTGGTCGGGGCGGGCAGCGTGCGCTCAGATCCCGCCGGCATCGACTGCGGCAGCACATGCACGGCCAACTTCGGCGCCGGCACCACCATCACCCTGGTGGCGACACCCGGTACAGGGCAGCGCTTTGCAGGCTGGTCGGGCGCATGCTCAGGCAGCACCGTCACGTGCAGCGTCGTCACCAGCGCCGCACGCGCCGTGACTGCAAGCTTTGAGGCCGCGCCGGTTGCAGCGCAGTGGGGCGCACCGCAGCTGCTGGAGTCCAGCAATGACTTCAATGTGTCGGACACCAGCCCGTTTGCGGAACCCAGCGTGCTCACTGCAATCTCGTCTGCTGGCCATGCCATGGTGCTGTGGGAGCAGTCCGACGGTGTGCCGAACGGCAGCACGCGCAAGGTGTTCTCGCGCCTGTATGTGCCGAACCAGGGTTGGGCTGCGGCTGTGGTGGTGCCCGGCCTGAGCACGTCATCGAGCCTGACCGCACTGGTTGAGGGCAAGCTGCTGCTTAGCGCTGATGGCGTTGCCACCTGGCTGCGCCCGAACCTCGAAACCCGCCGCTTCAGCGCCGCTGCTGGCTGGGGGGCACCCTTTTACCCTCCGACGCAGTCGGGCGGCACGCTGACCGCTGCAGTGATTGACGGCAGCGGGGCCGTGGGCGTGCTGATCTCCGGCTCGGACGTCTACAACAACGCGCTCTTGCCGCAGGGGGGCTGGGGCAATTGGGCCCGCGTCGACGCCAGTGGCAACCTGACTGCACGCGATGCCGATGTCGCCTTGAGCGCCGACGGCACCGCCCTGGCCATCTGGCGCGAGGCCAACCCAGGCGACACCCGCTACAGCCTCAAGGCGGCCCGCTACACCCTCGCCACGGGCTGGCAGCCCCCGCAAGGCATCGAGAGCGGGCTGGACGAGGTCATTGCACAGTCACGACCCCGGGTGGCCATGGATGCCGCCGGCAACGGCCTGGCGTTCTGGCATCAAGGCACATCGATGTACTACGCCCTCTTCAGTCCATCCACGGGCTGGGGGGCGCCGACGGCGATTGATGCAGGCAACGTCAATGCCGGCTTTTCGGCCAGCCCCAGGCTGGCCATGAACAGTGACGGTCGCGCCGTCATGAGCTGGGCCAGCGGCCTGTTCACGCTCAAGACTGCGCGCTACATACCCGGTGCCGGCGTCTCTGTGCCTGAGTCGGTCGCCACCAACGCCACGGGCGTCGAGCTGGGCCTGGACGACGGCGGCAACGCCACACTGCTGTACGTCCTGCCCGAAGGCCCGGCCGCGCTGGGCAGTCTCTACGGCAGGCGGTTTCAGTGGGGGCAGCCCTGGACGGCAGCGGCCGCGATCGAAGCTGCCGCAGGCGACATCAAGAACAGCCTGGCGGCAGGCTTCAACCGCGCCGGCCAGGGCGTGGTGGTGTGGGTGCAGGACGACGCGCCCGACACGCAGGTGCGCAACAGTCTGTGGGCGAGCGTGCTGCGCTGAATCCCCTCATTCCTTTGAACTGGAGACATTGAACACATGAGCCGACTCCTGACCTTCATCAGCGGATGCGCCGCGAGCGCACTGGCCATCTGCGCCGTCGTGTTGCTCACGGGGGCCAAGGCCCCACCGGTCAAGTTTGCCGAGATCGATGTGCAGCGAATCAACGTCCGCGAACCCGACGGCACCTTGCGCATGGTGATCTCGAACCGAGCCCAGTTTCCCGGCTCGCCCTGGCGCGGCGGCGAGCAGGCGCGGCCAGACCGGACGGCGTTTGCCGGCATGCTCTTCGTCAATGACGAGGGCACCGAGAACGGCGGTCTGATCCAGAAGGGCCTGGTCGGCCCGGACGGCAAGGCCAGTGCCGGGCTCAGTCTTACCTTTGACCGCTTCCGCCAGGATCAGGTCATCCAGCTCCTGCACAGTGAAGAGGGCGGCCAGGCCAGCAGCCTGCTTGCAATCAATGACGAGGCCGACGGCCTGCAGCTGGACCTCCTGAAGCGCAACGAGCGCATGCAGGCCATGGCCAAACTCCCACCCGAAGAGCGCAATCAGGCCATGAAGGAGCTGCGCGAGCGCGGCCTGCTCAACGTGAACCGGGTCCGTCTCGGCACGACTCCGGGCAAGTCATCGGCGCTGATGCTCAGTGATGCGCAAGGGCGTCCGCGCTTGATGCTGGTCGTCACGCCCGACGGCAAGCCGAGCATCCGCCTGCTGGATGAGCGCGGCCAGCCCGCCAGGGTCATCGATCTCGACAGCAAATAAGCCCGCCGGCTTGGCGCCCGATGCGCGCAGGCGTGATCTAAGCCGGGATGGTGGCGGCTAGACCCACCATTCATGCGCCTCTTCAGGCCAAAGTGTCTGGAGAGCCGCGCCAGATGCGCGAATACGCTTTTTGGGCACTCGTTTGCCCTAGGCTGATCCGGCAGCCGGTGCGACGCGCAATCCGCATCACCCGTTTCGGCTTTGACAGAAATTGATGGCCTCCTAGTCTGTAAGGACCCCGCGCTGGAAACGTTGTCGGCGCGCACAGACGGGAGGCGATTGTGAACAGGCTCGGAACAGTCGGTTGGAGGTGGTGCGCATTGGTGATGTTCGGCGTCGTCGGAGCGAGTGGCGCGCAGGCTGCCTCCGATGCGACGTGCAAGGACTACGCCCGGAATGCGGTCGAGGTGGCCACGCG
Source organism: Piscinibacterium candidicorallinum (assembly GCF_047549485.1). Classification (GTDB taxonomy): domain Bacteria; phylum Pseudomonadota; class Gammaproteobacteria; order Burkholderiales; family Burkholderiaceae_C; genus Piscinibacterium; species Piscinibacterium candidicorallinum. The sequence continues at coordinate 2,796,398 of NZ_CP180191.1, read as the reverse complement.
GACGAAGTCCATCCCGTGTCCGCTCGACGGGCCGGCCGGGCGCTGGTCCACCAGGTATGACGATCACTACAACTGGTGCCGAACGGTTCGTGATCGAACGCTTGACGAGGAAAACGTCGCGCGTGACACGCTGGCCAACGTGTGCGCAGCCGATCACGCGACGTGCCAGGGCTACGCCAACACCGCCATCGCCCAGGTAGCCCGCTTGGAACCCCTGAAGTGCCTCCCTCGGCGCGATGTGCCGGGCCGATGGTCCAGCGTTCCGGCCGAGCACTACAACTGGTGCCGCGTGGCGATCTCCAAGAGTTCGCGGATTCGCGACGAGACGGCCGAGCGTGAAAAGGTGGTCAATTCGTGCGCGCGCTGTGACCTCTATGCGCGCGGCGCGGTGGCCTCCGCGAAGAAGTTGTTTGACGCGGGGTGCGGCGGCATCGCGTATGGCCAAGGGCGCTGGTCAACAAACCTGGAAGACCACAGAAACTGGTGTCTCTCGGTGCGCGAGAGCACGCAGAACACGGAAGACCGGGCGCGAGAAGACGGCCTGGCGCGCTGTGAGCGCATGAACTCGTCCAAGACTGGTGGCGGAACACCACCGCCGGTCGGCATGCCTCCCCCAAGCGGTGCTACTGCCAAACCCTGCACGGTCGTGGCGACTCTGAACGTGTATCAGTGCACGGATCCAAAAGGCGTTGTCTCTGAATACTTCACGCGAGGTGACTCACCCGTTGCGTGCGGTATGGACGAGGCTGACGCAGAAGCAGCCGCAAAACGGCTGTACGCCGGTGCAGGTTTGGGTGATGGGCCTGGAACCTGCCAATACCGTGCGGAATTTGCGCAAGGCCTGTGTACGTGCACCTTCCCTCCGGGACAGACGAGCTCCGCCCTGTCCTTGCCCCCAGATCGCTGGGCTTCGTTTGCAACGAACGGCCGAGGGCGATGGGGATACGCAGTGCGCCAACCCTCCTTCGTGCAGGCTAGTGAGCTTGCTGTGAAAGGCTGCGGCGGTGCAGCTGAGGGTTGCCGCACATTTGGGAGTTCTACCGCGCGCTGCAATGCGTATGCGGAAAGCCGCCGGGGTGGCTACTGGTATGCAGCGGGGGGCGCAGACACGGAGGCGCAGGCCAAAGCCAATGCGCTTCGTTTTTGCCAGAGCGGAACCGCGCCTGCCGGCAGCTGTGTCGTGGCGCACAGCTCCTGCCGTCCGTAGGTAGGCAGGGTCACTGCCGGGGCGCGGCCATCCAGACAGTCGCGTTCATGCGCCTTCCACGGCTGGTCTGCGCCCCGGTTTCTTCACAGAGCCCCAGCTTTCATGCGCCTCTTCAGGTCAAAGTGGCTGGAGATCCGCACGGGACAAGCGGAAACGCCCTCAGGGGGCACGCTGCTGGGGCCGCTTAGCGGCAGCCGGCCGCACTCTTCTCGGCGTTGAGCTTGTGCCAGCGTTCGCGCCAGGCGTCCATCGCTGCGGCCGTGCCGCCGGTGCGCGTGCGGCCGTTCACGTAGGCGATTTCGGCGTCGATGTCTGCGCAGCTGCGGTTCAGGGTGGGCGCCGGCACGCTGAAGCGCGCCTGGGGTGCCATGGAGGGCTCGGTGGCGCGCTGCGCTGGGCGGTTGAACGCGGGGTTGACCACCGGCCGGCTGTCATACCCCTGCGGCACTACCACGTCCACCGCGGCCTGCTTGCCCGTGGGGCAGGGCGTGTTGCGGTATTCGGTGCCCTGCGGCGTGTCGCAGCGGTACAGGCCGGTGGAGGGGGGTGCGAGGCTGGCCCCCGGCAGGGGCTGTGCCGTGCCCGGCGTGGCCGTGCCTGACGGCGGCACCCCCGCCCCGGCCGGCGAGCCCGGTGCAGACACCAGAGAGCGCGAGGCCCACCACAGGCCGCCGCCCACCACCGCCAGCGCGAGGGCTAGGCTCAGCAATCGAATTGCCCAATCCTTCATGGTGCGCAGGGTAGCGTCTTGCCAAGCCGCGGGTGCGCCGCGTGGCGCTTAGCCCATGTCCGGGCAGGCAACGCGTGTCCATTGCGCGCCATCAAAGCGCAGCAGCGCGTTCGAACCGATCGACCACAAGCTGCCGTGGCCAGCCGCCAGGCGGTTGGTGAACACGTCGCCCAGCTGATCGAGCTTCACCTCGCTGAGTGTGTCGCCCTCCAGGCAAAAGAGCTGGCTGTTTGCGTAGCTCAGGTAGGCCCGCTCGGCAAAGGCCTCGATCGCCCAGAAGTTGCCGTCCAGGCCGGTATCAATCACCGACCAATGCCCGTGCTGACCGCGCAGCAGCGTGCCCTCGCGGCCTGCGGCGAGCACCTCGCCGTTGGGAAGGCAGCGCACCGCATGCAGGTTCACGTTGGTGGGCAGACCTTCCAGGGCCCAGCGGCCGCCAGACCAGCAACCCATGCGGCCAGCCAGGCCCACGGCGTACAGACGGCCGCTGGCGTCGCCATCGATGTCCAGCCAGTCGATACCTGCGTCCAGCCCGTCGTGCAGCGCGCTGTACTGCGTGCCCTGCAGCCGGTAGACCTGTGCGCCCCAGCCGCAGACCACCGTACCCGCAGGCGTGGCGCGCACCTTGGACAAGGGGCCGATGCGCTGCGCCGGCTCGATCTCGAAGGCCTGAAACCGGCCGCGGATCGCCTCAAGCGTGAAGGCCTCACCCGGTTGCCCAACAGTCTTGACCAGCCCGTTCTTGCCCACGGCATACAGGACACCCCGGTCGAAGGTCACGGCATCGAGGAAGTCCTCGCTCACGTTGTGCGCCACCCAGTCCTCGCCAAAGCGCAGGTAGATGCGCGACGAAGCCGCATCGGGCGCGGCGTTGTAGCCCGCCGTGGCCACAAAGCAGCTTTCGCTGACCACGGTGCCCGCGATCAGAAACATCGTGTTGTCGTCGTCGTCGTCCATGTCGCAGTGAGGCAGGAAGGGTTGTGAGTCGCGACCGAGCGCCGCGTCAAACGGTGGGGACCGACGTGGGCTTGGGGCCGTAGTCGCTTTGCTGGCTGGCCTGGCAGACGGGATCGTCGGGCGGGATCTTGGCGGTCTTCACGTGGTAGTTGTCGAGCTGTTCCTTGGTGCAGTCTTCCGAACAGTGGCCGAACACCTTCTTGACCGAGGCTGCGCCGCAGTCGCGCAGGTCGCTGTATTTCACGTTCTGCTGCTTGTTCTCGATGCCGCGAGCTTGCCGCTCACGGATGTAGGCGCTGCCCACCTGGCCGTGTTCCTTGAGCTGGCCGCTCGCCTTGTCGCGTTTGTGATCTGAACCTTCCACGCAGATACAGGGTGCGAGATCGCCGTTGTAGCCCTTGACCGAATCATTGAGTGGCGCTTGCCCCCGCTGTCCGCCCGACTGAGAGCGCGGCAGGCAGAACTCGCCCAAAGGCACGATGTGATGTGGCGTCAGACCGTCGCAGCAGCGGTGCACGTTCGGATAGTCGGTCTTGTTGGCCGCAAACGGCGCCAGCATGCACTTGCGGGCGTCCTGGCAGGCCTTGCTTGCGCAGGGGTCGCCGTCGCCGTACGGCTTGCACCCCTGGCAGGCGGTCTTCTCATTGGCCATCTCGGTCTTGCAGGGGCCGGTGCCGGCATCCACCGCCGATTTGTCCAGGTAAGGCCAGGTGGGTGAATTGCCGGGTGCCGAGCCGTGGTTGTGCGTGGTCAGGTCGCTGGTGCGGACAACGTTCTCACCCTCGACCTTCACGTCCATGGACCAGCTGTTGAAGTACACCTTGCCCGCGTTCTTGCTGGTGACCACGCCCTTCTTGGGCGCGCAGCCGGCTTCGTCGCCCATGCTCTTCTTGAAGTAGCTCTTGTTCTTGAGCATGACCTCCTTGCCGGAGATCTGCACGGTGCTCGAGCCGTCGGTGCAGTCCGAGGCCATACCCGTGTTCGGGTAGGGAATCGGAACCCCCGGCGGTGTGGCGGGCGTCTGCGGCGGCGTGAAGCACACGTCCGGAAAGGCGCAGATGGACTTGCCCTCTGCTGCCTTGCAGGAAACTTCCAGCCCGTTTGCGTAGATCTGGTTGGCCATGCCCGGAGCGTATCGGGCGGCCCGCCCAGTGCGCTGCACCATGTTTTGGCGATTGATTGGCCACGCTCAGAGGCTGCGTACCGCACCCACCATCGGCAGCCCTGCGCGCCGATGTGCTGGACCGAGCATTCATGCGCCTTTCCAGACCAAAATGGCTGAAGAACCGCGCCAGACAACCGGTTAGTGGCGCAGGGGCCTCGCGCTTGCAAGCGCTCCGTCTGCCGGCGGCAGCAAGCAGTGCTTGCCGAAACCCCGCCGTCAGCATGGGACAAGCGGAAAGGCACCTGAGTGGCGGGCGGCCACCCACGCCGTGGAGCCCGCTGCTCAGCGCGCAGGCGCAGCCGGGCTGGGCGTGTGAGCAGGCGCTGACTGCAGGGGCGTGGGCGCGGCAGCCGCATCCGCCGGCAGCTCAAACAACCAGCGCACCGCCTGCGGAAAGGCCGCAGCCCAGGCGGGTTCGTTGTGGCCGGCTTCGGGGGTGATGACGAGTGTGGTGGCGCTGCCGGCGGGGCGGGTGGTCTGCATCAGGCGCAGCATGCGCTGCGCGTCCGGCACCATGCGCGGGCTTTCCTTGCCGCCGGCATACATGAACACCCGGACCGTGGCGGGCGCCGGCTGCTGGCGCGCAAAGCTGTAGGCCTGCTCACTCGTCCAATAACTGGGCGAGAGAATCCCCACCTTGCAGAACACCCCGGGCTGCGCATGCGCCGCGTAGTGCGTGAGCAGCCCGCCCAGAGACGAGCCGATCATCGCCGTGTGCTCGCATTCCGGCTTGGTGGGGTAGTTCGCGTCGATATAGGGCTTCACCACCTCAACGATCCAGCGCAGATAGGCTGCGCCTTCCGAAGGGGGTGGGGTACCCGGCAGGCCCTCGATGGGCCAGGGCGTCAGCTCACTGACGCGCCGCGGCCCGCCATGCTCAATGCCCACCACAATCGCCTCAAACCCCACCGTCTCCCGCAGGCGCTGCATGGCTTCCGTGATCTGCCAGGTGGCGCCGGTGTAGCTCTGCTTGGGGTCGAAGAGGTTTTGGGCGTCGTGGAGGTAGAGGACGGGGTAAGAAGACTTTACGGGCGGATAGTTTGCCGGAACATCGATGCATATTTGTCGTTGCAAATGAATACATCGAATTGATAGGTTTGCGCCGGCGCCATGGGTGAGACTGGAGACTGCGGAGGCGTTACTCATCCAGCATAAGGCAAGAACGTAAGGCCACGCGCATGCACGTAGGGTGCGATGCGCGCTCCCGCCGGTGAGTAGTTTTGTACCTAAAGTAATACTAGCCTTGAAACTGAGCATTTTTCAGGCCAATCAAAGCCTGCTTTAGTGCTAAACCGTCAGCAACAATTTGCTGTAGTAACTCGCTGTTTGGCTTTAGCGAGCTTATATGCTCATCTTCGAAGTGCTGCCTCGATATGGCCTGTCTGAGCGGTGCGACACGATTGAACGCGTTTTTTGCAAAAGGACTGTTGTTGCTCAAGGCTAGCAATGTGCCGACTGCTGTTGCTAGGTCTTGCATCAGCATCTTGATGCGAGTTTCAATCTCTTGATCGCGCTCAGTGGTGTGGTATTTCACTGCCATCAAGACTAACTCGTTGGTTTGACTTATCTGCTCGCTGCAGGATTTGACAAGAAGTTCGCGCCGACCTTTGTCGAGATCACGGGCGGCAGTGAGTTTATGGACAACAAACCATCCCGCCCCAACGGTTAATGCTTGTCCGAGAAAGGTGAGAAACCCATTTGAGTCAGCCAACTCGAAAGCCCCCTATCGCGCGGAGTTCTTCAACCGAGCGGCGTCATCTAGGTATTGGCTGATTTCCCCAATCAATGTTTTATCGTTAGAGATAATTTTTACTCTCTGTTTGACTTCGTCGGGCGGAATCGGCAGTGCTCTTACCAAGCCGCCAAACGCCTCCTCAAGAAACGAAGATCCGTAACCAACGGTCCCATCGAGTTCAACCTCAACAACGTCCCCATTGATAATGGTCGGCTGCAAGAATTTTTCGCGAAATGCTTCCCCGCTCGTTTCGCCATTTCTCTTAAAGCGTCCTGATGGGAAACGGGTAAAGTCTCTGGCAATGTTGATGCGGACCATTTTACTCTCCATTTAGTGGAAGCTTCCACCAAACAATAGTTCCTCTGATGTCTATTGCGAGATCAATCTCGGCTCTGCTTAGCTCGCCGCCATTTCTATACTCATAACGCATCCCGCCAGAACCGCTTAGAACGACAAGCTCACCGTTTCCATGGTTTTCAAGTAGAGATAGTGCATCGCGTGAGCCTTTACCTCTGTTGCTTTCTCGGGTTCCTGATCGTCCATATTCCATCGCAGCTTGCACCGCTTGAGAGTCTCTAGATATACCTTTCAAGGTTGCGCGGATGGTTGTAAGGAATTGCTCGGGTAGTGTTGAATCTATTGTGGAGGCGTAGCCGCATCCGAGGTCACACACTGCAGCTGTAAAGTGCCCATCTTTTAGCTGAGTAAACATCCACCACTTCGTGTCTGGCAATCCTTCAAATCCATCACTGCGAGGACGCAGGTATGCGTGGTCCACTGTATTCGCGACCGCCTCACTCACGCCTCTCCAGAGGCCGCTTATCTGCAGTTGTTCTTTGTGCTGCTTGTTCACTGTCTCGGCGACTGCCTCGAGCATCGCAAACTGGTCCCCGCTCTGGAGAGAGCCTTTGGTTGCTTTCCAGTAGACAACATCACTTCGCTCTGGAACCGTGTCGCAGCGGTCTTGGGTCAAGTTGAAGAGGCCAATTTGCTTGAGCACCTCCCTTGGACGGCGTTCAGTCGGCTGCAACAAAGTTATCGGCTTGTGAATCGTTGCTGAGCTCACAACTCGGTCCAGCTCTGCAAAAAGCAAGATGGTTGCAGGTACATAGAACATCCTTGTTCTACGAAAGTCCAGTTGCACCTGCTTGCCTTGGCGCAGAACCCGATCAGAGACGGCACGCAAGAATTTGACAACTTGGATTCCTTGCCCGAGCGTCAGGTTGAACGCCTCTGGGGCCTTGATGATCTCACCTGGCCGTACGTATCGACTTTCGGTTTTCTTTTGCCGCAGCCCTGCGCGTTTGCAGCGCTCGTGCAAGCGATACGCCGCGATGCGCTTTTGACGCGCGAACAGGCACTCAGTCGGGCGTTTCATAGGCAGGCTGGGCTGTGCTGTTGCAGTTGCAGCAGGCTCACTTCCCCCACGAATCCTTCAACCCCACCGCCATGTTGAACACGGGCTTCTCGGCGGTGTGGTCCTTGCGGTCGGCGACGAAGTAGCCGATGCGTTCGAACTGGAACTTGTCGTCCGGCTTCGCGTTCGCGAGTGAGGGTTCGAGCCAGGCGGTGACGACCTGCTTGCTCTTGGGGTTGACCACGGAGAGGAAGTCGCGGCCGCCGGCGTCGGGGTGGGGTTCGGTGAAGAAGCGGTCGTACAGGCGCACTTCGGCGGCCACGGCATCTGTGGCGCTGACCCAGGTGATGACGCCCTTGACCTTGTAGTTGTCTGCGCCCGGGGTGCCGCTCTTGCTGTCTGGGAAGTAGGTGGCGTGGACTTCGGTGATGTGGCCGGCCTCGTCTTTCTTGAAGCCGGTGCATTCCACGACGAAGCCGTACTTCAGGCGGACCTTGTTGCCCGGGACGGTGACGCCCGCCTCGTCGACACGAGGCGGATAGAGCCGGTGGTAGCCCTTCTCCGGCGCTTCCATGAAGTCCTCGGCCTCGATCCAGAGTTCGCGGCTGAACTGGAAGTGGCGGGTGCCGAGTTCCGGCTTTTGCGGATGCGCGGGGGCGCTGCAGGCCACGGGCTCGCCCTCGAAGTTGGTGATGACGAGCTTGAGCGGCTTGACCACGGCCATGGCGCGGGCGGCGCGGCCTTCGAGGTCTTCGCGGAGCGTCGCTTCGAGCACGGAATAGTCGATCCAGCTGTTGGCCTTGCTGGCGCCGGTGCGGTCGCAGAACAGGCGCAGGGCCTCGGGCGTGTAGCCGCGGCGGCGCAGGCCGACGAGCGTGGGCATGCGCGGGTCGTCCCAGCCGTCCACGTGCTTTTCATCGACCAGCTGCTTGAGCTTGCGTTTGCTGGTAACGATGTAGGTGAGGTTCAGGCGGGCAAATTCATACTGGTGGGGCAGGGGTTTGGTGAGCAAGCCACCTTCCGCCAAACGCTCGAGCAGCCAGTCGTAGAAGGGCCGCTGGTCTTCGAACTCCAGCGTGCAGATGGAGTGCGTGATGTTCTCCAGTGCGTCTTCGATGGGGTGCGCGTAGGTGTACATGGGGTAGATGCACCAGGCATCGCCCGTGTTGTGGTGGGTGGCGCGCTTGATGCGGTAGAGGGCCGGGTCGCGCAGGTTGATGTTGGGGCTGGCCATGTCGATCTTGGCGCGCAGCACCATGGAGCCATCGGCATGCTGGCCGGCGCGCATCTCGCGAAAGCGCTGCAGGTTTTCGGCCACGGTGCGGCTGCGCCAGGGCGAGTTGGTGCCGGGGGTGGTGAAGTCGCCCCGGTTGGCACGCATTTCTTCGGCGCTCTGTTCGTCCACATAGGCGTGGCCGGCCTCAATGAGGTACTCGGCCGCGGCGTACATGAAGTCGAAGTAGTTGCTGGCGTAGTAGAGGTGCTGCTCGCCCTGGGCAAAGGGGCTCGTCCAGTCGGCGCCCAGCCAGCGCATGGACTCGACGATGCTGTCAACGTACTCCTGCTCTTCCTTCTCGGGGTTGGTATCGTCAAAGCGCAGGTGGAAGGCGCCGTTGTAGTCGCGCGCCAGGCCGTGGTTCAGGCAGATGCTCTTCACATGCCCGATGTGCAGGTAGCCGTTGGGCTCCGGCGGGAAGCGGGTGCGGATCTTGGCGGGGTCGGGCTCGCCCTTGGTTTGCACCACCGCGCCCCCGGGCTGGCCGGCCCAGCGGCGCTGCGCGTAGGTGCCCTGCTCCAGATCGCGCTCGATGATGTTGCGCAGAAAGTTGCTGGCTGGGGCGGGGGCTTCTTTGTTCGACATGGAGGTGTATGGCTTCGGTGTGCGGCGCGCCGGCGGCTGCGCTCGTCGGTCAATATGTGGCAATGCGGGTCCGGACGCTGGGGTCAGGACGGCCAATCGATTGTATGGGCCACGCCAGATCAATCATGCCGGTGCTGGCCCGGACTCGTAGACCAAGAATGGCTCTGGATGCGGCTCTTCAGGCCAAAGTGGCTGGAAAGCCGCACCAGAAGCGCGATACCGTCTGCCAATTTCTGCGCCTGCGCAGGCGGGGAGGGCCGGTGCGGGGCGAGCAGGCCGCCACCGGGGCTTTCGGGCACATGCGGGCGCGGGCGTGCATGGTGCGGGCGCCGCGGGGCGCGGGGCTGCTTGGGCGACTGCGTGCCCGGAACGTGCGGGCCACTGCGCCGAGCGTGTGGACGGCGCTAGTTGTGGCCGGGTACCAGACCGTCGCCAATCAGCGCGTCAATCCGCTTGATGAGCTCATCGGGCGTGCGGCGCGAGCACATGATGTAGCGCTGCGGGCCGGTCTTCGGCAGATCGCTCAGGGCCAGGCGCGTCAGGCGCGTATCGCCTGGCTCCCGCTCGAGAAACCAGTTGAGGTGTTCTTCAGTGGCCACCGCCAGCGGCACGCGGCCGGCCACCACCATGCGCAGCAACTGCTCCACGGTCACCGTGGGGCGCATCACCATGCTCTGGTGCCCCGCAAGAATGCGGTCCACCTCCGGGCCGTAGGACAGGCCGGAGATGGCGCCGATGCGATAGGTGCCGCGCGCCAGCAGCACCGACAGGCTGCCTGCTTCAGCAAAGGTGCTGGCGGGCAGGGCCGAGACGATGGTGATGGCGCGGTCCCGGTAGATGGGGCGGCTGAACTTGGCAAAGGCCTCGCGCTCCGCCGTTCTGTACCAGCCCACCGAGCAGATGGGGCTGCGGTTGGCTTCGATCTCGGCAAGGATGCGCTTGGGCGGGCGCGATTCGAAGCTCAGCACCAGGTTGGTGCTGGCGCTGCGTTGGCGCAGCGCCTCGATGAACAGGCCGCGCGGCCCGGCGCCGTTGGTGTAGGACAGCGGCGGGTTTTCCGGAAAGCTCAGATGTAGCGGGTCATGGCTGGCCCAAGCTGGCCATGCGCCTAGACCGGCGATGACCAAGACAAACCGCTGCAGGAGCTTGAGCACACACGCTTTCCGGCGCAAATTTGCGGAGCTAGCAACTCCGTTTGCGTCTGGATTCAGTGTAGGTGTTTGTAACTGTCTTGGACAGAATATTTTCGTGGCGAGACGGGATGACCCCAGCGAACGGATGGGTTTGGCACAGGCCTTGCTGAATTGCATGCATGACAATCGCCGAACCCTGGTCATCCAGCACCGCCGATGACGCCGGCCGCCGCCTGGCCCTGCTGCTGGAAAGCACGGGCGAAGGCATCTTCGGCATTGATATGGATGGCGCCTGCACCTTTGTGAACCGGGCCGCCGTGGACATGCTGGGCTGGCGCACCGAAGAGGTGCTCGGCCGCAACATGCATGAGTTGATCCATCACTCGCATGGAGACGGGCGCCATTACCCGGAGTGCGACTGCCCGATCTTCAATGCCTTTCGCCGAGGCATGCCCTGCCGCATCGATGACGAGGTGCTCTGGCGTGCCGACCACACGCCCTTTGCCGCGGAGTATTCGAGCTACCCGATTCTTGAAGACGGGCAGGTGCGCGGCGCGGTGGTGACCTTCGTGGACATCTCGGCCCGCAAGCGGGCGCAGGAGCTGCTGCGCGCCAGCCATGACGAGCTGGAGCGCCGCGTGGCCGAGCGTACGGCGCAGCTGCGCGAGTTGGCGCATCACCTGGAGGCCGTGCGCGAGACCGAGCGCAAGCGCATCGCTCGCGAGATTCACGATGAGCTGGGCTCCATCCTGGTGGCGCTGAAGATGGACCTGAACTGGATGGAGCGCCGCCTCGGTGACTCCGCTCAGAAGGACGCGCTGCAGGCCAAATGCGGCCGCATGGGCGGGCTGGTGGACACGGCGGTAGACGCTGTGGGCCGCATCATCACCGACCTGCGCCCCAGCATCCTGGACCACCAGGGCCTGTGGGCGGCGCTGGAGTGGCAGGCGCAGGAATTCCAGCTGGCCTGCAGTGACGACTGCGCGGTGGACTTCAAGATTTTTGTGGCGGCGGGCGTGCCGGCGCCCGAGGGCGGGCTGGCCATTGCCGTGTTCCGTATCTTCCAGGAGGTGCTGTCGAACGTGGCACGCCACGCCCGGGCGAAGACGGTGGCCATCCGAATCGATGTGGACGCGCCGCCCGCACCGGTGCTGTACCTGCAGGTCCGTGACGACGGCGTGGGCGCCGCGCCCGAGGCACTGACGGACCCGCGCAGCTATGGCGTGCTGGGCATGCGCGAGCGCGCGGCGCAGTTTGGCGGGCGTCTGGGCATTGAGAGCAGCCCGGGGCGGGGCACCACGGTGCGCCTGGTGATGCCGCTTGATACGCCGCCTGAGGCGCCGAATGAGTCTGCGCAGGCGCCGCTGCAATGACCCTGCGCGTCCTCATCTGCGACGACCATCTGATTGTTCGCCAGGGCATCAAGCAGATCCTGGCCGAGGCCGAGGACCTGCGTGTGATGGGCGAGGCTGCCAACGGCCCGGATGCGCTGCGCCTCACACGCGCCGGCCGCGAGTCCGGCGAGGGGCCGGATGTGGTGCTGCTGGACATTGCCATGCCGCAGCGCGATGGCCTGGATGTGCTCAAGGCCCTGAAGACCGAGTTCCCCAAGCTGCCGGTGCTGATGCTGTCCACCTACCCGGACCGGCAGTACGCGGTGCGCAGCTTGAAGCTGGGCGCGGCGGGCTACCTGAACAAGAGCGCAGACAGCGAGCAGATGATCGACGCCATCCGCCTGGTGGCGCGCGGGCAGCTGTTCATCACGCCCAGCGTGGCCGAGCTGCTGGCCGGCGCCGTGGGCGCAGGCGGGCGCAAGGCCGAGGATGACCAGCCCCTGCACGAGCGCTTGTCGCACCGGGAGTACCAGGTGTTCCAGCTGCTGGCCGGCGGCCGCAGCGTCGGCGAGATTGCCGAGCAATTGAGCCTGTCGCCCAATACGGTGTCCACCTACCGCACGCGCGTTCTGGAGAAGACCGGCGTGCGCAATGACGTGGAACTGGCGCTGTTTGCCGTGCGCATGGATCTGCTTCAGCCCTGATGCAGCCTAGCTGGGCCCGCGTGCGCCACGGCGCCGCGTACCGGGGAACAACCCTGTAGTTGCAGCCCTACATGAAGAGTCGGCCCGCAACGATGCCGCTGCTCGTCGCGGCTCCGTAGAGTGCGTTCCAGACGAACCACCGAGCTGGAGCTGCCATGACCGAGCCGAACACGGATGCCCTGCATCACGATCCCTACGACGCCGATCGTCCGCTGCTGATGCGCTGCGCCTGCGGCGAGCACGGCAGCGCAGCCGAGCACGCCGCCGCCGAGCTGCGCCAGCGCGCGGCGGCCACCTCGCTGGAAAGCCGGGTGGAAGAAGAGTCGCGCCAGTTCGTGGAAGCGGCAGTGGTCAAGGCGCTGTTTCCGCAGGATGCGCTGCGCCGCAACTTCCTGCGTGCGGTGGGCCGCCGCACGGCCATGGCCGCCATCAGCAGTGTGCTGCCCATTGCCAGCTTGCAGGCCATGGCGCAGGAAAAGGGCGCCATCGAGAAGAAGGACCTGAAGATCGGCTTCATCCCGATCACCTGCGCCACGCCGCTGATCATGGCGCACCCGCTGGGCTTCTACCGCCGCCAGGGCTTGAACGTGGAAGTGGTCAAGACGGCCGGCTGGGCGTTGATCCGCGACAAGATGCTCAACAAGGAATACGACGCCACGCACTTCCTGAGCCCCATGCCGCTGGCCATCAGCCTGGGCCTGGGCAGCACGGCCACGCCGATGAACGTGGCCACGATCCAGAACACCAACGGCCAGGCCATCACGCTGTCTGTCAAGCACAAGGACAAGCGCGACCCGAAGACCTGGAAGGGCTTCAAGTTCGCGGTGCCCTTCGAGTACTCGATGCACAACTTCCTGCTGCGCTACTACGTGGCGGAGGCCGGGCTGGACCCGGATCGTGACATCCAGATCCGCGTGGTGCCGCCGCCGGAGATGGTGGCCAACCTGCGCGCCGGAAACATCGACGGCTTTCTCGGCCCGGACCCCTTCAACCAGCGCGCGGTGTTTGAGGAGGTGGGGTTCATCCACCTGCTGACCAAGGATCTCTGGAACGGTCACCCCTGCTGCGCCTTCGGCACGAGTACGGAATTCATCCAGAAGAACCCCAACACCTTCGCGGCCCTGTTCCGCTCGGTGCTTACGGCCGCAGCGATGGCGCGCGATGCCAAGAACCGCGAACTGATTGCCAAGGTGATCTCGCCGCAGGCGTATCTGAACCAGCCGGAAACAGTGGTGGCGCAAGTGCTGACCGGAAAGTTTGCAGACGGGCTGGGCAATGTGCGCACCGTGCCGGACCGCGCCGACTTCGACCCGATCCCGTGGCAGAGCATGGCAGTCTGGATGCTCACGCAGATGAAGCGCTGGGGTTATCTCAAGGGCGAGGTGAACTACAAGCAGATCGCCGAGCGCGTGTTCTTGATCACCGATGCACGCAAGCAAATGGCTGCGCTAGGCCAGACGCCGCCGGACGCCAAGCAGGGCAACTACCCGCGCTTCACGGTGATGGGCAAGACCTTCGATCCAGAGAAGCCCGAGGCCTACATCGCAGGCTTTGCGATCAAGCGCACCTGACGCACCGGCTTTCGCATGCGATCCCTGAACTTCCGGGCGGCGGTGCTCTCGCTGCTGTTGCTGATCGTGCTGCTGGGCGCCTGGCATCTGGCCACGCTGGGCGGGCCGGCAGGCAGCGCGGCGCCCGCAGCTGCGGCCATGACGCCCGAGCAGATCGAGTACGCCAAGCTCATGGGCAAGAGCGTGGATGGTGGTGCGCCTGCGCCCGGCAAGAGCGGCTTTCCCACGCCGGCGCAGTTGGGCAGCACCATGCTCAAGCATCTGTCGGACCCGTTCTATGACCACGGGCCGAACGACAAGGGCATCGGCCTGCAGCTGGCGTATTCGCTCGGGCGCGTGGGTCTGGGCTACCTGCTGGCCGCGCTGGTGGCCATTCCGCTGGGCTTCGTGATCGGCATGAGCCCACTGATCTATCGCGCGCTCGACCCTTTCATCCAGGTGCTCAAGCCCATCTCGCCGCTGGCCTGGATGCCGCTGGCGCTCTACACGATCAAGGACTCCACCGCGAGCGGGATCTTTGTCATCTTCATCTGCAGCCTCTGGCCGATGCTGATCAACACCGCCTTTGGCGTCGCCAGCGTGCGGCGCGACTGGCTGAACGTGGCGCGCACTCTGGAGGTAGGCCCGTTCCGGCGTGCGTTTGAAGTGATCCTGCCCGCCGCGGCGCCCACCATTCTCACGGGCATGCGCATCAGCATGGGCATTGCGTGGCTGGTGATCGTGGCCGCCGAGATGCTGGTGGGAGGCACGGGCATTGGCTACTTCGTCTGGAATGAATGGAACAACCTGAGCCTGCCGAACGTGATCTTTGCGATTCTGGTCATCGGCGTGGTGGGCATGGGTCTGGACATGATCTTTGCCCGGGCGCAGAAGGCGGTGACCTATGTCGACTGAGCCCAAGGCGCCGCTGGTGAAGGTGGAAGGCCTGGCCAAGCGCTATGGCTCGGCCACGGTGTTCGACGGCGTGAACTTCACGCTCACGCAGGGCGAGTTCGTCTGCATCATCGGCCACAGCGGCTGCGGCAAGACCACCATCCTCAACGTCCTCGCGGGTCTGGAGCAGGCCACTGAAGGCTATGTCTTCATGGACGGCCGCGAGGTGCGTGGCCCCGGGCTGGAGCGCGGCGTGGTATTTCAAGGCCATGCGCTGATGCCCTGGCTGTCCGTGCGCCAGAACATAGCGTTTGCGGTGCGCAGCAAGTGGCCGGACTGGTCGCGTGCGCAGGTGGACGCACAGGTGGCCAAGTACGTGGATCTGGTGGGTCTCACCAAGCACATCGACAAGAAGCCCAGTGCGCTGTCCGGCGGCATGAAGCAGCGCGTGGGCATTGCGCGGGCCTTTGCCATCGAGCCGCGCATGCTGCTGCTGGACGAACCCTTTGGCGCGCTCGATGCGCTGACACGCGGCACCATCCAGGATGAGCTGCTGAAGATCTGCGCAGCCACGCAGCAGACGGTGTTCATGATTACGCACGATGTGGACGAGGCCATCCTGCTGGCCGACCGCATTCTGCTGATGAGTAACGGCCCGCAGGCACGCGTGGCCGAGATCGTGGTGAACACCATGCCGCGCGATCGGCAGCGCGCCGGTCTGCACCACGACCCGCAGTTCTACGCCCTGCGCAATCACCTCGTGGACTTTCTGGTGGAACGCAGCGCGCAGCTTTCGGAAGGGCGCGCACCCGAGCACCCGCCCGAGGTGCGCCCGGGGCTGGCCGGGCTGCCCGCCGTACGCATCGAGGCCATACAGGCCGCCGCAGATTCAACCGCTGATCAACCTGCAAGGAGCATTGCATGAGCCGTCTGGAAGTCACTGAGAAGATCATCGCCACCAAGGTGGCCAAGGGCCTGAAGTGGTCCGATGTGGCCGCCAAGGTCGGCCTGTCCAAGGAGTGGGTGACGGCAGCCTGCCTCGGTCAGATGACCCTGGACAAGAAGCAGGCCGACACGATCGGCAAGATCTTCGGCCTCACGGCCGAGGAGAAGAAGTGGCTCATGGTGGTGCCCTACAAGGGCAGCCTGCCCACCAGCGTGCCCACTGATCCGCTGATCTACCGCTTCTACGAGCTGGTGAGCGTGTACGGCACCACCTTCAAGGAACTGATCCACGAGGAGTTTGGCGACGGCATCATGAGCGCCATCGACTTCAAGATGGACCTCAAGCGCGAACCCGACCCCAAGGGCGATCGCGTGAGCATCGTCATGAGCGGCAAGTTCCTGCCCTACAAGACCTACTGAGACCATGACCAGATCGCGCCTGCTTCTTTTGCTGCCGCTTGGGTACACGCACCGGCCCTTGCGGGCCGCCGGGATACGCGAATGAAGCCGCCGCTGCCCCCGTTCACGCTGGAGTCCGCGGCGCAGAAAGTCCGCCTCGCGGAAGACGCATGGAACAGCCGCGACCCCGACCGCGTGGTCGGGGTCTATACCGACGACACCGTCTGGCGCAACCGGGCGGAGTTCCCGGTGGGCCGCGAGCAGGTGCACGCCTTTCTGACGCGCAAATGGGCGCGCGAACTGGACTACCGGCTCATCAAGGAGCTCTGGGCGCACGACGGTCACCGCATTGCGGTGCGCTTTGCCTATGAGTGGCACGACGACTCCGGCCACTGGTTCCGCAGCTATGGCAACGAGAACTGGGAGTTCACGCCCGAAGGCCTGATGCGCCGGCGCTTCGCCAGCATCAATGACCTGCCGATTGCCGCAAGCGCCCGCCTGTTCTTCTGGCCGCTGGGTGCGCGCCCGGCGGATCATCCGGGATTGAGCGAGCTGGGGCTGTAGCGCGCTGCTCAATTAAAGCGCAGCACGCCGCCGCGGACCAGCAGCGCGTGTGCGATCTGGTGCGATGCAATCCGCTCGCCATTGAAGCTTGCGTTTCGGCCCTGCCCCGCAATCTGCAGCACGCGCCCGCCTGGCAGCTGGATCCTGGCGCTCTCGAGCATCGGCTGGCCGAGTGTGTATTGGCCGCTGAATGGCTCTGCCGGGTAGAAGCCGAGCATGGCGAAGACGAGCCATGCGCTCATCTGCCCCACGTCGTCATTGCCCACCAGGCCTGCGGGGCCGGTGCCGTAGAAGCGCCGGACAATGCGCCTGCGCAGCGCCTGCCCCTTGTGCGGAGCGCCAGTCAGCGCGTAGAGCCAGGTGATGTGGTGGCTGGGTTCGTTGCCGTGGGCGTATTGGCCGATCAAGGCCTCCTGACCGAGATGCTTGTCCGGGTTGGGTACGGGCAGGCTGAAGAAGCGGTCCAGCCAGCGCTCCAGGGCCTGGGGTCCGCCAAGCCGATCACGAAACCCGAGGGCGTCGTGCAGGGCGGGGGTGCCGGTGTACTGCCAGGCATTGGCCTCGGTGTAGTCACCCGGGTTCTTCAGCGGCGACGTCGCCATGACGGGATCGAAGGGTGTGCGCCACTGGCCCTGGCTGTCCTTGCCACGCAACGTACGTGTCTGGTCATCGAACAGACGCAGCCAGCTGCGTGAGCGCGTGCTGAAACGCTGCGCGATCTCCGGCTGATCCAGTAGCCGGGCGACCTGTGCCACCGCCGCGTCACCGTAGCCCAGCTCAGCTGTCTTGCTGACAGACTCGCCCTTCTGGACATCGAAGGGCAGATAGCCATAGCGGTCCAGCACGCGCCAGCCCTGCTGCGCCCATTCGGGGGCATCGTGCCGATCGCGCGTGCTGGTCTCGATCATGGCTGTGAGCGCGGCGCGGGCATCGATGGCACCGTCGGCGGCAAAGCCCTTCACCAGCGCATCCGCGATCACGGGCAGCGCCGGGTTGCCGATCATGCAGTAGGTTTCGCGCCCCCAGGCCGTCCACAGCGGCAGCCAGCCCATCTGACGGTGATGCGCGAGCATGGTGTTGACGAAGCCCGGAACGCGCTCGGGCACGATCAGGGTGAAGAGCGGATGTGAAGCCCGGAAGGTGTCCCACAGGCTCAGCGTGGAGTAGTACTGGCCGTTGGGTGCCTGCAGGATCTCGCCGCGCGGGCCTCGTACCCGCCCGTCTGCGTCGGCAATCTCGCTCGGGTGCTGCAGTGTGCGGTACAGAGCAGAGTAGAACAGGCGCTTGGTGCGCGTATCGGCGTTGATCCGGATTCTTCCCAGCAGGGCGTTCCAGGCTTCATCTGCCGCAACGCGCGCGGACTCAAAGTGCAGGCCAGCGGCGGTCTGCAGGTTGGCAAGGGCACCGGCTTCGTCGACGGTGGACAGCGCAACGCGGGCATCCAGGATGCGGTCTCGGCCCAGGTCAAACGTCAGCAGCATGCGCGGGCCCTTCTCGCCCGGTTTGGCAGGCAGCACCTCGCGCGCAAGCACCGGATGGCTGAACTGCACGATGAAGGACACCTGACGCTCGACCCAGTTCTTGCGGTGCAGGGTGCCCTGCAGGCCGTCGGGCCGATCGGTGACCTGGGCCGCGGTGACAGCGGGCTGCTCTGCGAAGTTCAGACCATGCTGGAGGTCGATCAGGACCTGGACGCGACCCGGGCGATCCAGGTGGTAGCGCTGCAGCGCCACCTTGGGTGTGGCGGTCAGCTCAACGCGAACGCCCAGTTCGTTCAGGCGGACGCTGTACCAGCCGGGTCGGGCGTGTTCATCGGACTTGCGCGCACTGAAGTCCTGCGTGCGTGCGGTCCAGCCGGTTCCTGAACGCGGCTGCAGCAGCACATCGCCCAGCTCGGGAATCCCGGCACCGCTCTGCCGAGTATTGGAGAAGCCCAGGATGCGCGGGTTGCCGTGCTGATAGCCGGCGCTGTAGCTCCAGCCGCGGTCGGCATTGTCGGGGCCGGGGAACACCATTCCGAACGGGACCGTGGCACCCGGCGCGACGTGACCGGTACCGCTGGTGCCGATGAAGGGGTCGACATACTGCGTGACTGATGACTCAGCGTCCTGCCGGGCCCTGGCTGGCTGCGCGTGGGCACTGACAGCAACGAGTGGGACCGCTGCGGTGGTCTTCAGAAAGCGGCGGCGTGAAGATTCATGCATGGCACGGCTCCTGACGTGAACGGGCGGCGGCAAAGCAGGCCTGAGCGATGGACCACAACGCTTGTGCGTCGGCAAAGCGATCCGACGGCTCGCGCGTCCAGTCGTCTGCATCGACAACGCGCTGGTTCTGCTGATAGTGGAGCCAGAAGGGCGGATCGCCGACGGCCATGGGTAGCAGCTCGGGTGCAAAGCTCAGGACATCTCCGGGCTGCGCCTGGTCAAGGAATCCGGCGCAGGCCTCGGTCCAAAGCGCTTGGAAGTGCGACAGCTGATCGCCCGGGGCATCGAGCGGACACTGGATGCAGCCGCTGTTGCCGATGCGGCCCTGGATGGCGGTGGTCCGCTGAAGTACGGGCGCCAGCATGCGCCGACGCGCCTCGAACTCTCCGCCGTAGATCATCTCGTGTCCGGTGTACCAGTGGCTCAGATCGGCCGTGAAGCGCAACGCCGGAAAGCGCTCGATCCAGCGGCAGGTGCGCCAGATGTCCTGCGTGACGGTGGCGCGGTGGGTCTCCACCAGCAGAACATGGCCGTGGCGCGCCTGCGCATTGAGCAAGGCGTCTGCGAGCGTGTCCATCGCGTCGTCGGATTCGAAGCCGGTTCCGAGGTGCAGATTGGTGAATGCGACACCGAGGTCACGGTGGCGGCGAGCAATCTCATCCAGCTCGGCGGGCACCGTGGCGCGCGCCATGCCCAGGGGCAAGAGGCCCGCACGATGGATACGGTCAAAGTCGCTCCAGGACTGGGCTCCTTCGTAGCCCTGCTCGCGAAGCATGTGCAGCTGTTCATCGAGCGTGCTGCGCCATGCGCTTGATGTTGGCGGCAGCGCAAGCAGCGTGCCCAGATTCATGTCCTTGCGCAGCCTCACCGGGAACCTTTGCTGAACCCAATGATGCGCACGCCTCTGGCCGGCAACGGCAACTCGCTTCGCAAATCCAGCGCTTCGCCGGTCGTGATGTCGATGGCCTGATTGGGCAGGGGCAGCGCACTGCGGAACCGGCCCATGTTCAGCCTACGGGGCTGGTCGGCCTTGTTGAAGGCGACCATGACCGACGACGCCCCCGGGAGATGGCGGACAAAGACGTAGGTGCCGTCCTCGGGCAGAAAGTGCGTGAGCTGGCCACGGTGGAGGGAGGGTTGAGACTTTCTCCAGACCATGACACGCCTGAGCCATTGCTGGAGATCAGCTTGCGCGGCATTCAGTCCTTTGCCTGTGACTGCGTCCACCGGATCGTCCGGCCAGCCCCCTGGGAAGTCGGCGCGGAACAGATCAAAGGCGTCATGCGTCCTGGGGCTGTCGAGCATCACTTCAACACCGTAGTAGAGCTGGGGAATGCGTCGTGTGGTGAGCACGAATGCCAGCGCCATCTTCTGCAGCGCGGGGTCGTGGTTCAAGGCAGGCGCTAACCGCGGAACATCATGATTGCCGTCAAAGAGCACGAGCTTGCCAGCATCGGCATAGAGGCGATCATTCACCATGAACTCGTAGAGTCGAACCCAGCCTGTGCCCCAACTTTCCGGCTCCACGAGGGCGCGCCGCAAGGTGTCGTGCAAGGGAAAGTCCATCAGGCTGGGCACGGTCGGCCGCGTGGTGTCTGCGGGCACCTGGGACGCCAGCCCGCGTGGCTTACCGAATAGAGGATTGCCACCTTGCCAGGCCGCGACAACCACCGGGTTCAGGCTCCACTCCTCGCCGACGATGCCCAGATGGGGATACTCGCGGCGCAGTCGCGCTGCCCAGCGTGAAAGGAAGGCCGCATCCGAGTAGCTCCACGTGTCAACGCGCAGGCCCATCAGACCGACTTCTTCGATCCACCAGAGCGTGGCCTGTTCGAGGTACTGCGCGACCAGAGGTTGGGAGGCATTGAGATCCGGCATGCTCGGTGCAAACCAGCCTTGCGTGAAGCGATCCCGGTCGCTGCGGACCGCGTAGGGGTCCCGGATGCTCGTGCGGCCATGATTGGTCAGCGGTGCCCGCGGCGGGGCGGGGTGGAGCCAGTCGCGCGTGGGCGGATCACGCAGCCAGCGATGGCCATCGCCGATGTGGTTGGGCACGGCGTCCTGGATCAGCCCCATGCCGCGTCGGCGTGCTTCTGCGCCGAGGCGCCTGTAGTCGTCGAGTGTCCCTAGGCGGGGATCAACCCGGTAGAGGTCGGTCGCGGCATAGCCGTGATAGGAATAGGCGGCCTGTCTGTTCTCCAGGATGGGCGTCATCCAGAGCGCGGTGAAGCCCATGCCGCTGAGGTAGTCCAGGCGATCCATCACGCCTTGCAAGTCACCACCGTGCCGTCCGCCGGGTGCAGACCGGTTCACGGGGTCGCCCATGCCCGGCACCGTGTCATTGGCCGGGTTGCCGTTGGCGAAGCGATCGGGCATCAGGTTGAGAATGACGTCGCTGCCGTCAAAGCCACGGCGCTGCGCCGAGCCAGGTTCGCGTGCCTTGAGGAGAAAGGGGTGGCGGTGCAGAACGCCGTCATGCGAGATGATCAGTTCGCGCGGGCCTGGCGTGGCCGAGCGTGCGATCACAAGGTGCAGGAACAGGTGGTTGGCGCTGTCACTACGTTCAACGCGCTCAAGCCTCCAGCCGGCCCCTGCAACCGATACCTTGGCTTTGGCAATATCCGGCCCGTAAACCAGCAGCTGCAGCCGGGATTCGGCGAACCCGACCCACCAGTGCGGTGGCTCGACCGCTTCGATCTGCGGCGCCGCGGCGTGTACCGTGGCCTGAAGTGAGAGGGCGGCAAGCCACACCAAGCAGAGTCGCGCCAGCCGCTTCATGCGCGACTCCAGACGACCGGGTTCTTGCGGGTGTTGATCACGTCTCCTTCGCGTGCGCCTGGGCACCACTGGTCGCGGTCATTGACCTGAACCGGATTGAGTGCGGGAACCAGGCGCATATCGGCGTCCATGTAGATGATGGTCATGACCGACCGGGCCTGCGTGCTGACATTCGCACCGGCCTTGTGGAAGGTCCAGCCAAGATGAAAGCTGACCTCGCCGAGCTCGAATGACCCGGACACGAACTCGAAGCCGTGGCGCTGCATGTTCTCGGTGATCTTCTCCTCGCTTTCGTCCGAAATGCCGAGGTCTCGACCGAAGGACACAGACTGGCTGCGTGCATAGAAGCCGAGTGGTCCCATGTTGATAGGCACAGGCTGTAAGGGGATCCATGCCGTGACGGTGCGATCACTGGCCAGCGGCCAGTAGTACTGGTCGGCGTGCGCAGGGGTGATGCCCCCACCCGGCTCCTTGTAGAGAGACTGGTCGTGATAGAGCCGTACTCCAGAGACTTCAAGCAGCTCGGCTGCAATGCGCGCCAGCCGCTGCCCCATGACAAAGCGGCCCACCAGCGGGCTCTGTTCCCAGAGATTCATGACCTGCAGAAAGGCCTTGTCATAGGTGCTGCGCTCCTCGATCGGCCGCTGCTCGGTATTCAAGTCGATGGTCAGCCGGGTGATTTCGCTCCCGAAGGTATCCAGCACCTCGTCACTTAGCACGTCTTTGAGTTTGATGAAGCCATCACGGCGGAACTTGGCCACCTGCTCAGCAGTCAGCGGGTAGGGGCTATCGATATCCAGCGGTGTCATGGGTTTGAGTCCAATGGGTAAACATTGAGAAAGAGTGCGCAACCGGCAGGCAGAACCTGCCGGGACTCGAGGTGACGGGGCGTCGACCAGAGCAGTTCATGGGTACCAACCTGCATCTCCGGCGGCCACGCCTGGGGGGTGTGCCCCAGATTGAATGCAGCAAGCACCGTGTGCCTGCCGAGCGCCCGCTTGATGAAGAGCACATCGCCCTCAGCGACGAGCACCTCGCATGTGCCCACGCGCAGTGCTGGGTGTTCATTTCGCAGCGTGATCAGCGCGCGCGTTTGATTGAGCATGGAGTCCGGGTCCGCATCCTGCTGCTCGACAGCGAGCGCTGCGTGAGCAGGGTCCGCCGGCAGCCACGGTGCGTGCTCACTGAAGCCGGCGTACGGCGCGCCGCACACCCAGGGCATGGGGGTTCTGCATCCGTCGCGTCCGGGAATCAGTGGCCAGTTGGCCAGGCCGTAGGGGTCACGCATGGCTTCGAACGGCACCTCGCTCTGGGGCAGACCGAGCTCCTCGCCCTGGTAAATGAACACCGTGCCACGCAATGCCAGCAACAAAGCCATCCAGGTCAGTGGATTAGCGCCGGGTGTGGACCCTGCAAGGGTCTGCCCGCCGAAGGAGAAGGCCTGCTGCGTCTGTCCGGACCAGCGTGTTGCAACACGCGGGGCATCGTGATTCGAGAACGCCCAGGAGGGCCATCCGGCGTCTTCGGACCAGGGTCGGAGCTGCTCAGCGACGGCCGCAGCGTCCGGACGCCCGCCCAGGAATGCAAATGAGTACGCCGTGTGTAGTGCATCCACGCCCCGGGTATAGGTCTGCATGGTGCTCAGCGCTTGACTGCCACCGATTTCGCCCACAGTCATTCGATCCGTATAGGTGTCCATGAGCGCGCGAAGGCGCTGCAGAAACGCCAGCGATTCCGGCTGGTTCATGGTGTAGGCGTGGTCCTGCATCAGCACCGGGCTATCGCCCCGCGACTCAGGCGGCAGCGCCCCGTTGTCGCGCAGCTGCGGGTCATGTGCGTAGAGGTTTGCGGTGTCGAGGCGGAAGCCATCGACGCCGCGGTCCAGCCAGAACCGGGCGACTTGCAGGATCGCATCCTGGACGTCCGGATTGTGGAAGTTCAGGTCGGGCATGGCTGGCAGAAAGTTGTGCAGGTAGTACTGCCTCCGTCGAGGTTCCCACTGCCAGGCCGGGCCGCCCATCCAGCTCAGCCAGTTGTTGGGCGGGCTGCCGTCGGGCTTCGGCTGCGCCCAGACGTACCAGTCCGCCTTGGGGTTGGTGCGATCGCTTCGGCTCTGCGCAAACCAGGGGTGCTCTGCGGCGGTATGGCTCCAGACCTGGTCGATGATCACACGCAGGCCGAGTGCGTGCGCTCGATGCACGACGCGGTCGAAGTCGTCCAGACTGCCGAATTGCGGGTCCACGCCGCAGAAGTCGGATACGTCGTAGCCAAAGTCGCGCATCGGACTCGGGAAGAACGGACAGATCCAGAGGCCATCGACGCCAAGCGATGCGATGTAGGGCAGGCGGGACAGCAGCCCGCGAAGGTCTCCAATGCCATCGCCATTGCTGTCCTGAAACGAGCGCAGGTACACCTGATAGATGACCCCGCCTTGCCACCAGCT
The DNA here is from genome assembly GCF_047549485.1 of Piscinibacterium candidicorallinum. Lineage (GTDB taxonomy): Bacteria > Pseudomonadota > Gammaproteobacteria > Burkholderiales > Burkholderiaceae_C > Piscinibacterium > Piscinibacterium candidicorallinum. The sequence continues at coordinate 2,772,438 of NZ_CP180191.1, read as the reverse complement.
CGGTAGCCGGCCTGAATCCGGGCCGGGCTGAGCCGGGGTGACTCGTGAACGTTGCATGGCGCAGATCATGGCCCGACAGTGTGTCCCCACAGCCCGCATTAGCTGTGTGAGAATCAACCTGAAGCGACTGTTTTCTTACCTCTCTGAGAAACCGAGTGCAAATTGAAGGCTGTTTGGGAGTCAGTCCCGCCCCCGACGACAGGAGCTGTGCGCGTACTTGACTTGCAGCTCGCCGCATTTGCCGGCCCCCTGCATGCTCACGATCACATCGAGTTCACATGGATCACGCGGGGCAATGGCGTCCGCGTCGTGGGCGAGACAGTCGAACCCTTTGAGGCTGGCGATCTGGTCATGGTTACGCCGAGGGTGCCGCACGTGTGGAGCAGTACAGGGTTCGCCGATCACCCCGTGAGAGCTCGGGTTGTGCAGTTGCAGATTGCGCCTGAACTCAGGCGGCTTGCGGAATGGCACCATGACATAGACGGCGTGCTTTCATCAGCGAGCGGCTGGCAACTGATCGGTTCTGCCACGCGCGAGGTTCAAGCGCTCTTCGATCAGGTTTTTGCGGCAAAGGGCCTGTCTCAGCTGGCTGCGGCCCTGCAGTTGCTTGAGTATTGGGTGGCACGAAGCCGTGATCTCGGCACCTGCCAAGCGCTGGGTTCTCGTGCAGTCCTGCACTCGCCTGACGCGGCCCAGCAGCGGCGTATCGATACCCTGCTGCGTTGGATCCGAGACCGGCTCGCCACCGAGATCACTGTGCATGAAGCTGCCGCGGTGCTACACGTCAGCCCAGCTTCTTTCCCGCGCGCGTTCAAGCGCCTGGTCGGTAAGCCATTCACGGTGTATCTGAACGATTTGCGGGTTGCGCAGGCCTGCGTGCTGCTGAGACAGTCTGACCAACCTGTTGCGCGGATTGCCGCGGTGTGCGGCTTTTCCACGTTGTCTCACTTCAATACGCAGTTCAAGCTCCGCGTTCGTCAAACGCCGCGTGGTTACCGGCTCGCGGGTTCCCGAGCTACGTGAGTTCAGTTTCACTCGAGCCGGCACTGCAGACTTCAAAGCACAAACAAAGCGGCCCACCGAAGTGGGCCAAAGTTGCTTCTGAGGAGATGACTAGCGGAGTTCTTTTGGGGAGGAGAGTGCTTCTGCTTGTTGTCTGGATCTGACGCGGTGAATCCTTGTCGTGCTGTGCGCCAGCCGCTGCCGGAGCCGGAGGCCTCGGCTGGCAGCTGGAATCAGAGCTTGACCGGTGCGGCGACGTTCTTGGCCGCCAGCATCGAGCCACCGGCCACGGTGGTCTCGGGAGCGATGCGCTTGGCGGTGATGGTCACCGTGTCCAGGCGGGCCACTTGCGGCGCAGCGGTCTCGCGCTTGGCCACCACGGTCACGGTGTCCAGACGCACAACCGGCTCGTCCTTGGTGATGGTCATCACGCCGCCGACGGCTGCGGTGATCGTTGCGGCGAGCATCAGGGCGCCGATGGTGGTGTAGCTCAGGGTGTCGATCTTGGTGGTCATGTTGGGCTCCTAGCGGTGGTGTTTCGGTACTTGCGTCGACGTGTTGTGTGTGTCGATGGATGGCATTGTGGGCAAGGGGCGCCTTGCATGCAGCCCGATTGCGACGAACTGCACCTGCGGGCGCGTGAACTGCAGGATTTCGGCGAGATCGGCACGGCCGGCAACGCCTTCCCGCAGGTATCGAAAGGGGGCGCTGGCTCGACCGGGAGCTCAAGATCAGCATTCGTGTCTGGCGCGGCGCAGGGCGGGCGCTTGCGCCTCAGTCCGGGCGCCGGTGCTTTTGGGGGCGGTGAACTTGCGCTGGAGGGCATCCTCAGCGGCAGCGGGCGCCCATGACCGGTGCAAAGGCGAAAACGTCCCCGCGATGCGAAGCGGTTTGTGTCTGCTGGCGCTTCCGGGGCTCGTACCCTGCTGATGACTGGCGCAATTTGCTCCTCGACCCCGGACAGGCCTGAGAGCCGGCTCTTTCAAGCTCTAGATCGTCCAGCGCGCAGGCGCTGCCCGGTGCGGCAAAAGAAAACGGCCCAGCAGTGCTGGGCCGTTGGATCTGGTGGCGCTTCAGGGACTCGAACCCCGGACCTGCGGATTATGATTCCGTCGCTTTCGGCGAGAAAGTTCATATAAATCATGGTGTTAGCGAGTTTTGGCGCTCCGCAATCCGGCGTTTTCATGTGATTTGTTCCCCTAGCTAGGAAGAAAATTGCGGAGCAACGTGAGACAAAGTTTGGACTCGTTCGGCTGTGCTGTTGGCGGGGTAAGCCGTTCTCAACCTGCATTGAGACTTGCCCTAGCGCCGTCCGTTTGGATCTTGGCTGAAGGTGTAAGTCCGATCGAATGCCTGGCCATTGTTCGTGCCTCGGATGCGCACCACATACGTGGCGCCACGCACCATAGGTTGGTCAGGGATTAGCACTGCTTGATGGGGCCTGAGCAGGCGATTCGGGTCGTTCGCAGCGGTAAGGATGCGCCAGTTCGCCAGCGGCGTGCTGTCGCCCTGACGAGTCAGGGTCCAGCTATCGACAACCAGCGTTTGGCCCATGCGCACCATTGCTATGAGCGGGTGACCAAAGCTGAAGTCCTGGCGCCCTGTACCGGCGAAGGGCGAGGGGGTTTCGACGCTGTGGTTAGGCCGCTCAAGAACAGTGCCTTCGCAAGGGAACGTTGCAAGCGCATCGCCCGCGAGTAGCTGTGAAGTGCTGGATCGACTACCAAACATCTGGACACCCCAACGAGAGTTTTGGGAGACACCAGAGACGGCGATGCCTACGTCTAGCCATGGTCCAAAGGTGGAAAGCGCATGGTAGGACGCGGCGCCGAGGCCCTGTGAATATCCCTCAGTGTTTGGGCTTAGGTTTACGGAGCCATCACCCACCACGTTTTCAGTGACGTACGTACTGCCATAGCTACGGAACTGCGCACGATCCCAGGGCCATACCCCTGTGAACCCTTGCCTAGTAGGGTCTTGCTGGTGCGTCGTGACGAAGTTCGTGAGCAGGTAGTTTGCGTGGTCCTGAGAGGCCTGATCCAGCGCTGGGTTCTGTGCCAGCTGGCCGAAGCCACAGCGCTGCCGGTTGTCGTTGATCCAGAGCAACTGCGCCTCGAGGCCAGCCGACAATGCTGGGTCTCGGCCGCTGACTGAGTAGTTGGGCGCCGGTACGCTCGTCACCAAAGTGCCTAAGGGCACGGTGGGCGGCGGGGGCGGGCTGACCGGCGGGGGAGATGAGGGCGGGCTGGCCGGTGGGCTGCTTGAGCTACCGCCGCCGCAACCTGTCAGCAGAAGCGCAACGCCGAGTACCGCGGTTCGAGTGGCCGCTGTGTTCTTGCGCAAGCTCAGGGGCATCATTTGTCGTTTCCTTTCCTTGGGGGCTCTCAATCTGCCGCTGCGCTCACAACTTGGTCGGAACGTGTCAGATTGCAGATAAGTTGCCACGAGTTCTCGAGCGCACAAGCCCCCGAACTTCACAGGAGCGCTCGCTTGCGCCACCGGTCTCTGTAGCCAATTCGATCTAGAGAGTTACCCGCCATAGCAAGACATGCCGAACTGTGTGAAGACCCAGAGGGCGGCAACTTCGTCTGCGCAAGGTTCAACAAGAAGCAACCAATGCCAGGACGAATCCGGGTCAGCTGGTTATGTCTTCACTTGGTATAGAACCGAATCAACGAGTTGCTCTTGGGGGTCTTCCAACGCACTGCTCCCCGTATGGCCCAAGCGTTCCAGCCGGAACGCTGCAGGTGCTCTAGTGGCAAACGGGGTTGGTACGAACGATGAACAAGAAATAAGCCATCAGGCATCGCACAGCCGAACGCGACACGACCAACTGTTGCTGGCCCCTCAATTGCAGACCTGAAGCTTCGCGCTGCGCTAACCCGGTTTGCCTGATGCAGTCAGCGCCTTACAGTCAGCTGATAGAAGTGCTCGAATACCCAGAATGGCCACCGCGACGCCCGCTTACAGTCCCTCTGCGCTTATCGACGCACAAACCAGCGCCTCCGCCCGCAAAGCATGCGCTCTGCCGCGCCCGATCCTTCGACGCTCCTTCACACGCCTGTAGCCGCCTGTCGGTCGGGCTTATGCGCCTGCAGCGTCGGCAGCAGATCCTCGTGTGTGAGGATCTTCACGCACAGCCATGCAATCGACCAGAAGCCGGGTCGGCTCGCCGGCATTGCCCAGCCTTCGTTGCGCGCCAGCGCATTGAGGATCACCGTGCGGCGCTCGACCGTGAGCGGCTCCGTCTCGCCCATCTGCTTGCGGATCGCCTTGCAGCGATCGTCCATCGTGCTTTCCATCAGATCACAGTGGTGCCACCAACGCATGTCGAGGTCCGACTGCGTGGCCGCATAGCTACCGACGGGGCGCAGCGCCGGGTCCACGTCGGCGCGCGCCACCGGCCAGTCACGTGCGGACAGTTCGTTGCCAGCAACGATCGGCTCTATCGGTCCGGGTTGTTTGAACATTTGCAATTCCTTTATCTGCTTAGATCGGTGTCCGTTCGGTTCAGATCGGCTCGATTGCCGGTCTTGTGGAAACCATCTCACAGAACGGCACGCCGTCAAGACCCGCTGTGCTGCGGCCTGGTCATCGCTCAATGCGCCGCATCGGCCGCGAACTGGATCTGCACGTTGTCCAGCAGCTCGTCGCTGCGCGGCAAGTCCTACGATCGGCAGAGGTGCTGCTCGACCATCTCTAGCAGCCTTGCGAAGCACGCTGAGGGATCGGGGGGATTGTCTGCAGTGAGGAACGCCGCGATGGCCGGGTGGGTTTCGACGCTCAGTTCGCCGGGGAAGATGCCGCCTTGGCGGGCAGGGTGGGTCATGGTCGATCCTCGCTTGATCATCTGCTGCGTGGGTTCAAGAGTCCGGCCTTACGCCTGGCTCGCCCAGGCCTTGCGGATGTCGTCCGGCCTGATTTTGGCCAGCGCGGCCGTGTGACGTGATTTCGTCGGCAGGGCTGTGGTCGCCTCCTCGGCGAGGGGTGCCCGTGGTGTTGGCCCTTCTGGTCCGTTAGCCGCCTCACCCATCGCCGCCACCGGTCCGGCTACGAGCGGTATGGCGGCCAAGGCCACAGGCGAGCCGCCGAGCCGTTCGCTCATATCAACCAGCAGCCGGCGCAAGACATAGGCTTTGTCTTCGATGGGGTGTTGCTCCAGGTATCTGCACAGGCCCGGATGCTTGGCGTGTTCCACCCGGCAGTCCAGGTCGAAGCGGCGGCTGCCGATCTCAATGTCACGACCTAACGCGGGAAGTGCGCGAAGATCGCCAAAGCTGCTCAGGCTCAATGACACCTTGTGCATCAGTTGCTTGAAGGCTTCAGGCCCATCCACCGTCTTGCTGGCCAGGATGAAGGTCGCGATTCCGCTGAGGCGATTGCGATCAACAGTCAGGCGGATGCGCACGTAGGGTTTGGCAGCGCGGCTCATTGTTGTCTCCTTCACGCAGCTTCTTGATTCAAGCCCTGCGCGTCCACTGCTGCCATGTAGAAGCCGGTGACCGCGTCATACACGCTGTCCTTGCCCTTCATCACAATGGCGCTGCAGTCCGGGTAGCGCTGGACCAGCACGCGCTGGAACAGCTCGGCACCACCCCCGGCCAACACCACCCGGTCAAGGTCCACCAGCGAGCCAGCAATCTGCACCATCTTGTCCACGCAGCGATCCAAAGCGGTCTTGGCAGACAGGTACAGGTCTGCCACCTCGATCTGCTTGCCGCCAAGCTCCACGGTCTTCGCGCCGGATCGCAGCGCCTCATCGACCTTGCTCATCACGTGCGCCGAGTCCACCCAGCGGCGCTCGATCGGCTCCACCGCCGCGCGCAGGAAGTTGTTCAAGCCGATTTCGTACGAGCTGCTGCGGTTGAAGTTCGGCACCCCTTCCGCCGAGGTCAGTACGTCTGTGGTGCCAGTGCCTACATCGATGATCAGCACCTGGCGAGTGTCCATGTCCCCGGCGGCGAGCATCACTCCCACCGGTTGCAACATGGCCGTCGCCGACTCGATGCGCACTGCCACCTCGCCCTCACCCTTCGGGTTGGGGATGCGATGGGTGCCGGCCGTGAATGCCTCCAGCTCGTCGCAGTGGTCCACGAAGGTCGTCAGCGGCAGCCCGACGTTCAGCTGCTTGATCACTGCGTCGCGCCCGAGTTGCTTGCGCGTGGCCAGCATCTGATAGAGCGCCCCCAAGAACAATGCCCGATAGGCCTCGCTGAGCACGAAGCCGCTGCCGCTGTTGCGCACGGCCATCGCATCGGCCTGCTTCACCACGTCCGGGCCGACGTAGAAGCGGGACGTGTTCACCTGAACCGTTGTTCCTTCGCCCTTGTCAGCGGTGTCGCCGCCTTGGCTACCCGCCACGGGGATAGCCATCGAGCGGAAGATCCCCCTTTGAATCGTCTTTCCATCAGCCGCGGGCAGCATCCATTTCGTGCATCCATACCCCACGTCCACGGCCGCCGCCTGGATCACCACTGCGTTCTGCATTTCGTGCTCCTTATCAATCGCTCAGACGATTATTGGAGCGATCGGCTGCCCGGGCGGTGAGGGTTTGAGTGCGTTTTGGCGGTGAACCTGCACCTTTGAAAGCATTCGCCCAGAAATTCCCGGTTTCACCGCGTTGTGCCGCGTTTGCACGCATGGTGACGCATCTCACCGCACGGCTCGCCCGGCAGACGCGGTGAAACGCGTGCAAACGCGGCGAGGTGCGGTGAGACGCGGAGACTTCGCTGCGGCTCGCTCTATGCGCGCCTCACACATGGCCGGCTGGGCGCGCTTGTGTCCGCCACCGAAGAAGTCTGGCCTGACCGGCCCGCGTGTTCCCCGACGTTTGACGCGCTGTGACGCTGGATTGGGCGCGCTGGGCAACATCACTTAGCGCTGCTCATGAACAGCAAACGGAACGTGAGTGTTTTGAAAGTCCTTGATTCGATTGCCAAAAGCGGGAGTTCCTAGACAAAAACCCATAGATGAACGCCAGTTCAAAGTCGAAACTCCTAAAGCGCCCACTTGCACGGGACGATTTCTTCGCCCATCATTCCACCCACTGGCACCAGCCACCGGGCTCGCACCGTCCCGGCCTCCCCGAGGAGGAAAGGTGCGACAGGCCTCGCGCCATACCTTCGGCACGCAACGCGCGCCACAGAACGACCGGCCCACAGCGGCCACCCCAGGGCACCAGCCCAAAAAATCGTGCGTCGGCGGTCATACCGGCGCGAATCCCACCCTTCCACGCGCAGTCGCAGTGCGTGCAACGTCGTTCTCGTCCCTAAAGGACGCGACCGTTGCTACCCGTGCGTCGTGGTCAGAGCAACTGCCTACCGATACCCTCCGTTAGACGGAGCGGATAGGGCGTCAAACCGCCCAACAGAGAATCTGAAACAGCCTTCTCCGCGCAAAGAGCCTGACCGACCCGTTTGAGGGTGGTCCGCTCAATGCCGCACCCCTGCCCACCGCCTTGAGCGACTGGCCAGCGGGTGGAAGGAAGCTCCACGGCGCATACCCGTCCTGTTTCACACCCTGCCGGCTGACAAAGCCGTGTCCGCCCGCCCTGCGCAAGGGTCTCCTTCTACCGGCCCGCCCGGTAGCGCCCGATAGCTAATCGCGATTCGGGGTCCTCTTTGTGGTCGCACAAAGAAGGTCGGAAGGCTTCGCTCACGTCCCCACGATTTCGGCCGTATGCCCGCGCCCCGGCCAAGCGCACAACTTGTCTTCGGTGCCCTGTCACCTGCGTTCCATCTTTGGATCTCAGCCGAGAGGGCACCCCTCATCCACGCGTCTATTGAAAGGAGACACAAGTGGAAGCTTCTGCCTTGCGTTCCCCGCGCTCTGCCGCGGTCTTTTCGATCAACCCCATCCGCCGCCCGCTGGACTTCGATCTATCGATCCAGCCGCAGCCGGCCAACGACGCGCTTCCGCCCCCGACGATGCGAGGCGCGACCGCGACCCACCGCGTCGCGGCGCTGGTCATCCTCGCGCCTGAGTTGGGTTCCTCCGCTGGAAGTTGGGCGGCGCTCTTCGGCCTCAATGCGAACGTCCACGAGCACGGCGACCGCACAGCGATCTGGCTCACGGGGCCTTGGACGGTCGGCGCCCGAGAGTTCATCCATGCGGCACGCAGCCAGGCCTTCGACCATTTCATGGAAGTGGTTCCGCGCGCAACGCTCGATCAAGGAGCACCTGCATGAGCCGCCCACCGAAAGCCAAGAAGGCATCCCCCCGCCACAAATCCTCCACCGGCAAGCGCGCCAGTAAGTCGCCCGGGATCGACCCCCGTCAGGTGGATTGGGTGTCGGACGTCGCGTCTATGCCAGCGCAGAAGCCGCCACGGCAGGCCCGAGGTAAGCGCAAGGTCGTCGATGGCGAAGACGGCAAGTTGCGCCTGGTCCTGCTGACTGCGGAACAAGCCCAACTTGACCGGGAGGAGATGAACCATTCCCGATCCAAGCGGGCTGCCCACCGTCAAGGCGGCGGCCCGCGCAAGGGTGTTGCCGCCAAGGTCAAGGGTGAACTGGCCGAGACCCAGCTCCAGCGCCTGCGCAAGGTACAGACGATGTACCCGGGCAACTTCAAGCGCCAGCTGCTGGGCGTGTGCGACGATCCCATCCCTGCGCAGTGCGGTCGTCCGAGGTTCGCGGGCGACGACACCACGCGCACGCGGCGGGCGATGCTCTCGACCTTTGCCGATGACCTGCGGAAAGAGGGCATTCGCCTGACAGACCTCGATCAGCTCAGCGCCAAGCATGTGCATCGCGTGGTTCAGGCGTGGCGGGCTCGAGGCGTTTCAGCTTCAACGATGTCGACCTGGCTATCCCATCTGCGCGTCGTGATGCGAGTGGTGGGCCGCTCACAGGTGGTCCCCGCCACAGACCAATTCGCAGGCTACCCCGGCGAGTTGCGCCGCCGGACGTCTGCCCTTGTGCCCAAAGGTTGGCGACCCAAAGGCGTGGATCCGGCAGAGGTGTTTGCGCGGGTGAAGAAGAAGTGTCTCCACGCCTGGCACATCCTGCGCATGTGTGCTGCGTTCGGGCTGCGCGCGAAGGAGGGTGTACGGGCTCGCCCTGCGCAAATGGTTCAGGACGGGTTGCTGTCGGTTGAAGATGGAACCAAGGGCAGGCGGCCACGGACCGTGCCGATCCTCACCGAGGATCAGCGCGAGGTGCTGCGTGCGGCCGCTGACTTCTCGCTGTCCCCGGCCTGCCGCAAAGGCACCTTGATCCGGCAGGGGTACACGGTCAAGCAGGACCAACGCCGCCTCTATTACGTGCTCTCTGCGTGCGGCATCACGGCCGACGAGTTGGGTGTGACTGTCCACGGCCTGCGCCACGATTACCTGAACACCCGGTTTGAGCAAATCGCCGGCGTCCCCTCGCCGGTGGTGGGCGGCGTGATCCCCGTCTCTTCGCTGCCAAAGGATGTGCTGCGGCACGCAGAGCAGACCGTCGCGCATGAAGCTGGGCACGCCCGCCGCTCGATCAGCCGGGCTTACCTAGGTTCGGTGCAGAACATCAAGCGCAACGAATCTCAGCGCATGCACGAGCGTCTACACCAGATCGAGTATCACGCGCCGACGGTGGCCTGGTTGCACTCAGTCGGCGCTGGCGAGTGGTTCATCGTGGGCGACCATGCCATGGGCCGGCTGCCGTTGGGCAAGCGGACGCAACTGACGTTGGCAGGAACGATCAAACGGCTGGATCTGGTGTTGGACGGCGCTCGCGCACTCAAGGAGCGCCTGGGGTTCCCCGTTCAGGTGGTCGACATCTCGACGGTGGATCCCGAAGCTCCCCGCTTGGAGTTGGTGTCGCTGTCGCTGATCAGCCCGGCCAATGAACCAGTCCTCGGCTCAGAGCCCAATGCATCTGCGCGAGGCGGTGAACGGACCTCTCAGGAAGACGAGAGCCGACCCCACGACGAAGATGACGGACTGAGTGGAGCAGGCGGTGCTTGAGCTTCAACAGGCACGAAGGCTATGAGGGGTGTCTGCTATTCACGGGGGCGCTGAGTTTGGTCATGGTTGTATAGACTGGGCTCAGTTTCCGGTTCGCTTGAACCTCGTGCAATGGCCCCCCAAAGCGCTTGCGCCTTTGAGCTAGCCTGCCTCTGCCTCGGGCCACAATCGTGGCAGCACGAAACGCAATGCGTGAAACGGTAACGAAAAGCTGACCGGTCCGCGTTCGCTGCTCGTTTGCAGGTAGCCCTGCTGTAGCAGCGCTGCCAACAGGCTCGTCTTGCTGCGATCGCTACCCGGCAACATCTGCTTGAACTCCCCACGTGCCAGTTCGCCGCCGCGCAGGTAGAGGTAATGAAGGCCGCGTAGCGCTTCTTGACGGATACCAGACTTTTGCTGGGCCTCGTACTGCAGCGCCAGCTGTAGCCCTTGTTCGATCTGCCGGCCGTCGATGCGATCTCGCATGAACGCGATCTGGTCCTCGCAGACCGAAAGTGAATACTCAATCCAGCTCACCAATCCGGACTCAGTGAGGGCGCCACGTCCGTCGAGGTCATTGCGCCGAGGCTCGTCGGCGGCAGCCAAGCGTTCCCGGTACTCCTGTTCGGTGCGAGCAAAGCCCCGGAGCGGAGACCAGAGCCCCCGTGTCAGACGTAGGGCGTGCAGGGTGAGAAGTGTATGGAGACGGCATGTACGGCCGGTCCCGTCTGGCCATGGATGAATCCACGCCAGTCGATGATGCGATGCAAGCGCACTGACGAGCGCAGGGCCGGTGTCCTTGGCATGTCCGTAAGCGATGCACCACGCGGAAATGAATGCATCGAGATGCTCATGGGCTGGCGCATGATGACGACCCACCATCACATCGCGGTCGCGGAACGCGCCAGGGACCAAAGACGAACCGTCATGCAGACGGATATTCTCAGGTGCTGCATGCCTGAACAAGGCATCGTGTATCTCGCTGAGCGCGCGCTTCGAGTACAGCCAATCCAGATTCTGGCCTTGATCGTTGCCTAGCCGCCGTTCCAGTGCAGCTTCGGCTTGCATATGCGCAACCGCCAGCCGTTGCTTGCGTGCGATGTCGGGCTGATCATCGAATTGCCTTTCCAGCGCTCGCTTGAGATCAGCAGGTCGAGTGTGCTCGCCTTCGATCTTGTTGCTGTAGAAGCTATTCATCACGCGCAGGAGATCCGCAAGTTGCGCGCGCAGGCCTTCTCCCACTTGCAGTGAGCGTGCGGCATCGACAACGCCGTGCGCACGCTCAATGAGCGGACTCAACTTGCGCTCGCCGGGGAGCAGAGGCTGGAACTGGGCCGGGTGCGTGTAGCGATCAACAATTTGCGGCAACATTTGCCACTAATGATGCCACTAGGTTTTCATAGCTGAATGACTGAATTCTGAGATCTGAATTTGCCACTAATTTTTCGGCTGTTCTTTGCTCTGGAGTTTCAAGGCGAGGCCTGCACCGCCAGCGCCTAACGGGATGTGCCCCTACGGTGGCCTGACGCCAATTTGGAGCTCGGCGTTTGCAGGAAAGGCACGCGCCGCTACGGTCGTCCAAGCGTCCTTGCGCCTTTGAAGGCACCGATCAAAAGCGCCTTCGAGATCCGTACGGGGTCTTTGAGACCTTCAATTGCACAGCGGAAGTTGCTGGGCTCCACCGGTGCGGGCAGCAGGAGGGTCAGCAGGCACAGCCCAGTCGCACAGAGCAAGACCAAGCCTTGAACAAAGCCGCCAAGTTCCACATCCGGGAGCAACCTGGCGGTGCCAATCAAGACGATCGCCACCAGTTGCACGGCCACGGTACGAACGACGATTCGGATGTAGGACTTTTCCATATACAACTCCGAGAAAAGTGTATCGACGAGTCGGTGGTGCGCAAGGTCCCAGCGTTGCCTCTTCGCGATCGAGATCGGTTGCGTTCTTGAGATCTCGTACCCGGGTATTGGGGCCCGACCGTGTGCTCCGGGGGCTTGCGCAAACAGAAATTCATGAGACCGTGGCGCATAGGAGGACTCTTTCCATGCGCCGAATTCGATCTACCCCTTCATCTGTTTGTGCAGTCCAAACCACGCCGTGCGAGAGTTGGCGGCAAGGGTGTCAGATGGGGGCTGCCCGATGCCCTGGCAGCCCCGCCCAAGGGGCTTGCACTAGACGCAACTCATTGCCGGAACTACGTCACCCACGTCGGGCGAGCGTGGTGGCCCACGCATGAGTGCATGCCGAGATCGACCTGCGCCGTGGCAACGATTTCTGTTCCGCGGTGTGCGGGCGCCTGTCTCCTGGGCATTCATGCTTGGGATGTACACACTGACGATGCTGGGTGTTCTGCTGAGCGTGATTCACGCGATCGCTGCACATCTGCAGGAACAGCCCGGAGCGCTTCAGCACATGCTGCTCAGCGTCCTTGTGCTGGGCTATGTCGTGACGCCCATCATTCTGCTCATCAATACGCTGCTGGAGCGGGTTCTGATCAAGGCGCCGGGTTCGTTCTGGCGCGATGCCTATCTCCTGTCGATCGCGCGAGATCTGCATCTCATTCGCAGTGCACGGGGTGTGCTCGCGTACATCCTCTGGTTCGCGGCGATCTGCGCCGCTGCGCTTCTTGCTCAGCGTTTGTCGGAATACGTCGCTCCATGGGTCGGGCACCTGGCGGTCGCCGTCACGCTGGGCGCTGGTGTTGCGCGTTGTGTCCCCTGTCCAGCCGACTTTGCAACGACTCTGGAGCACCTGGAGCGGCGGTGGGGGGACAGCCCTCGTGGTGCCCACAGCCGGTCGGATGCGCGTTCGCATGACAGCGAAGACGGACCGGACGCCATGCCTGCTCCGGTCTCGGCGCGACGTGCGGGGCTGACATTCGCCCAGATCGCCGGTATGGCTGAGACCAAGTCTCGGGTACGCGACGCGGTACAGCGCGTTCTCCAAGGTGCGCACCAGACCGGCACATCAGCCGTAGATGCCCCGCGCAATGGCATCTTGCTGCACGGCGAGCCTGGCAATGGCAAGACCATCTTTGCCGAGGCGGTGGCTGGAGAGTTCGGAATTCCGCTGATCTCAGTGACCTATGCCGATGTGAGTTCACGCTGGATTGGCGCTGAGGCTGAGGCATTGACCGCCTGCTTCAGGCAGGCGATGGACTCCGCCCCGTGCGTGCTCTTCATTGATGAGGTCGACTCGTTCCTGGTGGACCGTGCGAGCTTCTCAGGATCCAACACGGAATCCCTTCGGGTCACGAATCTGTTGCTGACGCAGTGTGTCGAGGTGCGCCGACACGGCGTCGTCCTGATGGCAGCAACCAACTTCCTAGATCGGCTGGACGCCGCTTCCATCCGTGAGGGGCGATTCGACTTCAAGATCGAGGTGCCGCCGCCAGATCTTGATGCCCGAATCGGACTGTTCACTCAGGCGCTGCATCAGGCTGCGCCACGGGTGCGTGTTGATCCAGACCTACTGGCTCGGTTATTGGCGCGCTGGGACGGATTCAGTGTCAAGCGGGTGCAGGCCGTCGCGGAGGAGCTGGGTGCAACTTGGGGCCCCCTTGGGGCGCATGAATTGGCGGTCTCCGATGTGCTCGCCGCGCTGCGAACCGTCCAGGGACAGGGGGCGCAGCCCAGTGCATCCGCAGCCTTCGAGTCCTTGGGTCTTGATACGGACAGCCGTACAGCGATTGAGGGACTGTGTCGAATCATGCGCGATCCGATGACCTATGAGGGGCTCGGTGCGGCGCTGCCTACGGGCCTGCTCCTGAGCAGTTCCAACGCAGCAAGCGCAAGCGCGATCGTTTCCCGCTTGGCGCCGACCTCGGGCTGGGTCGTCGAACGCGTGAACTCCGCTGAGCTGCTTGGCAGCGCGGAGCGCCTGACGAAAGCCTGGCGCCAGGCGCGCGACCGCCGTCCTGCGATGGTGTTCATCGACTCGGCCGATGTCCTGCTGGATCCCACGCCCATGGCGCAGGCGCCGCACTTCGTTCCGGCGCTGGTTGCGATCCTGGATGAGACCCGAGCGCGCTACAAGGATGTCATGGTCGTTCTGGGCGTCTCGCCGGGTCACGAACTGCCCGCGGAGCTGGTTGCTCCGGGTCGCATGACCGAGTTCATCCGTGTGCAGGCGCAGAGCCAGTGCCCATTCAATCACTTGGACCAGGTCCTGAGCGCATGGAGCATTCGCCTGGAGGGCTCACGTGACGACCTGCTGGCGCTGATTGGACGTGATGCGACACAAGCCGATCTGGAGCGGCTGGTGCAGGTTGCGGTCAATGCCCACGTGGCGCATGAAGGGCGACGGGTCGACGTGTTGACCGTCGACGATCTCAAGCGGGCCGCGCAACGCGTGGCGTGGTAGAGCAGGGGGTTATATGAAAGAACCGCTGTTTGACCTGGTGGCGCTGCACGAAGACCCGGTTGCCAGCCGACTCCTTCCGCCTGGTGTGAAAGCCTGGCGTTCTGCGCGCACGATGGCCGAGGACATCCATCGCGCCAAGACCCTTGGCCTGGGTCCGAAGAGCACCATGCCGGAGCCGATACTCACCGAGGAGCAGCGCAAGGATCCGATCCTTGTGGCGAAGGCGCGCGTTGCGCTCGCCAAGGCGCATGGGCTGATGTAGGTGGCCCCGGGACGCCGGGAGCGCGGTGACTGGAGAGCTGCTTTGGGCACCCGGAGGCGGGCACCCCCGAGTGCGCGCCATGGCTATGCGATCGGCACCACCCAGTGACGGGCGAGCACCTGCAGGGTGTCCTGCATGGGCACCAGAGCAGGCTTCGCGGTGCGCTCAGCGGGTGTCGAGGATGAGGCGGGCAAAGGCGCCCGCAGTCGCTGCGCCGACACTGGGCCCGCCCCGAGCGAAACCACGCGAAACCGGTCGATCTCGTCGTTGTGGGCAATCCATTGGTCTACCGCCGCCCAATCCAGACCCTGACGCCGCTGTTCACGCGCGTACGCCTTGGCATAGGCTCTGGCCTGCTCGAGGCGAATGCCGTCCAGGACGAGGTGAACGTAGTGGCTGCTAGCGTGTGTCAGGGAGTCCGTGGAGCGCTCCTGCACCTCGAGCCGCAGCGGCACCCCGCGCAAATGCCCGATCGCCGCATGCAATAGTCGCAGATCAGACATCAGGGTCAGACTGCTGGTGACGCTGCCGGTCCAGAACTCAAACACTGATAGCTCATCGCCTTGCCCAGGAATCTGCAGACGGAGCCGGCTCTGCAAGCGGCAGGGGTTCTCGGGGTCCTGCTGTGCAAGCTCGCACAGCGTCGGTCCGGCGCAATGCACGCTTGTCTGTGTACCGTCCTCGAGCATCCGGCGCGCCAGCTGGCCGTTGCCGCGGCATCGGATGTGTCCGTCGCAACGCCTGGTGAGCTGATACCGCGCGGTGAAGTTCGCGTCAGGCTGGTCAGCCATCAATCGAATCGGAATTGATCTGAACTTGTTCAGCGCCCTTGTCTGAGCGCTGTGTGTGGGCGCACCAGCCTGCGCCGAAAGCGTTTGGTGAATCGGATGCAGCTGCGGTTCGCCCGCAGCGCGACCGCCCCGCAGTATCACCTGCAAACCGCCATCAGTTCGATCATCACCCAGTGGGTCGGTCTCCATCGACATCTGCACGTACCCCAGTACATGGGGAGACAGCGCAGCACCGTGAATCGGAAACGGGCTGGGAGGGAAGTGTGCTTCGGGACTGCGCACGAGGCCGCGTCGGCGTTGATGCTCAGCGGGTGTTTGCCCACGTGAACGGCAGCGTGAGATCAATTCGGATAGCGGCTTGTAGGCAGATGGCTGGTCTTGCGACATGGCGAGGTCCTCGGTCAAGGGGGCAACCTCATGGAATCACAAATGAGGACTTGCGCAAGTCCGATCGATGGCGGCCTGTGCGCCGGCGCACTCAGCGGCACTAGCTGAGACGTTGTGTTTGTGCCTCTCGGTGTCGCCGGCCAAGACGGCAGGGCGTCTGAGGTGCGACTTCGTAAACAAGTGTCTCTGAGTACCCCGATCATGGGATTCGCCGTCGAGACAAACCCTCGACGCACTTCATAGACTTGCATCCATAGCAAGCCAGCCTGCGCCTCTCCTCCCCGATGTCGCAGCGCCGGCAGGGGATCAGTCCATGAGTAAGCCGTTCGCGCAGCTGCGCGCGCCTGCGGGCGTCGCCAAGTCGCCGCTGCTGTTTCATCGCCTCGAACACGCCGAGCGCCTGAACAGTACGCAGGCGAGCACCCTGCAATTCCTCAGCCTGGATGCAGCTGTCGATCTGCACGGGCTGCTCGGTCAGCACCTCACCAGTGAAGTACGACTGAACCTGGCCGACGAGTCTGTACGCCGGGTCGATGGCATAGTCGCCGCGGCCCGACAGCTCGACATGATCGGACGCTACGTCCGATACGAAGTCGAGCTGCGGCCCTGGCTGTGGTTCCTGAGCCTGACGACCGACTGCAAGATCTTCCAGGACCAGACGGTGCCTGAGATTCTGCAGGCAGTGTTCGCCGACCACCCGATTGCCAAGACCGAGTTCAAACTCACCCATCCCTACGCCAAGCGGCCCTACACCGTCCAGTACGCCCAGAGCGATCTGGACTTCGTGAACTGGCTTTGTGAACTGGAAGGCATCACCTATCACGTTGTGCATGATGCAGGCAGTCACACAGTCGTCTTTACCGACTCGATCGCCAAACACATCGACTGCCCCGGCTACGAAGCCATCCCCTTCAACACCCAGGTCGCCCGGCGCCGCGAGGATGAGCAGTCCATCACGGACTGGCGTGCGGCCCGCCAAGTGGCCAGCGCCAGGCTTGTGGTCAGTGACTACGCCTGGCTGACGCCTGGCCAAGCCCGCACCGACCAGCGCGTCGCCGAAGAACAGGCAGCAAGCCTGGGCGCGCCAAACACGGAGGTGTTTGCAGCACCCGGGCAATTCCACAAGGAGAGCCGCGAGGAAAGCGATGCGCAGCATCAGGCGCAAGTCGGACTCGAAGCGCTCGGTGCAGTGACACAGACCTTCCGGGGAACGACCAGCGCACGCGGCGTGTACGCCGGTGGGTGTTTCACCCTGCAAAAGCATGCGCAGGGCGCCATGAACGGTCGCTACCTCATCACTGAGCACCGCGTGACGGCCGTCTATGCCAACTACGAAGGCATCAGTGCCGAGCAGTTGGCGGCGCAGTGCCCCGAGCTCGTGAATGCAGCAGGCGGGGCGTACTTCGCGTGCGAGCTCCATGCGCAGCCCGAGAAGCTGCCGTTCCGTCCGGCCCGCATCACCAAGCGAGTGAAGATTGGCGGCATCCAGTCTGCGCGCGTGGTGGGCAATGGCCAAAGCGAAATCCACACCGACGCCTACGGTCGAGTAAAGGTGGCGTTTCACTGGGATCGATACGGCCAGCGCAATGGCAGCGATACCTGCTGGCTGCGTGTGAGCCTGCCCTGGGCGGGTGCAGGCTGGGGCGCGCAGTTCCTGCCGCGTGTCGGGCAAGAGGTCACGGTCAGCTTTGTGGATGGCGACCCGGATGCGCCGCTGGTCACAGGCCGTGTCTACAACGGAGAGAACCGTCCCGTCGCGTTCAGTGGTGCAGGCAATCTGCCGGGCAATCAGGCCCTGGCGGGCTTCAAGTCCAAGGAACTGGGCGGCGGGGGCTACAACCAGCTGCTGTTCGACGACAGTACGGGGCAGGTCCGTACCCAGCTGGCCAGTACTGAAGGGGCCACCCAGCTGAACCTGGGGTATCTGGTGCATCCGCGCGCGGATAGCGCAGAGGAGGCTGGCGGGGTCCAAAAGCCTGCTGCCGAGCCGCGTGGACAAGGCTTCGAGCTGCGTACGGACGAGTGGGGGGCACTGCGTGCTGCCAAAGGCTTGCTGATCACGACCGATGGACGGTCTGCCGCCATTGGTGGGGCACTAGATCGCCATGAGCTCATTCGCTGCATGGAAGAGGCGTTGGCCATCGTCAAACAGTTGGGTGACAACGCCAAGACGCATCTCGCATCGACCAACAAAGACGAGAAGGCCGAAGACGGCCATGACTACAAGCTCCAGGAAAAGCAGACCAAGGAGATCAAGGGCCTGGGCACGGGCGCGAACAATGAAAGGGATGCCTCTGATCCCAGCGCCAATCAGCTTGCACTGCACAGTCCCTCGGGTATCGCAGCGACAACCCCCAAGAGCCTGACCCTCATGGCTGGGGATCATGCGTCTGCGGTGGGCCTCAAGAACATCCAGCTCACCGCTGGGAAGCAGGCGCATATCCATGCAGGCACCGGAGCGCGGGTCTTTGCGCAGACTGGCGGCATCCACGCCATCGCCAATGAAGGCAAGGTGCTCGTACAGAGCCAACACAGCGACACCGTGGTGAATGCCGAGCAGTCCATCCACCTGACTGCATCCCAGAAGCATGTGCTGGTAGAGGCCAAGGACCACGTCACTCTGGTGGAGTCGGGTGGGGCCTATATCAAGATCCAGGGCGGCAACATCGAACTGGGCATGCCTGGCACCTTTACGGTGAAGGCCGCAAACTTCAAGTACGTGGGTGGGGCTAGCAAGACACCGAAGCTACCCACTTTCCCCGAGAGTGTCTGCGTTGAATGCATGCTGAAGGCGGCCAAGACCGGCTCACCGTTCGCTGCATTGGCTTGATGAGGTAGTCAGCCTTGGACTTCGCGATGAACGCTCATGATCTCAACACGCTCAACGACCAATCGGTTTGGCTAACGCAAGCAGACCTGCAAGGCTGGTTGCTCGTCGATACTGCATTGGTCGATTTCGACCGTGTCCATGCCATTGCCTTGGGCTACGGTGCGGAGGTGTTCAACACACTGGCCGACAGCAGCCTGTCGGTATACCGGAGCAGAGCGCCTCATTTGCTGCAGCTGCCACCAGTGCGGCATGCCACGCAAGCCCTACTCGAAGAAGTGGGCGATATAGATCGGCTTGCACCAGCCATGAGCTGGTTCTGTTCAGCCTCAAGCCCGCAGGCGCTCTGCGCCGACTTCGCTTGGCTTGCACAAGCGGTCGTTGAAGATGACGTCAAGGTGTACGCACGATTTGCCGACACCCGCGTACTTCCCGACTTGTTGCACTCGATGAGCCCGTCACAACGCGCAAGGCTCGCACGCCACATGACCGAGTGGCGCTATTTCGCCCGGGGTGGGCAGGTCTGCGCCATCGCGCTGACAGAAACGCCTCCCCCGGACCTTGCGGTGATGACGCAGACTGGCATCTCCTTTGACCAAGCTCAGACCGACGCGCTCATCGCAGCTGCGGAAGCTGACGCCATGTTCGCGCTCCTACTGTCGAATACCCCGGAGCTCGTACCCAAGGATGACCGAGCAGCATTTCATGCACGCTTGTCTGACGATCTGGAGCGCGCAAGCACGTACAAGGTGACGGCAGCGCGCGACCGGCTCCAGTTTCTCGTCTTGAGCCTGTCCTGTGGGAAGGACTTCGACAGAAGTCGGTCGTTGAATGACACTTGGATGCATGTGGCAAACGGCGCAAGCCTCACCGACCTCATGCAAGGTTGGCCCGAATACACGTGGGCAGATCTCGAACTGACAGGCGGTGCGCACCGCCTGGCATCGACGAAGGCCTGAGGAGCGCAACACATGGGCAACATACGTTTTTCCACATGGCTCGCGGCGTGTGCTGCGGTCGTCTTGAGCATTTACTGCGCGCCAGGAGCTGCGATGGCATCGAGCAAGCAGGGGGGCACCGCGACGATTGTCGGGTGGAACCATACCCACGAGTTCATCCGGAGATTCTTCGTCGGGGATGCGTGGGGAAGCAACGTCTACCCGTACCTGCCTAGTGGGTCCGTGTGCTGCGTTCAATATCCACTGAAGTGGACTGCAGATTTCAAGGTCAAGGTTCGCTGGGCGACGGCGAGCGCTGACCCCAACGCTGTCGGAAAAGATGCAGAGCCTGTCTGGCACGAACAGGAGGTCCAGGTCGAGAAGTACGACCGCCCCGGGACGCTTCACGTGCATTTCCTTGCGGACAGAAAGATTCGCGTGATCATTGCGCCTGTCGATCCTGGGCACCCCGACTATCCAGGACCGGGCCGCCCAACGCGGCCTGCGGCTGCCCCTGTGCAGAAGCCTTGAGCACGTACACCCACCGATCCTTCTGAAGTCTCACTGATTCAAACCTATGGCGTTTCGAGCAGGGTGGTACGAGTTTCGTTTTGAGCCCGAGTCCCGGCGGCGCTGGTGCCGTTGGTTCAGGTCTCCCACGCATTTCACCGGTGAGTGCTACATCGAGCCGGACGGCCGTCAGATCCTGACTTGGACCGATCCCGCGGGCTTGAACGGGCCCGGCAAGCCCATGACGTGGTCCGCGGACCTGAAGTACCTGCCAACCGCAACAAATGGCGACTGGTGGGATAACCCCAAAGGCCAGCAGGCCAATCCATCTCAGCCCGGCAACTTCAATCGTGCTGATCGAGAGCCTACGCCGCGCGAACTTGCACGTCGCGCCGCCGGAGTCGACCCCAACAGCACAAGCGGCCTGAATTGCTGTCGGGATATTGAGGTCGGTGTGTTCTTTGACGGCACGAACAACAACATGGATCGGGACAAGTCCGCGGCCGTTCCTTCGCATTCCAATGTGGTGTCTCTGTTCGAAGCGCACAAGAACGATCGCGAGGTGACCTTTGGCTTCTATATACCGGGCGTAGGCACCAAGTTTGCTCAGATTGGCGAAATGACTGAGAGCAGCAGTGGCAAAGCGTTCGCAGCTGGCGGCGAAGCACGCATCCACTTCGCCCTCCTGCAGGTCTACAACGCAGTGTGCCTGTCCGTCACGAAGGCCCCCCTGCTCAACGACGAGGAGATGACCAAGTACGCCACAAGCGTCTGGTCGGGACTGGCGACTTTTTGGCGGCTTGGGGACTACAAGCTCAAGAGCATCTTCAAGCAGCTTGATGCGAAGCTCTCAGAACAGCTGAAGAACCGGAAGCCCGCCATCACCAGGGTCACTGTCTCAGTGTTCGGCTTTTCGCGTGGTGCTGCAAAGGCCCGAGTGTTCTGCAAGTGGCTTCAGATTGCTTCGCAGGGTCAGATTGCCGGTGCAGCGCTCAGCATCCGATTCCTGGGCATCTTTGATACGGTGGCTTCCGTCGGTATCGCGGATTCGGCACCGCTGGCTGACGGCCTGATGGACTGGGCAGACGGCAACCTGGGGATCAGCGGCGTGGCGAACACGGTTCACTATGTCGCCGCCCATGAAATTCGCAAGGCCTTTCCCTTGTCATCAGCAGGCGCCGGAGGCAGCTTCGGCAGCGGTTGCAAGGAGTACGTTTATCCGGGTGCGCACTCGGACGTCGGGGGAGGCTACAGCCCAGGCGATCAGGGCAAGAGCGTCAACGGCCGCAAGAGCTTGCTGTCGCAGATTCCGCTCAATGACATGTACAACGAGGCGCTCAACGCAGGGGTGCAGCTGCGTGTCAAGCAGGAGATGCCTGGCGATATCCGCGCTGACTTCGACATCGCGCCAGAGGTCGACGCCGCGTTCCGGGCGTATTGCGACTGGACGAGCGATGTGGAACGCGCCCCGGTCACTGCGGCAGATGGCGGGACCGGCGGCCGAATGGCCAGACACACCCACCTGTATTGGCGCTGGCGGGCGCGAAATTCGCCCACGTCAGCGTTCGCCGGTCTGCAGAGCTATTCGCGTGCCAATGCCCAGGACAAGCAAGATCTATGGGATTCGGAGTTGGACTGGCGGCGTGATGTGGCAGAGGCCGAGCGTGCGACGCAGTCCTCTGTGGGTTGGACGCTGAGGGTGTCGCCGATTCCTTCAGTCGTTCCTGTCGTCCGGCCGCCCAAGGCCAACGCTGCGCAGAAGGCAGCCATCGCTGAGATTCGGGGGAATGCCACGGTGCCAGCAGCAGCGCACGCTTTCTTTGACGCCTATGTGCACGACTCGCACGCGAGCTTTTACATGCTCGGACCGACCTCGCAGTTTGAGAAAGAGGAATGGATCAAGTCGATCACGAACAAGAAGAAGCTGTATGACATGTATCTCGCATCGATGAACGACGCCATCGAGCGAGGGGACTATGAGACTGCTGGCAACCTGTCCCTGTCAGTGACGCTGCACAGCCTCAACCGATTTGAGCAACGCGTCATCGACGCGCAGGGCCCTTCGGGCGGCGGGTTCCCGGTGATGTCTGATCAAGACGTGGCGGATCTGCGCGCGACCACCGGCCTCTTTACTGGGACCGTGGTTGGATTCATCACCGACACACGGCGTGAGTCGGGCGGGCATCTGCGCTACCGCAAGATTTTCGAGCACGCTTGAGTTCACATTCAGCTGCGCTACGCACGGTGAGCCCGAAGGCGGTTTTCTCCCGATGCGGGCCATTCCTGTGCATCGAGGGACTCGAAGAATGAAGGGAGCGATTCGGCCGGGTGAGCTACGTCGCCATGGTGGCACGGTGGTTCAAGCAGGAGCGATTCAACCGTCCATCATGGGTGAACCCCTCGCGTACAACGACGACCACTGTGTGCGTCCGCGGCCCGCGCACACCGCGTCGTGTGTCATCATCGAAGTTGATCCGGAATGGATCATTGGCATGATTCCGGTCGCTCCTGAAGGGCGCAAGACGCGCTTTGGCGCCTCGCTGATCGGCACCCTGCCTCAACTTACGCGCGGGTGAGCACCCGCACGTCTCACCGTATGACTGCTCATCGAGAAAACCTCCAGTACGAGCCTGTCGAGCCGGCCATCCTGAAGGTCACGACGCTGACCACCGGGACGGTGGCGTTTCTGGTGCACTTCGAGCGCAAGAACCGCGGCTACATCAAGCGCTTCAGCAATCTGCAGTACGGCACGGAGCGCAAGGCGCTGGCGGCTGCGCGCAAGTGGCGCGACGATCAACGTGCCGCCCTGCCCAGCTACACACGCAAGGAGCAAGCGGTCAAACCGCTAGCGAACAACACCTCGGGGGTTCGGGGCGTGTGTCGCATTGAGGATCGGCGCGTGAGCGCCTCCGGCGAGCCCTTGATCCTGGCCTACTGGTCGGCCTACGTGCGCGACGACAACGGTCTTCCACGAGCGAAGCGATTCGCCATCCACCGTTACGGTGAGGCGCGCGCCTTCGATCTGGCAGTCGCGGCACGCAAGGCCTACGTCGCCACGCTGGGCCAAGCGGAAGCATCGCAGTCACCACGCACGTCAACCCGCCGCGGTCGCCGTGCGACGACGGCCAAAATGCACGCATGAACCCTTCAGACACGGCATTGATACAGCGACCCACCCTACACCATGGCTGGGTGATGGCATGCATTGGATCGCATCTGGGTGGACCGATCCTGTGGATCGCTACAGGCGCCTGGGGTGGCACGGCCGCCTGGGTCTTCGTCGGTTGGATCTGTGGCGTCTGCTGCGCAGGCCTCGCCTACCTGGAGGGGGCAGGGGTCGGCACCGCCGGGGCGCTCAAGCGGATGTGGCTGTTGCAGGCTTCGACCATTGCCATCATCCCGGGTCTTGCCGTGTTGGCCATCCTGGCGCTGGGTTCGGGGATGAGCAGATGAGCGAGCTGCGCCACCAAGCCTCCGAGGCCCCGGATGACGAGCGTGCCAATCGGCGTGCGCAGGCACGCTTTCTGAAGGTCGTCATCGGGCTGAGCCTTCTCTACGGCGTCGGGGCAACGTGGTTGAGCCGTGTCGAACGCGAGGCGCTGCGAGCCGCTCAGGAGGCTGCGAGTCGAGCTGAGCCTGCCATGGCACAGGATGCCGCTGCCCTGGCGCGGGACGCTGCCGAACGGGTCAAGCAGATGGAGTCCGCGGAGAAGCCCGCCTCTGCCGGCGAGTCCGCAAAGCCGTAAACACTTGTCAAATCATGCGTGGTTGCACCCGCGTTGCACCAGAGCGTGAATCCTTGATACGGAGCGCATGAGCCGCCTGAGCAAGCTGAAAGACCGGCGCGTCATCGTGGCGCTGATGGCGCATGGCCTCATCGCCCTGCTGGGCTGTGCCAGCCTGTTCAACGGGATCATGGCCTGGCATGAATCAAATGCACGACCGTCGTTTGAGGGTTCGGGCGGCTACGTGCTTTACATCATCGTCATTGCTTGGGTGCTGTTCCTCGTCACCTTGCTGCTGCTGAGCGCTGTGTTGATGTGGCTGCTGCCGCCCCAGGGTTTAGCGTACTGGACGGTTGGGCTCGCAGTATGCGCAGCCGCATCGCTGGTGTGGTCGATGTCGCACAAGCGGGCAGCAATCGCTGAGAAGCAGGCTCTTGTCAGTCAGCAACGCGCGGAGGCGACGCAGACGGTGAAGGCGCCCCAGTCCCGACTGGTGTTCTCCGAGCCCATTGAATCGCCGCTCCTGACGCCCATGGCACTGGCGCTGCGGGATGCGCTTCGGGCGGAGCCTGTCGACATCAATACAGACCGTCTCGCCGCATTGACCGCAGCGGTCGTGAAAGGTACGAGCGCTGACAGGACACTGATCGAAGTCGATCAGCTCAGCAGTACCCGCCGCCTCATGCGCTGGGTGGTCCCACAAAGATCGCTCGGTGCCGAGGACTTGGCAGTCGCCCATGTCACCGGCTTCCTGCTGTCAGACAGGTATCAGCTGATCGCTTGGCAGGACCGCCAGACCGCGTACGCGACGCGGGTACCGGGCCAATGGATCGCATACCAGGAGGAGCGCCGCTGTGAACTGAGCTTTGCACTCAACGGCGGCAAAGTGTCCGTTCTGAGGGAAGCAAGCCCTGAAGAAGCGGAACAGCCGATACTGGCTCATCTGGAACTGGAACGGCTTTCAATGCGGTCGGACGATGTCACAGCACCACGCATCCTGCGTCCCCAGATCCGTGAAGCAGGACCAAACCGGTTTGTTGCCACGTGGCATGCGGCACGGCGCATGAGTGAAGCCGATGCGTCGAGGCTCTGTGCTCAGATGCCCGCCATGAAAGTCGAGGAACTTGAACAGACTTTTGAGTGCGGCACGGGGCCGACGCCGGGCGCCTGCGAGCCCACGTCTGCCTTGGCGCAGCGCAAGACCACGGAGGTCTGCTTGCGCGCTGCCGCCTGTTTTCCTGGGCCCTAGAACCAGCGTGACCCAGGATGTGACGCTTGCCCCTCACGGGTCCACAGGCACCAGTTGCCCCATTTGCGGCGAAAGTACCCAGGTGCGTCCGTTCTCAGTGACGGCTTGAACCAGCAACGGGGGGCCGCCTTCGATTTCCACGTACACACCGCACGGGTCCTCAGGCCGGTAGTCCGGGAACCAGTCGCTTAGCTTTTTGGCCTGGATGGGAAAGACCATTTCAGCGTTGGCCTTGAATCGGATGGAGTAGAGCGTCTTCTGCATGAGTGGTGGGGTAGGGTGAGGCCGTCGGGCGGCGCTGTCACCTTCGGAGCAGATCGGGCTCAGGACCCGGCGATGCTGCAGGGGTATCGCTTGGGTCTGCAGGCGGTGGCGCGCGAGTAGACCGTCAATGTGCCGGCCGCCTGATCGCCGCGCTGCTGGCGGAGCGGGCTGCCATTCAGTAGGCTATGCGCCTCCTGCGACGACGTCGACCCAACGTGGAACATCTTCGCCTTCATGTGCTCAGTACCCCCGGCGCCATTGGTGAGGCGCAAGAGTGGTTCATCGAGCGACGCGCTGCTGATGGTGTTGCACTGATGTTCACGCGCGTTTTGGAGGACGGTGGGTTTGGCCGCGACAAGGAGTTTCTACCGGACGACGAAGCATTCCGGGTGCACCCTGATCAAGATTCTTGCCTCCGACTATTTGACTACGTCGAACGCATCGAAATCCCCTTGGTACTGAACAACTGGGTGCTGATGGATGCGGGCAATCTCAGCCTAACCGTCGAAACTCGGGGTAACGCAGTGAGCATTTCATCGCTGTCCGCTATTGCTTACGTGGACGACCCCGACCCACGGATGATGCAATTGCTGGAGTTGACCTACGCGGTCATCGAGCGCGACTAGCAACCCTTCGGCCACGGGGATCAGTGGCAAGTGCACCGCGCCAAGAAGTAGCGGTTTTTTTGCGCGGACCGCGCGCGCTGCTGTCGGAGCGCGTCGAAGCAAGCCAGCTGAGTCACACCGGGACTTCCGAAACCCGTGTGTTCTTTCTCGGAACCTCCGCCTGCGGGGTACCACCCGAACTTCTAAGGCGCGAAAGAATCGCAGTGCGCGAGCACGGGTTGATCGTGCGCACGTGGCAGCCCATCAATGAGCTTCCAGCCGACGTGACCCAATCCCGAGGCTACCTGCCGCCCTAGGGAGAGCACGCCGTTGAGCTCAGTTCAACCGCGACCGCGCCGGCAACCCCGACCGAAGAAACGCCATCTGATCCGCCAGGATGCTGCCGTTGCGTGCCTGCAGAATCATGTCCTCCCAACGGCAGGGCACATACGGCAGGTAAAGCAGCGGCATGCGCGCCTGCTCCGGCGTGCGGTTGGCCTTGCGCTGGTTGCATGACCGGCATGCAGTCACCACATTCATCCAGCGGTCTTCGCCGCCCTGCGCCAACGGCACAACGTGTTCGCGCGTCAGTTGCTCTGCGGCATAGCTCGCGCCGCAGTACGCACACAGGTGGCGATCCCGCGCGAACAGCTTGTGATTGAAGCGGGTCAGCCGCGGCGTAGCCGCCAGCAGCACGCCTGCGGCCGACGCGCCGTTCACCGCCAGTATCGGGTGGATCTCGATCCGCGATTGCTGGCCATGACGATTCGTCCCGCCGCGAAGCGCCAGCATGGGGTCGCCCAATGTGTAGGCCACGCTCTCAGTGGCGTAGTAGGCAGCAGCGTCCTCCGGGGTGATCCAGGCTTCGGGGATGCCGCTGATGTCGAGCTTGAGCACGCGCATCGCGGTTCTCCAGGGTGTAGAAAGTAGTCAACCTGATCGTGTGTAGGTTTGGCGCCAGCGGCTGGACTCAAACCAGCGGCCTGCGGCTTCGGAAGCCGCTGCTCTGTTCAACTGAGCTACGCCGGCAAGGCGAATGGCGAGGCGTACCGGATTCAAACCGGTGGCTTCCGGCTAGACAGGCCGGCACTCTGATCGCTGAGTTAACGCCCCAAGATGGGAGGGATGACGGCTGTGGATTTGCACCACGCGATAGCACGCCTTTCTACGCACGCACTTACCCGGTCGCCCGGAGCCGAGCCTCACAGGCACTTTCGCTCGCTAAAGGCTCTGGATTGCGAAAGGCTGTCGGTTACGTCGGTGTTCGAGACACCGGTGCCGTCAAGAGATGGTCCCCCAGCTGGGATTCGAACCCAGAAGAGCCCTGCTTCTAAGGCAGGTAGGTGTGCCAGTTTCCATGAGCCACCGGGGGATGAAGATGATTGGTGCCCGCCGCAGGAGTCGAACCTGCATCACCGTGGGTGGGCCGGGTTTGAGTCGGCCGCGTTTGCCATTTCGCCAGGCGGGCTGTTGACTTGCATCTGCCCAGAGCGCAGAGTCCGTGATCGTGAATGATCAGACCTCGCCCTCGCTTGAGCGACTGCTTGCGCAGTCAGACGCCTTTGAACATGCGATGCAGAATCTTCTCGGGCCAGACCTGAGCGTTGTTCCGTCTGAAGACGAACGACACGAGCTGGCTGCGGCTGCTTGCCTGCTGAGCGTTGAGCATGCCCACGTACTGCGCTGTGCGAATGCGGTGGATGCGCCCCGTACAGGTGCCGCGATTCTTCGACTGCAGTACGAGGCCTTGCTACGCGCAGCGTGGCTGCTCTACTGCGCAAACTCAACCCAGCTACAGAAGCTCAACCAGCCACTCGGCCCGGCGGCTGAAATGGCCGCCAAGAACCTGCCTGGCTACATCGACATGCTGAACGCCGTCGTCAAGGCAGCGCCTCCAGGCCTCTTGCAGCCTCTGGAGGAGTTCAACCAGTACAACCGCCATGCCTTGAATTCCTATGTCCATGGCGGGATCCATCCGCTTCAACGCGCCCTGACAGGCTTTCCGCCTCAGCTGGCTGAGAGCGTCATTCGACTCTCGAATGGACTGCTGCACCTGAGCTTTCGGCTGCTGGCTTCGTTGACCGATTCGCCATCACTCATGGATCGAATTTCGAGGGCGTACAGCGAGCACGCGGAGTGCTTGCCGCTGATTACGCAGCCGCAGGCACGGTCTTCGTCGGATCCCGGCATCCCGGCTTAGGGCGACGGGCTGCCCAGGCCGATCAGCGCTCAATGCCCTGTGGGGTGACCGGTCGGATTCGAACCGACAACCGGCACGGTCACAGCGTGCAGCTCCACCGATTGAGCTACGGTCACACCACAGGGCACTGACTCTGGCAAGGGAGGTGGGATTCGAACCCACGGTGTCTGCGCTCAGAACGCAGTGCCTTGAGCCTCTTGGCGACTCCCCAACAGGATGGTCCCTTCGGCAGGTTTCGAACCTGCGCGCTTCGGATTAAGAGTCCGCTGCTCTGCCTGATGAGCTACGAAGGGAGGGTAGGAATTGGTCTCGGTAGCAGGCTTCGATCCTGCGGCCCTCTGCTCCCGAAGCAGATGCTCTACCTGGCTGAGCTACACCGAGACTGAAAACCTTCAATGTCTTCTCCACGGCGCACACATGGTGCGCCGCAGGCAAGGCACTGGATCGGCCAAGGCGCTTCGCCTCAACCCTTGATGCACAACACCTGCTTCAGGGTGTGCATGACGTCGACCAGTTCAGCCTGCGCAGCCATCACCTGGTCGATGTCCTTGTAGGCCGCCGGAATCTCATCAAGGACCCCGCCGTCCTTGCGGCACTCCACGCCCTCGGTCTGGGCCTTGAGGGCCTCCAGATCGAACAGACGCTTGGCCTCGCCGCGCGACATGCGGCGCCCAGCCCCGTGCGAGCACGAGCAGTACGACATCGGATTGCCCTTGCCACGCACGATGTAGCTGCGCGTACCCATCGAGCCCGGGATGATCCCGAACTGTCCCGCCTGTGCACGCACGGCCCCCTTGCGGGTGATCCACATGCGCTCACCGAAGTGCTCTTCCACCGTGGTGAAGTTGTGGTGGCAGTTCACCGACTCGAAGGTGATCTGAATCGGACGACCCAGGGCCTTCTCGGCGGCTGCACGCAGCAGCACGAACATGATGTCGCGGTTCAGCGCGGCGTAGTCCTGGGCCCAGAGCATCGCTTCGATGTAGGCCTCGAACTGCGGCGTACCTTCGTCCAGCCAGGCCAGGTCGCGGTCCGGCAGGTTGCGCTGCAGCTCGCGAGCCTGGTCCTTGGCCAGGTTGATGGCGCACTCACCAATCGTCTTGCCGATGTTGCGCGAGCCCGAGTGCAGCATCAGCCACACCGAGCCGTCTTCATCCAGACAGACCTCGATGAAGTGGTTACCGCCGCCCAGCGTTCCGCACTGCTTCCACAGGCGGGATTCCTCGAACCGGCCCAGATACTCGCGGATCTTCAGCTTCTGGAAGCGATCCTCCAGGGCGACCCGGCGCTGATCGAGCTTCATACCCTCGAGTCCGATCGACTTCACGCGCGGCATGTCCTTGTGGGCGTCGAAACCTACTGGAATATCGCGTTCGATCTGTGCGCGCAGCTTGGCCAGTGAGGTCGGCAGATCCTCGGCGCGCAGCTGCGTGCGTGCAGCGAGCATCCCGCAGCCGATGTCCACGCCCACGGCGCTGGGAATCACGGCAGCTTTGGTCGGGATCACGGAGCCGACGGTCGCACCGATACCCATGTGGACGTCAGGCATCACGGCCATCGGACCGGCCAGGATCGGCAGCTTTGAGATGTTGCGCAACTGGCTCAGGGCGGCCGGCTCGATCTCCAGCCCCTGCACCCATCCGCGCACTTGGGGCATGAGTTCTTGCATGGCAGTTCTCCTGTGAAGGTTGTAAACGATGGCCTCCCGTGAGCGATTCAAACGCCCGACCCGCCGGGTAGAAGCCGGCTGCTCTGTTCGCTGAGCTAACGGGAGGAAGGGATAAGTGAGGAGGGTCGGCTGGTCGGCCCGGTCGGGCTTGAACCGACTACCCCCCGGTTAAAAGCCGGGTGCTCTACCGGATGAGCTACGGGCCGATGAAGACGATGGCGAACCGCGAGCGAGTCGAACGCCCAACCCCTGGTTTTGGAGACCAGTGCTCTGCCCATTGAGCTAGCGGTCCAAGCAAGTGGAGCGGACGCCGGGTGTCGAACCCGGTTGATCTGCTTGGAAGGCAGGTGCCTGAACCGATCGGCCACGCCCGCATGCAATTCGGGATCAGGCGCTGCCTCCGGTGAAGGAGACAGCGCCACCCGCGCCGACAGAGCTGCTGATCGAGATGTCGGCGCATCACGCCGGTGCGGGGTCTGTTCGCCCGATCCCGCGGCCTATCTGGCCGCTGGGGAGCGCGCACCGGCGCGTTGTGATGGTGGAGGCGGCTGGATTTGAACCAACGTGCCCGAGGGAACCGCTTTACAGGCGGCCGCAATCGACCTCTCTGCCACACCTCCATGATCTGGCTCCCCGAGGACGGCTCGAACGTCCGACGGCGCGGTTAACAGCCGCGTGCTCTACCTGCTGAGCTATCGGGGATCAACACTGGTCGGGGTGCGGGGACTCAAACCCCGGGCCTCCCGCTCCCAAAGCGGGCGCTCTATCGGGCTGAGCTACGCCCCGACGATGAACTGGCGGAAAGTCCAGCGAGTCTGCTGAACGCGGAACCTGGGCGCCGCGCGAAGGCGACCATCGGTTGAGCAAACCGCGCGCGTGGACCGCTCGCGCAACTTTCCATGGGACTGGCATGCCCGGCAGGGCTCAAACCTGCGGCCTTCGGATTCGTATTCCGATGCTCTTTCAACTGAGCTACGGGCATATGGACACTGGAGCCACCGGCACGGCTTCGAACCTGCGACCTGCCGCTTACAAGGCGGCTGCTCTTCCTGCTGAGCTACGGCGGCGATGAGGATGGACGCACAGGCCGGAGTCGAACCGGCGATCAACGGTGTTGCAGACCGTGCCCTTGGGCCTCTTGGGTACTGTGCGATGGAACGGGTTGGCAAGGGCGGCAGGCCTCGAACCTGCAACCACCGGCTTCAAAGACCGGTGCTCTACCGATTGAGCTACGCCCCAACAAATCTGGTCGCCGGAGGTGGGAACGATCCACCGACCCCCGCCTTATCAAGACGGTGCTCTGCCACTGTGCTACCCGGCGCGACTGGTATCCGGTGACCGAATCGAACGGCCGACACCCTGCTTGTAAGGCAGGCGCTCTACCTGCTGAGCTACCCGGATGAAGATGTGGTGGACCACGATCGGAATCGAACCGATGACCGACTGCGTGCAAAACAGCTGCTCTACCTGCTGAGCTACGGGCCCATGAACGATTGGCGTTCCGTAGGGGAATCGAACCCCTGTATGCACCTTGAAAGAGTGCTGTCCTAGGCCTCTAGACGAACGGAACTGGAAACTGGTGCAGCGAGGTGGGAACGATCCACCGACGCCCGGCTCTTCAGGCCGTCTTATGGGAAGTAACAGTTTCCATGCACCTGTGCGAGCTGCCGCTGCTGTTCGTTTCCCAACCGCTACGGGGTTGGAATGCGTACCACTTTCCCGGTGGCAGTTGCACGCGCCACGGCGAGTTGCTGCCGGATGCTTTCGTTGACCGAGGCAAGATCTCGGACTTCGTGCAGCAGTTCCGCGTTCTCCTTCCGAAGCTCGGCATTCCGTGCCAAAGCTTCCTGCAACTGCTGCTGCAGGTCTGTGAGACGGGCTTTGACGGTGCGACCCGAGGCCAAGCGAATCGCCTCGGCGACGGCCGGGTACTTGTTGTGAATCAGGCCGGGCGTTACCCCGACTGCCGCAGCGACCGCAGAGATGCTGACGCGGGCCCCAGCTTCCTGCAGACCTTGAAGCGCCCTTTGCAAGTCTTTCGTCGTCTCGCCGCGGTCCCGACGTGGCCGTGTAATGCCTTCTTGCTTACCAGGGGACTTGGACGTCCGACTCATGGCTTCTGCTCGACTAAGCCAAGGTCAGTCAGGACGGCGTGTGCAGTTTCGAAGTCACGTCGCACGCGCTGCTGGGCACCAGGACCCAGGTGCTCGGCCTCGTCCAGCAGTTCCTTCTGCTGGTCGTATAGCTCTCTCCAGACTGCTGCTTGGGAGCGGTCGATGCAAGAGCTTCCGCAGCCTCCGCATCGCGACATTTCATAGAGGCCGGCGCCACCGCATCCGTCGTCTTGCGCAAGGCACCAGGCGTGGCCCGTGGCCCGAATGCGCACGGCTTCGGCCGTATCTCGAATCAACTCTTCCCGACTGTCAAAGGCATTGGCACGCATCTGCGCTATTCGCCTGCCCGCACCGCCGCTCAAAGGGCTGTCGTCGCTCGTCCATCGGGTCAAGAGTTCAACCTTGAAGGCTGACATCTCCGTCAGCAGTTCCTCATACAACGCCGCGTCCTGCTGCGGATTGGCCGCGTAGAGTTCTGTCATCGACATCGAGGAGTGTTTGAACTGCTCCTTGAGCAGCAGCATGTTGCCCAGTCGATGCCGCACGAAGGTCCAGGCATACGTCCTTCGGAGCTGGTGGGGCGCCAGCGCCCAGTCGGAGCCAGCGCGCTCGGCGAATTCGTTCATGGCAGCGTGCCATCCGATGCCCGACATCTGCGCGATACCGGAGCGGCTCTTAGCTAGAGTCAGGAACAACGCGTTCTTGCATTGCTGAATCGCAGCGAGGCGCTTGAGTTCCGTCAGCGCGAGGCTGCGCCCCGTGACCGCCTGTAAGGCCGCCAGTTCCGACGCCAGTCGCACTCGAAGCGGCTGCGACCAGCGCTCCATGACTCTGAGCACGGTATGTCCGAACGCCGGCATGAGGTACTCGACCGGGCCCTTTCTCGTCTTGTGCTCGACGCTTTTGACCCAGTGATGCTTCACGCCACCCTGTACCTCCGTTCGCCCAGCACCGACCTGGACGCCAGCCAACTCTTCACAACGCATGCCGGTGAGGATGCCAAGCATGAAGAAGCACGCATCGCGAATCAGCCTTACTGCCGGGTCCGTATCAAAGCTCCGCGCGCCAGCTTCCACCTCATCGAGCAATTGGTCGGCTTGCTGGATGGTGGTCTCAGCGAACTTGAAGATGAGCGCCAGGTCATCGGCCGGAATGAGCTTCGTCTTGCCGACACTGCCTCCAACATCGGCATCGCCGACGGTCTCAGCACCCACCCCGTCTGGCCAGGGGTCGAAGTCAAGCGGAGCCGAGCACTCTTCCCGAAACATGTACAGCAGCCGGATGGCAGCGCGTGACTTTTGGAGCATGTCGACAGACAGTCCTTCGCTGCGCTGGACATGAATGAAGCTCGTGCAGTGAATGGGCCTGACATCCGCGAACGTCGCCACCCCAACTGTGGCCAAGAATCTGGTGAAGGGCAGCAGAGCCGTTGCGTGGCGCCGAATCGTTGTGGCAAGCGGGGGCTCGACACCGTTCGGCATCCCAACCTTCCAGTACCGGTAGAGCACGGCCTTACAGTCGGGCTTGAACGACTCAGGGAAGCTACCCCAGTCTATGGTCTTGCGGCCGCCTTGCACGTTCGACTGTTCGAAGAACGGCCAGAGGTCCCATAGGTCATCTCCATAGCGCGACACGACATGTTGCACACCGGAGCTATCCACAACTGCAGAGACGACGACCTCGACGCCCTGCCCGCGCGCCGCGCTGTCTAGCTGCGCACTCAGTGTGTGCACGTCAAGCCGCACCATCTGTTTCCTCTCTCCGCATGCCACCATAGTTCTTCCAGAACGTCAGGGGCTTGACCCGGGCCTGTTCCCTTGCCTGCTCGACCAACTCAGGGTCGAACTTCTCGCTGGTAAAGGTGTCGATGAGTGTCTGCAGCCAAGTGAAGTAGGACACCCACTCGGAAGACTTTGCTGCCTGCTTCTCACGCTCTAGGAACCCGTAAAAGCTGAACAGCCGATGTAGGTCCCGTTCGCTGCCGACGATCGCGTAGCTGCGGCATCTAAGGCAGCTCAGGAAGTCTGCGCAGTGACTCGAACCGTTCTTCGGTGCTCGCTCGCCGTACAGCGTGTCGGCGCAGGCGCCCACTGGGGTCGGGCTGAGCGTGGTCGGCTGTGCTCCCTGACGGTAGACATTTGGAAGATCCTCGTGAACAACCGTCGCATGGGCCCGCATCTCGGCAGTAACCGCAAGGTAGTGCTCGTCAGAAGTGCGCGGCGCGTGCCGCATGAGGGCAGCAACGGTAACGAGGTCACCGTTCGATAGTTCCCAGAGACGGTTTTCCAGCGTGACCCGCAGGCGCCGGTTGTTTAGTACCAGCGGCTCGCCATCGTCTCCTAGCAAGCCGTGTCGCC
Source organism: Piscinibacterium candidicorallinum (assembly GCF_047549485.1). Classification (GTDB taxonomy): domain Bacteria; phylum Pseudomonadota; class Gammaproteobacteria; order Burkholderiales; family Burkholderiaceae_C; genus Piscinibacterium; species Piscinibacterium candidicorallinum. The sequence goes on along the minus strand of NZ_CP180191.1, from coordinate 2,738,250 downwards.
TAACGAAAGCGGCGACGGCCGTCGAAAACAGCACCTCGGTAAGTCGCATCAGATTGCCCTTGCGGTTCTGAGCGTCAGACCGGTAAAGCCACAGGCAGTCCCGCCACTCCGGGGGCGCAACGGCGGCCAGCGGAGCGGTGTACTCAACGAGTTTCTGGAACAGGGCGAAACCGTCCATCGGAACGGGCACTCTTTCGAGCACCGACGACGAGGCGACCAATGGAACCCATTGCTCGCCGCGGGACCGCCCCTTGAAAAGCGAGAGCATGCCCATCTTCGGCATGAAGGGGTGCTTGCTCATCGCAGACCGGCCCAGGGTGAGCATCGGGGTGGTGTTGATGCCCGTGCGCAGGCTCAGCGATAGCCCAAAGGCGACCAGCGCTTGCGTGTCGCTCAATGCGCCCGGCATCTGGTGGATGGCGATGATGTCTGCCTTCAGCGCGTTGACGACAGCTTGTCGTTCGCGCCTCGACAGTGGCGCTGTGCTCTCAGACTTGCACCCGCGAAAGGGCTTACCGCGCACCAAGCCTGATGGGTCGGGGACTGCCGAGGCCTTGTGGAGTGCCTGCAGGAACGCCATCAACTGGCTGAACGTGATGCGCTGTGAGGATGGCTTCTTGCTGGCATTGCCGGCCTTCAGCCAGGCAATGAACGACGACATCACGGGGGCCGAGAGACGCGCTGGCTCGGGGCACGCCCCGGTCGCTTCCAGGAAGCGAAAGAACGTGAACAATCCGCTGCGCGCGTAGCCACACAAGGTTTCGCCCGACCGTTCCTTGCTGCGATTCATTGCAGCGAGCTGCCTGTAGCTGACCTCCACCCAGGCATCGAGCCCTCGGCCAAGCCATTTGGAAAAGCCGATGACTGTGGTGCCGGTCGGAACGTATATCGTGAGATCGCGGACCTCAGAAGACGCGCCGGCTACTGCGGGCGCTACGGGTATCGGCACCTCTGCGACAAAGTTTTTCCTGCGAGCCATCGTCACTCCTCGACACCGGCGAACAACTTGGCAAGTTCATGCTCGTGCGACTGCAGCAGTTCGGTCGCCAGTTGGTCGATGAGCTGGAGGTACACGGTCGTGCTGCTGACGCTGCGATGCCCGAGCCGGTCTCGCACGTACAGCAGCGGGTCTCCTCGGTACTGGCTCTGTCTAAGGGCCATGAGCGTGTAGGTCGCGTAGGTGTGGCGCAGCATGTGCGGGCGCACATGGAATCCGACCCTCGCCTGAAGTGCTTCGAACAAGCTCGTCACGGAGGACGGGCGGAATCGCCCGCCTTTGGCAGAGACGAACAGTTCGGACGGGTTGACCATCCGCGCTCGCTTGGGCCGGCCTCGAACTGCGTACCACCACAAGTCCGACATCAAGTCTGCCGGGATGTCGATCGCTCTGGGCTTAGAGAACTTCAAGTCCATGTCCTTGGGGCTCAGGTGAACCCGGAGGAGGCGCTTGTCGCGCGTGCTCGCGCGCTTGTCCGGGTCAAAAACGTACGCCAGAGGGAAAGACGTGCATTCCTCGTGACGCAAGCCTGTGCGGACCATCAGCGCGAACATCAGCCGATGCGTTTCGTTAGTCAGCTCGGACAGGCAGGTCGCCACCTGGTCCCGGTGGAGCAACTTGGGCAACTTGCGTGGCTCGATGAGCAGCAGGTCGGGCCGCTTGATGCGGTCATCGTCTCGCTTCAGATGTTCCAGCAGGCCCGCGGGCCGTCCGGAGCGAATCTGCTCGAAGTCGAAGGGCAGTTCGTCGACGTGCCGATGAGCGACACACCACTCGTAGAAGGCACAGATGAGCCGAAGACGGGCGTTGACAGTACTTGGAGCATTGCCGACGGTGCCTCGGGACCAGTCGCGGTACCAGTGAACAGCACTCGGCATGCCCGGTCGCGCCCGAGCTCGCCAATCAGCTGCATTGGCCTCGCAGAAGGCCATAAAGTCGTACAGCGCCCGTCCGTACTTCTCCCAAGTCTTCGGGTCGCTTCTGCGCCCGCTTCGCGTCAGGTGCTCCCAGAGAAATGTCTGAGCTGGCTCCACAGGTTCGCCACGGCGGACCAGCAGGGGGAAACCTTCGAACGACCGCCCCTCGACGACCAGGCTCTCGGTTGCAGCTATCAGTCTCATAGCCCAGCATCCCGGAGCAACTCGACAGCCTGCTTGAACGGCTTGCCAGTGAGGTGCATGACCAAGTCCACAGCGCCGCCCCCGCCGCGCCTGGAACGCGTGTCGTAGAACTTGGGGCCGCACACCAGTAGCTCGAAGTCGCTATGACCCCAAGCCGCGTGCCAGCGTTCTGTGCCCGGGTCCTTGACCGGCTGGAACGTGCGGTCGCGCTTGGCGTGATCGGCCACGGCGCTCAGCACTTTGACGGACTCCATGGCGCGCCAGCGCGCCAGCGTTGAGTTATCCACAGCCCGCATCTCCCCCGGACCCCCTCTTGCTACTCGCCTCAAAGAGGCTAGGAAAACAAGATACAAAACAGCCAAGAGAGGGTAACAGTCCTGAGCGTCAAGAACAGGCCGGCGCTCTACCGACTGAGCTATCGCTGCGTGAGGGTGTGGTTGCGAGGACAGGAGTCGAACCTGTGGCCTCCGGGTTATGAGCCCGGCGCTCTGCCAGCTGAGCTACCACGCAACATCCATGGCGATGCCTCTGGGTGTAGAGCCCAGGGGCATGGCGATGGAGCGGAAGGTCGGGGTCGAACCGACGGCCTCCTCGTTGGCAACGAGGCGTTCTGCCACTGAACTACATCCGCAAGGTGGGTGCACCCGCCGGCTCACCCGGACACACGTCCGGCCACATCGTGCCGGCGGGCGTACCCTACACACGATCAAGTTGTGAATGAGCGAAGACGAAGCAGGCAGAACCTGCATCGCGGTGCCGATGCGGCACCAGAAAAACAAAAAACCCCGAGGGACTTCACGTCGCTCGGGGTTCGGGTGAACCAGTTGGAGGCAGCGGACTAGCCGGCTGTGCCTCCCCGAGCGGGGTGCGCATCCTCCCCATTGGGCCGATACGCGGTCGGGCCAAAGGATTCAATGACGCACTGCGCACTGAGTCGCTGTGAATGCATGACTCCGCCCAGGGCCCAACCCAAGCGGGCGGCCAGGACATGACCTCGCGCTGCCGCAGCGGGCAGTCGCTTGGTGGTCGATGTCAGGACGGGTTTCATGATCAGACGATTATTCAGTTCAAAATGAAATTCGGTGCAGTCGAGAACGCCGATTCAGCGTATCTCGTTGACATGGATCGTATTGTGAATATCCGCGTTTGATTTGTCAAGCGGCTTTCTTGCGAGACTCTTCGGTGTGGCTGGCTGGCAACAGGGCCGTGGCGCTGGCCATGCGCAGGGCAAAGGCGATGGCGTCGCGGTCGGTGCTCAGACCATACCGGCGCCGAATGGTGTCAATGGCCGCAAGGTCTTCCGCCTCGAAGGCCACACTCTTGACCTTGCCTCCGCGGGTGTAGAGCGCCGCCAGCGATGCGTTCTTGCGGTCGCTGGCGGTGGAACCGGGTTCGTGGATGCGTGGACGAGGCATGGCGCGAATTTTACGCGCATAGCCGCGAAACCTCATCGTCGGACCGCCCTACCCAAATCATGCGATTGGGGCACAGGTTTTCAGGCGAAATTGCCCCAGACCTGCAAGTCTGACCGAATTATTTGCGGCACGATGCGATCTCCGGTCTCCCTACCGACAAACAATGAAAGCGCACCGCTTCCTTGCGTCTCTCGCGCTTGCTGCCCTCGTGCCTCTCACGGCTGCAGCCAGCCCCTCACTGCCCACACACCCCCTTGCGCTTGCCAGGACCCTACACGCGCGCGCGATTGCTGGTGCTCCGGCCGACGAGTTCGTCGCCGCGATCGAGCGCTACAACGCGCGCCAGCGCAAGCTCACAGGAGCGGAGCAGCCCTTTGTCGGCAAGACCCCCGAGGGGTTCATGGAGGTCGAGTTCGACCGGATGGGCCGCGAATGGGTGTGGTTGCGCGTGAAAACCGTGACCTCGTCCTACTTGGGCGCTGACTACATCGGCGGCGCCTACAGCGTGCGCACATTGGTGATCCCGCGATCCGCGAGTCGCGAGCCCGCATACTTTGAGGGTCTGGCGTCGCCGCTGAACCCACCCAACCGCTTCATCGTTCGACGCGAGTTTGGCGAAGACAACTTCTCAGCCACCGGGCAACTCGATCTGGTCGATCCGAGCAAACCGGACACCGTGCTGTGGAGCGTAGATCCTCGCGTACTGGCTAAAGACGCCGTGTACGACTCGGCGCTGAGCACTGGCCCGGGTGGCGCTGTCACCTACACCTACACTCAATATGAGGATCTGGCCGACACTGACCCGCGCGCCACCGAGAAAGGCTGCGAAGGCGGGCCAGCGCTCATTCACAAAGTGACGGTGAAGCTCAAGTGCGGCCCGAGCGCCTGCACCGAGACGTCGCGGCGCGTCACCAAGCAGGCAGGCTGTGGGCCGGTGGCCTGCTGACCCCGCGTCCCAAGCGGCTATCGGTAGTAGTCCGCCGTGCGGTACCAGCCCTTGCCGGCCACCCAGGTGTAGTTGCGGGCCACAAGGGACGCTGTGTCATCGAACTCCCACGCGTCGATGCTCAGGGTCTGTCGATCCGTGGCCCACGGCGACGGACGAGACCCATCCTTCGGATCTGCAAGTAACCCGTAGTTCACGTCGGCAAGCAACACCACGCCCGGACACGTCTCACCGTTGATACTCACATAGACAGGCAGGTACTCCAGCCAGCGCGCCAGCAGGTCGCGGGTCACGGTGCGCGGCACGTTCGGACTGATCTCGATGCGCTGCGGCAGGGCACTGCGCAAGGCTTCAGCCAGCGCGGCGCTGTCGATCTTTCCGCTCAGCAGATACTCGGGAATCGCAAAGGGTCCATACCGCGTCACGCGCGAGTACGCCACCACATCGCTGTGCACGCGGCGGCTAGGACCCTTGCGCATCGCCAGTCGCTCGCTCAGGACTGTGGCTCGCTTGGCGAGCTCCGCTCCAACACAGCGTGTACTCAGCGCGTGCGCGTCGAGCAACTCCGTGTCGATCAGCCATCGTCCCGCCAGCAGGAACCGCTCATCGAGCACCTGGAGTTCCTCATCTCGGAGAACCAGGAAGAGGCCGGACCGATCCGTAAAGTAGTACCAGTCGGTACGGAAGATCCATCCCCGCTCTTGGTCGTACGTCTCCGTCGCTCCGTACACCTCACCAAAGTGCAAGGGCAGGGTGGTGATTGGGGCGAGCGGCTTGGTCAGTTCGATGGTGCGCGGATGGTATTCATAGGACGGGGGCGAGCCTGCCGCTTTGCTCGCCGGCTCGTTGCTGAACAGGCGCCACAGCCAGGTCCAGTAGCTAAGCAACAGCGGGAAGAGGACGCTCCAGAGGACCGCCACCCCGAAGGCGGCAATCCAATACACCCGATCCTGGAGAAAGGCGAACACCGCGAAGATGCTCCCTAGCCACAGGATCAGGAAGCTCAGACCGCCCCAAGGGGTGCGCCTCACCATCCGACAAACCCCCGATCCAATGGCGCATCGACTGCGTCGGCGCGCGCTCGAACCTCACCCAGCGTGTGATCCGCCAGCAGCCGACCGGTATCCCACACCGGCACGAGCATCTGGGTCCAGCCGGGGCCGGCCAGAGGCTCTCTGCCAGTATCTGACCACCCGTTGTGCACCGGGGTCGTGAGCCATTCACCAGTTGTGTCATTGCGCCATGCGGTCAGCCGCCCCGCCTTCGAACGCTTGCCCGGGTCTGTCACCGGATCCTTGAACACATCACGCCATTCACCTTCGATCAAGGCGGCGGAGGTCTTCATCGCGAACTTGCAGGTGTCGCGATTCAAGCCCTGCAGCAGCGCTCCGCCCATGCCGAAGGCTACGTTCTCGGCGCTATATCCGTTGATCTTCATTGCGGCCAGGATGTCGCGGATCGCGCGCAGATTGACGCCGTCGCCATGGATCACCCGGACATGGCGCAGCACCCTGAACCCCTTGCTGTTGAGGTCACTGCCGAACTTCGCATCAAGAATGCCAAGGGTCTTGAGCACGATGCTGGCCGGATCCCCACTGTCAGGGCGAATCACCACCGTGGCGCCCGAGTCGATGATCTCCTGCTTGAGCGTTGTGCCCCAGTGATTTTCGAGGGCGTTGAAGAGGTCGTAGCTATCCGATACCACGGCGACCAACGCCCCCGGCTTGGCGAACTGCTTGAGCATGTTCCGGTACGCGTCGACTTCCCCGGCCTTGCCCCAGCTCGTGATGGTCGAGTGCTCGGCGGCCGGAATCGAGAACCCGGCCATCGGCTCACGGTAGAACTGTCGGCCAGCCAGGATGCCGGCTACGGTGTCGGTGCCCCGGAAGCTCACCAGGTGCGCCAGTGCGCCGCGCGCGGCACTCTCCGGGCTGGAGACCCCGCGGTAGCCGAAGTCATGCAGCTTGAAGGCCAGGCCCGCTTCGGGGGTGTCGGAAGTCGCCACCAGGTAGCGCTTGATCAGGCTGCGAATCGTCCAGCTTTGAGTCGCGACCGTGATCGGGTACCAGACCTGCAAGAGCAAGGTCTCCAGGTAGGACACGCACCAGAAGGCCTGGGGATCGGTCGATTCGATCGTCATCAGCGGCGTCCCCGTCGGGGCAGCCACGCCTTCGGGCAGGGCGTTGATCCGCACCGGGAAGTAGCCCTGGTGCGTATCCACGATGTAGCGAAACCCGGCCTCATTGAAGGGCTCGCCATGCAAGGCCCAGAAGTCGCGTGCTTCATCCACGTCGGCATGCGTGATCGGGATGGCGAGGTAGTCCTTCAGGATCATCTGCAGCCCGAAGAACAGGGTGTGGCTGAACTCCCCACCCCGGCTTTCGATGTAGGCGTGCAGCCCTGTGGTCCCCGGGGGATATTGGAGGTAGTGCGAGGCCTTGTAGCTGTCCGTGGCCAGAGCGAGATTGGTCAGCCAGCGCGAAGGCTTGGGCTCGCCCAGGCTCCGCTTGAGTTCAGCCAACAGTTCAGCGCGGTCTTGTGCGCTAAGCGAAGCGAGCAGGGTCGAAGCCGAGGATTGGGGCAGGTCTCTTGCAGTCATGGTCTGAAACTCCTTCAGATCAGTGGGGGAACTCGCCAGGTCTATCCCAGCGAGGGAAAGGCTCACAGATTGGCCACAAAGTGCTCGAGGATGGAGCCGTGGTCCTCGAAAAAGCTCTCCGACATGTTGCGGGCGACTGCCAGCGGGACCCAACGGGCCCGTCGGGCATCGGATCCGCCCTTGATCTCGGGCAGGCCCGCAGGGCTGTCCTCCAGCACGATCAGGTGGGCATGGGTGATGGTGCGCCCGCGTTGCGAGCGGCCTGGGTGGTCGAACACCTGGCTGGCCTTGATCGAACCGCGCAGCACCTTGGCAGGCACCTTGATGCGCGTCTCCTCGACCAGTTCGCGGATGACGGCATCGGCGATGCGCTCGTTGGCATCCAGGAAGCCGCCGGGCAGTGCCCACAGGCCCTTGCCGGGCTCGGCACCACGTTGCACCAGAAGCACATGCCCAGACTGCACCACCACCGCATCTACCGTGACGAAGATCGGCGGGTACTTCAAGCCTACAAACTGGCTTCGATAGGTCTGCAGGAAGGTGTGCTCGCGCACGAGCTGTTCGAAGGCGTCGGTGCGCCGGAAAGCACGGATGAAGTCCAGCACGGCCGCAGGCAGCCAGGAGGCCAGCAGCATGTCGCGTCCGGCGTCCGGCTTCTTGAGCGCGAGGGGCTGGGTGGCGAAGTCTTCTGTAGCAGGCGTCTTCCCGTCAGCGGTCTCCAGCAAGTCGGCGAACAGGATGTCGCGCACCTGGGTGGCGGAGACTTGCCCCTGGGTGAGCGCAAACGGTTCGAGTCGCCACTGCGGGAACATCTTCAGGTAATAGCTGGACTCGTCTTTCTCGTAGCCCACGAGGCACACCCGCGTCGCAGGGGCGCCGCTGGCATCCACGGCGCGCTGCACCCCGGTCACCCAGGCTTGATCCGAGTACAGGTTGTCGGGGAGGGCGGCGAAATGCAGTCGCGCGGCGGCATCGGGCAGGCAGGCGCGGATCATCTGCTCGCGCTCAGCCGCCAGAAACGGGTTCTTGACGGTTCGGGGCTGGGCCGCGGAGCCCAGCACGATCAGGACCTGATCAGCGAGCGCAAGCGCGTGCCGAACGAGGGCGAGGTGACCGTTGTGGAAGGGGGAAAAGCGGCCGATGACAACGGCCAGCGCGTAGCTGTCTTTGCGGTGCATGGAGGCTCCCTCGATGCGGTTTGGCACGCTTGGATCTGTTCCTTGCGTTGACTGCAGTATGAGCGCGACAGCGAGAGATTTCAAGTCGCAGCTGGATGATCAATCAGCTGTGCGGCCTGCCGTCGCTCCTTGTATGCCAGCGCCCATCAAGGCACGTAGCTGCTGTCCATAGACCCTCTCGAAAGTTTTCTTTCGAATGCTCATTCGACTAGTACACGCGTGGCGGCGAAGCGGGTCTCGTCGCGGATACCGGCTCGTCTGCCACGACGCACCACCAGGTCTGTCCATAACTCTGGGTCGAGTTGTTGTTGTCCGGCAGGCGCTCCCAGCCCGTGAGCACCATCAGCGTGGGCGTCATCTGTACAAGCTGGGCGTCCATCAAATCCGGTAGCACCGGAACGCCATACGTGGCGCAGATGAGCTGGGCACGTCGCACCGGGCGCAGAACCTCGTTATCTTGGATATCAGTGATGATGACCCACCCAAGCTTGACCGCGCCGGGGCGTTGACCCGTGGGCCGACCGCGCCGACGCATGGGCATGACGCGGAAGAGCAGCTGGTGACTGTTTTTATTCACAGTACAATTTTTACCGCATGCGGGAGGCCCGGCGATGTGCAACCGATACGTCAGCCCCGCTGAAGCGGAAATCGAGCGCTTCTGGCACATCGGCGCGCGCAACAACAACCCCTGGCGCGGCGGCGGGGTGTACCCGCGCGCCCCGGGTCCGTTCCTGCGTCTCGATGATCGGGGCGCGCTTGAGCTTGTGGTGGGCCAGTGGGGCTTGATCCCTTGGTTCGCGAAGACACCGAAGCTCACCTACTCCACCAACAACGCGCGCTCCGAAGAGTTGGCCTCGAAAGCGTCGTTCAAGGACCCGTGGAAGCGCGGCCAGCGCTGCATCATCCCTGCCTGGTCGTTTGATGAACCCAACTGGGAGACCGGGCGCAACGTGTGGTGGACGTTTCGCCGCACGGACGGCCGGCCGTGGGGCTTGGCCGGGCTGTGGAACCGGTGGATCGACCGTAGCAGCGGCGAGATCCACGAGAGCTACACCATGCTCACGCTCAATGCAGATCAGCATCCGCTCATGAGCCGCATGCACAAGCCCGATCCGAAGTTGCCGCCCGACGCCCAGGACAAGCGCTCCGTCATCGCGATCGAGGACGCCGACGTGCAGACCTGGCTGACCGCCAGTCCAGACGAGGCAAGCGCTTTACTGCGGCTCACACCGGCGGAGATGTTCGAGGCGCAACCGGCCGACAGCACGTCTAGCGCATCGCGCCGGCTCGGCGGTACAACGCCGCCATGAGCTCAGTCACTGACCGGCTGTTCGCCACAGACGAAGACCCCGACCTGATCGTCGCCCGCTCCAAAGAGCGACGCGACCAATCCAACGCCCAGGCGATCGAGCGCTGGCGCGCGTGGCTGGCCCAGCACCACGAGGCCACCCTCGCGCTGTCCCTCGATGAGCTGGAGCGACGCCACGACTTCATCCAGTGGTGGTTCCCGATCGGTGCGAAGAGCCCCATCAACCCCGACGCTCCGGTGATCGGCCGCCACGCCATGCGCGATGCGGTACAGGCCGACCCCGAGCTGGCCGCGGCGATGCGGAGGTCGTTCCACCGCTTCCTGCAGGTGCTGGGCTTGGCGCTGGAAGGTGGGCAAGTGCGAGAGGTCAATGCGCCGGTGGTGCGCTGGATCGATCGCGCCACGCATACCGATCGGCGCTTGAGTCGCGCCCTGCGCAGCATGCACAACGCAGGCCTGCACGATGAGACGCGCGCGCTGATGGCGTTCCTAGAGTTGGAAATGAAGGACCGCCCCGCACGCTGGGACGCGCTGCGGTGGTGGCGCCATCAGCTCGTGGATGCCTAGGTCAAGCGCGACTCCAGTCGCCTGGATGGTCGGAGATGCGGCCGATGATTGGTTCTCAGGATGGGGCTGCGCTGGTGTCAGTGCGCGCTATATGCGCATGAATTTCTGCGGCAGCGACCGGTGGATCCAAGATCGGCGTCGGGACACGCCAGGTTTGGTCTACTGCAGTTCGCAACCCACGAAGGGGCAGTGAGTATGCGCATTCACGTCGTGCTTCAGGACGGCACCCACATCGAGGTCGAGGAACTGTGCCTGTCTGTCACCTATGTCGGGCTGCTTGAGGGCGAACCTGACAGCGCGCGCACACGCCTCGAAAAAGAGGACTGCATCGATTGGGCCAGGCGTATCGAGCCCGCTGACCTGCCGGTCACATGCTTCGGACCGGAATGGGGACAAGCCGGCACCACGCGATTGCCACCGGTGCGATTTGCGGCCATGGTGACGTCCGAGCAGCCGGTCGACTCGGTGCATCTACTGTCCTGGGCCAAGATCGCGTGGTTTGGGACACTTGACGCCACCGTGCCGATTCAAGACGTGCTGCGGCGATCCCTGTCATCACTGGCGTGGCGCAAGGTCGCGAAGGGCTACGACATCTAGCGAGACGCGTTCCGAGGATCGGCCGCTACGAGCTCAAACAGTTGAGCCGGCCGGAATGCGCCTTGTCGGAACTGTCCCTCTACCGGTTGGACCAACTGGCGCTCGGCGAGCTTCCTGCGAAAGCTGGATTTGTCCAGTCGGTGTCCGAGAATCGCCTCACAGGTGGCCTGCAGCTCTGTGAGAGTGAATGGTGTCTCGAAATACCCTGCGGGTAACTCCAAGCGATCAATGGCGCTTCGGATTCGAGTCATCGCGAGCTCAATCAACTTTCGGTGGTCAAAGGCCAGCGTCGCATCCGTGGCGGCATCAGAGGCTGGGCGCCAGTCGATCGCGGCAATGCGCTTGCCCGGCTTGGGTTGAATTTGTTCGCCCGGGACCAGCGCCTGGTAGACGATGCTCAGGGCCCAAGGCGCACGCGGATCGCGACTGGCGCCACCGATTGCTCCCCACTGCTCGATGTAAGGCACTGGAGTACCGAGCCGTTCGACCGCGATGCGCTGTGCAGCGCTCTCAAGATCCATGTCCATGTCGATCCGAAGTACGCCGCCCGGAAGCGCCCACTGTCCGGCAAACGGTGCTTCGGTCCGCTTGATCAGCAGCACCTCCAAGCCCGATGGGTGGACGGCGAACACGATCAGTTCGATGCGCGTGAAGGGCATCGGGTAAGTCTTGGTGGTCATGCCATGATGATAGTTGCGAATCGCCAATAAGTAAGGCACAATGACTTCGTTGTGATGTGCAAATAAGAGGCCAGCGATGTTGGAAATTGCGTATGACCTGATCGGCGATGTTCATGGGCAGGCCGGGTTGCTTGAACGGCTGCTCGAACAGCTGGGGTATGTCGCAGCTGGGCGTGGCTTCAAGGCTCCCGCAGGACGTCAAGCGGTGTTTGTAGGGGACCTGATTGATCGCGGCCCGCAGCAACTCCGTGTCCTGGAAATCGTTCGGGCGATGATGGACGCGGGCGATGCGCGGGTGATCATGGGCAACCACGAACTGAACGCGATTGGCTATGTCGAGCGCAAGGCAGACGGCTCGGGCTTTCTGCGAGAGCACTCCCCAGAGAAGGTGGCGCAGCATGCGGAATTCCTGCGGCAGGTGGGCGAGGGATCCGCAGCGCACAAGGAATGGGTGGACTGGTTTCGGATCTTGCCCCTGGCGCTGGATCTGGGCGGAGTCCGGGTGGTGCACGCGTGGTGGCATCAGCCTTACGTGGACGCCATTCAGCGCGCGCATCCAGGAGGCAGTCCGATTTCTCAGGACTTCCTGCACGCCGCGTTCCGCAAGGGTTCGTCGGAGTGGCAAGCGGTGGAGGGCCTGTGCAAGGGCTTGGAGGTGCGCTTACCGGAGGGTTATGCCTTTGAGGATCATGGCGGCCACAGGCGCCATGAGGTTCGTGTGAAGTGGTGGGCTGATCGTGGACTGAGCCTGCGCGATGCCGCGCTGCTACCTGCGAGTCAGCGGCATTTTGTGCCGGAGATCCCGCTGCCTGCGGACCTGCCTGGTGGAGAACCCGAGGGTGCGCCGGTGTTTGTAGGGCATTACTGGATGAAGGGGGCGCCGATGCTGCAGTCTGCAAAGCTCGCGTGCTTGGATTGGAGTGCGGCCAAGGGCGGGCCGTTGGTCGCGTACCGCTGGGACGGCGAGGCTGAACTGGTGTCCTCCCACTTGCGCTGGGCTGATCACTGATTCTTCATGGGTGACTCGCTGAGATTGACAGCGAAGGAAGGCTTAACAGCCCGCCTTAACCAAGGCGACACCCGAAGGATTGGACCTGGGGCTTGTCGCTGCAAGGCTGGGACCGGGTCACCGATCGCCCAGTGGCCACTCGACCATGTAGTTCGGCTCAAGTGAAGCGCTCCCTTGAAGCGTAAAGTGCAACATACTGGGAGGGTGACTTGGCTATAGCAGCAAGTGAGATGCCCACCGTCACACCAGGGACGAGACCGAGACAACAAAGAAATGAGCATCGCTGGTCATCGTCTAAAGGTTGTTCTCGCTGTTGCACTGCTGATCGTGATGGTCGCGTTCTGGTGGGCGCGCAACCGGACGGAACCGACCGATCCTGCACGAGAAGCTCGCATCCCATCGGCGGGGTTTGCTGATCACCCCGTAGCCGCCGCACAAGCCCCAGCGCTTGCATCTGTAGTCCGCTCGGATATCGCGGAGAGTCCGCTGCTTGGCGAGCTGTACGCCTCAGCAAACCTCGCCCAGTTCTTCGAACATGCCTTGCGCCGACCGGAGGAGGGCGGCGTTTACTTTGCGATCAAGTCCTTGCAACTCTGCTTGTTTCCCTTCGAGGACAGTGCTGAAACCCAAGCGCCGAGCGCAGCGCAGCTGCGCGCGCGTGCATTGATGCAAGCGCGGTGCTCAGCCTTGAATCAGGGTGTTCGAACCGATTCATCTGAGGATCACGCGCTCAAACGAATCCAGGACCTTGAGCGAGGTGATTTGGCAAAACGCGATCCATTGATCCAAGCCCGTGAGCGCTTGTATGCACTTGCGGCGGAGCATGCTGATGCAAGCCGTCGCACGGAGGCCCTAAATGCCCTCATGCAGGCTGGTGGCGCTGGGGTGCTTTACGGAGAGCTGCAGCAAATCGACCTTCACCAGCGGATCTTCTTCCAAGGCAAGCCGTTTGGAGGCGTGGACCGACTGGCCTTCCAGCGCGCGCTCATCGTGTATCGCATGGAGCGATCACTCGCAGCCGGAGGCAGCGATGGCGGCAATCTGGCGCTTACGTTTTGCGCGTCGACCGGGCGCTGCGACGGGGATGCGTTTGCTCGCGTCCTCGGTAGTGTTCAGGATTCCGACACTGACGCGGTTCGGCATGTGTATCCAGCACTACGCGACGCCTTGAATAAGGCGGATGTCAGCGCGTTTGCTGTGCCGAATCAAGCGGATCCTCAGTGACTTCGGCGCACGAACAGCATCTTGCCCGACTCAACCGCTTGAATGGGGCTGACTGATCGAAGAGACGGCCTCTGACTCCCAGCGGTCAAGTGTGGACGGTTTCACGGCGCTCTTCAGGGTGCAGGCATGAATAGGTGACGCGTGTTGGCCCCTTAGGGATTGGCCTCAGAGCATTGGTCGGCGTTGCCGATATAGTCCACGCGATTTGCTTGCACGTCGAGAATTGCAGGGGGAAAGCGCGATGCTGAAATGGATGGCCAGGCTGCTCGGAGACAGCGCATTCGAGCTGCCGCCCGGTGTCCCGGAAGCATGGGTGAAGCAACTGGAGAAGCTCCTCGCGCCGCTGGACAAGGTGGATGGCGCCAAGGGCCGCCAGGGTTTGGCGCGCGACATTCTCGGTTTCGTGCTTCACGGTGAGCCGCTAGCGGTGCTTCACGAGTTGGGTCAGCGTCCCGAAGTTGCCGAGCGCTTCCTCTTGACCGGTTTCCACTATGGCGGCGCTCGGCGCGCCCTTCCCGATGTATTTGAGCGCTTCAGTGAGCTCTCGCCTCCCATCGCCCTTCGCTGGGCGCGGGTGCTTGAGGCCAGCGTGAATGCGCAGCCCTCGCAGTGTTCCATTCAGATGCCACGGGGTATCCACTGGCCTGAGGTGCTGCTCATGGCCAGCGCTGAAACCAGCCTCACGGGGTGGTCAAGTCGGCGCCCCAAAGCTCAGGGTCTGACGTACGGTCAGATCGAGAAGCTGCTTCAGGAGGATGGATTGGACGCCGCATCGCTGCTTGCCGCGTGTTTCGCTACACCAGTCGATTCGTCCTACTACACCGCACAGCGACTGCTGATGCTGACCGACCTGCCAGACTATGCACAGGCGCTGGAGCGCCATGTGGAGACCATCCGCCCGCTCATGTTGGCCACTACTGTGGCCCAGCGGGTACATGTGCTGTCGATGCTGGAACAAGCCACTCCTCCTACGCTGGAGCAGCTCGCGCCGGAGCTCAGCGAACTGGCTGTGGCTAGTAGCAAGCAGGTGCGCATGCCGGCGGAGGCGCTCCTGCGACGCTGTGGCATCCACACGTCAGCGCCGCTACGCGAGCTGGCTGTCCACGGCAAGCCCGAGCAGCGATTGCATGCACTGCGGCTGCTTCAGCAATTCGCCTCGAAGCGGGGTGACGCTGCCGACACGTCCTTCGCTCGCGAAGTCGCGGCGCAAGACAAGGCGCCGTCGGTGCAGGCCCTTGTTGCGGAGTGGGATGCTGGCTTGCAGGTTGCCGAAGAGGGCAGGGAGGACTACGAGGTCACCCCGCCGCGCATCGATTGGTCGGCAGCCAACTGCCATGTTCCTAAAGAGGCGCTGGATCGACTGTGGAAGGAGATCGGTGAGTCGATCACCCGCTCCAACGCAACCAGCCGCGAACACCACGCGCGCATGATGGCTCAGGGGCATAAGTACCCCTTGCGCCTGGAAGAGTTGTTTACAGCTGCAGACGAGCAGGCTTTACAGGATTACTTGGCCTCGGGGCAGCCAAAGCCGCCAAAGCGCAAGCAGAACGACAGGCGCGGTTGGAGCCACGTGGAGCAGCCCACGTTGAAGCTGGTTGAGATCGACGGCGTCAGTCCCGTTGCGCTGTTCAAGGTCATGCTGTTCTTTGGAATAGCTGTGTCGCACGACGGCATGCTCGAGTATGCGGCGACACGCGTCTTTGACGCCGCTCATCGCCGCTACGGGAAGCCCAGTTTGCTCGAGTTGTCTTGCATGCTTGACGACGCGGGGTACAAAGGCCAGGCGCTGTTGCGAAACTACTGTCGCGCATGGGGTGATCCCTTCGCTGCAGATTGGCCAAGCGAAGATGTATGGCCGTTCTTCGCATGCCACCTTGAGATGGTGCTGCAGGCGCTGCTGCATGACACCATCAAGGACTACTCATTCAGCCGAACAGGGTTGTTCCGTGCCATCGCTACGCTGCCCAAGCCGCCGGCGGCCGCCATCAATGCGCTATTCACACTGGCGCTGGGCTCGGGCAAGACTGATCGAGGTCCCGCTCAGGAAGCCTTGCAGAATCATCCGGGCAAGGAGGAGCGCATCATTGCAGCCCTTTCCGACGGGAAGGCTGAGACACGTGCGGTCGCTGCGAACTGGCTAGGTCGGCTGCGTTATGCACCAGCCGTCGAGGCGCTGGAGAAAGCGGTCGCCAAGGAGAAGCAAGACGTCGCTAAGGGGGCCATGCTTGACGCGCTGCAGGCGCTCGGCCAACCCGTCGAAAAGTATCTTGACCGCAACGCGCTGGCTATTGAGGCAGCCAAGTCGCTTGCCAAAGGCATTCCCAAGGATCTGGACTTCTTTCCGTGGAGCGCACTGCCCGAAGTTCGATGGGCGGAAAGTGGTGTACCGGTGCCGTCCGATGTCTTGCGTTGGATGATCGTGCAGGCCGTGAAGAACAAGTCGCCCGAGCCCAATGCCGTGCTACGCAAGTATTGCGAGATGTTTGATGCACGCGACCGAGAGATGTTCGGACAATTCGTGCTGGAAACCTGGCTGCGTGAGGACGTGAGGCCAGTCTCGCCCGAGGAGGCGATGCAACGTGCACAAGGGTTGGCACAGAGCACGTTTGCGTCGATGGCAAGTTACCCCCAGTACTACCAGGACAGCCCGAATCTAGGCAAGTCCGTGGAAGAGTTGACCGCCGCCTATCTGCCCGCCCAGCTTCGCCAGCCGGCCGGCTCTGCGACCGGTGCCAAAGGCGTGCTCGCAGTGGCAGCGGCCTGTGCACGCGAGCGTGCAGCCGGGCCAACGCAGCGTTACCTCAAGGAGTGGTATGGCTCCAGAGCCTCCCAAGGCAAGGCGCTAATTGCCATGCTGGCTTGGATCGACCACCCCAGCGCCACGCAGCTGATGCTCTCCATCGGCAGCCGCTTCCGTACCAAAAGTTTTCAGGAAGAGGCCACCCGCCAGGCCGAGGCACTGGCAGAGCGCAAGGGCTGGACGCTTCCGGAGCTGGCCGACCGTACCGTGCCGTCGGCTGGCTTCGACGAGACAGGCACGCTTGAACTCTCCTACGGGACGCGGAGTTTCACAGCACGCCTGCTCCCCGATTTCAAGGTCGAGCTATTCAACCCCGATGGCAAGAAGATCGCTGCACTGCCAGAACCACGGCAGGACGACGACGCTGAGCAAGCCAAGGAAGCCAAAAAGGCCTTCGCTGCGGCAAAGAAGGAGCTCAAGAGCATTGTCGATCTGCAAACCGATCGCCTCTACGAAGCGTTGTGCACTGAGCGTGAGTGGCCTGCCACCGATTGGACTGCCTACTTGCAACAGCATCCAGTGCTTCGCCACCTCGTACAACGGCTCGTGTGGGTGGAGCTCATGGACGGCAGGGCAAGCCGGACGTTTCGACCGCTCGACGACGGCACCCTGACTGACAATGAAGACAACGCAGTCGAACTGGAAGTGGGGGCGCGGGTACGCCTGGCGCACGACTCTTTGCTCGATGCCGAAGCTGTCTCGGCTTGGCAGCAGCACCTTGTGGATTACGAGATCAAGCCGCTGTTCCAGCAGCTTGGCAAAGGCCACTACGCCTTGCCTGAGTCGAAGGCTGGCAATGACGCAATCAAAGACTTCGAGGGCTACTTGGTTGAAGCTTTTGCGTTGCGCGGCCGTGCGTTGAAACTTGGTTACACACGAGGGCCTGCTGAGGACGCGGGTTGGTTCCACGTCTACGAAAAGCGCTTCCCGACGCTCGGGCTTCAGGCGGTGCTCGAGTTCACGGGCAACGGCTTGCCCGAAGAGAATCGCACGGTGGCCCTGTTGAACATGTCATTTGCCAGCACGGCTGACAACTCGAGCTGGCATCGCGGGCGGCTGACCTTATCCAAAGTGCCAAAGGTACTGCTTTCCGAGTGCTACAACGATCTGCGTCTCATTGCTGCCGAGGGCACGGGATACGACGCTGACTGGCAGAAGAAAAGTGAGTACTGACATGTCACCTACTGGGTCTCCTGCGGTCTTGCGTGCTCCTGCTGAGCACGTGCACGCCGAAGAGCTGGCGCGACTGCGAGAAAAGGATGCCACTGCGCGACCTCAGGGTTGGCGACTGTCGCCACTGGCGGTGCGCCGCTTCATCCTCGGAGATGACAAGCTGGGTGTACGGCGCAAGTTCTACGGCGACGACGCGCTGATCGACCGTTGCATTGTCACGCTGATGAGTGATCGCGGTTTGTTACTGGTGGGCGAGCCAGGCACGGCGAAGTCCATGCTCTCCGAATTGCTGGCCGCTGCAATCAGTGGCAACTCGATCTGCATCATCCAGGGGACTGCGGGTACGACCGAAGATCAGATCAAGTACTCGTGGAACTACGCGCTCCTTCTGGCTGAAGGGCCAACACCGCGTGCGTTGGTGGGCGGGCCGATGTACGAGGCGATGCGCGCTGGAACGTTGTGCCGTTTCGAGGAAGTGACTCGTGTGCAGCCCGAAATTCAGGACAGCCTGATCAGCCTGCTATCCGAAAAAGTGTTGCACGTGCCAGAGCTCGATGGCGAGGACGCCACCGTGTTTGCACAGCGCGGCTTCAATGTGTTGGCCACAGCGAACATCCGAGACCGCGGCGTGCACGAGATGTCGAGTGCGCTCAAGCGCCGTTTCAATTTCGAGACTGTGCGCCCCATCACTGACCGCAAGCTCGAGACACTGCTGGTGCGGGAGCAAACCGAGGCGCTACTGAGTCGTGCACAGGTCGATGTCGAGTTCAGTCCGGACGTCGTGGACCTGCTCGTGACTGCATTCAACGACCTGCGGCAGGGCGTGACCAGCGAGGGTGTGGTTCTCGAGAAACCCACGGCGGTGATGTCATCCGCCGAAGCGGTGTCCGTGGGCTATGCGGCTTGCCTGGATGCACACTACTTCGGCGACGGAACGGTGGGCGGCGACCATGTAGCGCGTCAACTCATTGGTACCGTGCTCAAGGACAACCCCGAGGACGGCAAGAAACTGCGTCACTATTTTGATGTGGTGATCAAGCAGAGAGCCCAGCGCAACGCCCAGTGGAAGCGCGTGCTCGATGCGCGTCGTGAACTCGATCGTTGAGCTGAACAGCACAATGCTCCCTACGTCGGAGGCGGTGCGCGCGCTGGGCAGCCGGCTGGTCGGACCCGAGCTGGTGCTGTTTCCAGTGCGGCATCACAGTCCAGCTTGTGCATGGCAGCTAAGACGCTGGCTGGCGACGGTACGGCCCTGCGCTGTGCTCGTCGAAGGTCCACGCAGCTTCGACCCGCTCATTCCGACGCTGGTGCATCCAGAAGCGCGAATGCCACTGGCGATCTACACGTATGCCGTGTTCAAGCCGCAGGGCGAAGAGCCGGCGCGGCGCCGCGCTGCCTACTACCCGTTCTGCGATCACTCGCCAGAGTTGGTGGCGCTTCGATTCGCCCAGGATCAGGGCATACCGGCCCGGTTCATCGATCTTGATCATGCTGAGCAGTGCCAGATTGAGCCAGACGAAGGTGACGTCGACGCTCAGTCGCTCCTTGACGAACGTCACTACCGACGCAGTCGATATCTCTCTGCGCTGGCGACTCAGCTGGGTTGCCGAGATCATGAGGAGTTGTGGGAGCACCTGTTTGAGGTACCCGCGATGGAGCGAACTCTCGAAGAGCACGTGCTCAACATGGCCGCCTATTGCTTCCTGGCGCGCGTGGAATGCACGGACAACGAACTTCAAGCGGATGGCACGCTGGCACGCGAAGACGAGATGGCTTGGCACATCCGTCAAGCACTGGAGCGCCGTCAACCGAGCGACGGCCCGGTGTTGGCCGTGGTCGGTGGATTCCACGCCGTGGCACTGCCTGAGCTGATTGATCGCAAGGTTAAACAACGGCCCTCGATCTCACGTAGCACAGTCAGCGACGAGGCAGCCGCCCTGATCCGTTACGGTCAGGACCGCCTTGACCGGCTGAACGGCTATGCGGCGGGGATGACGTCGCCAGCCTGGCAGCAGCAATTGTGGGACCGCATGCTGAAAGGCGAGAAGGGCGGCGCTCAAGCTGGTGTGCGAGTACGGCAGGAGCTTGCGCTGTCCATGCTGTTCGATATCGCCATGGAGCTGCGCACCCGGCATGGCTTGGCGCTGCCCATGCCTGCTCTGGGTGCCGCTTATGAACAAGCGCTGAGGCTCGCGGTGTTGCGACAGCGCGCTGCGCCGGTCCGCGACGATGTGCTCGATGCGGTAACGAGCTGCTTCGTCAAGGGAGACGCAGACGCCGATGGTGCGCTCGTTCTGAGCGTGGCGCGGCGCATGCTCAGTGGGCAAGTCATGGGCAAAGTGCCGCCTGGCGCAAGTACGCCACCTCTGGTGCGGGATTTCGAGTACCGCGCCCGGCGCCAGCGGCTGAAAATCGATGATTCTGAGCCGCGTCGTGCAGTGCTTGATATCTACCGCCGCCCGGAGCACCGCATCACCAGCCGCTTGTTCCATGGCCTTGGACTCCTGGGTGTCCCTTTGGCGCACCGCAGCGCTGGCCCCGACTTTGTTAACGGTCTCGGACTTGAGCGGCTGCAGGAGCACTGGGACTACACGCATTCGGCGGCGACCGAGGCGGCGCTGGTCGAAGCATCGGTGTACGGCACCACGGTGCCTTTGGCGGTCGCAGCGCGCTTCGCCGAGCGGCTTGAGCGCTTTGAGTCTGGCGCCGAGCCGCGTCACGCAAAAGGGGCCGTCGCGCTTCTCGCACAGGCCTGCGTACTTGGATTGCATGACCACGTACCCAAGGTCTGCGGCACGCTTGCTGCGGTGATGGCCTCAGATGCGCAGTTCGAGACTGTGGCCGCGGCAGCCGGTTCGCTCGGTTTGTTGTGGGAGTCACGTGAGCCGTTGGAGGCGCGCGGCATCGATGAGCTGCAGCCGCTGCTTAAATCTGCCTATGAACGCGCGATCTACCTTGGGCGCGGACTGCGGGGCGCATCTGGGGATGGGCGTGAGGTGGTGGCCGGTCTGGCGAGACTGCGAGAACTGCTTGCCAGTGAGGCGGGGAAGCACCTGGATGACGCGCTGTACTGGGCGCTCATAGAAGAGCTGTCCACCGGCAACGACTCGGCGTTCGTACGTGGCGCCGCCGCTGGCCTCTCCTATGGAGCAGGTCGGCTGTCCGATACAGCACTTGGCACAGCGCTTGATGGCCACCTCAATGGGCTGATCGCCCCGCGCGACGCAGTGTCCTTTCTTGGTGGGCTGTTGCAGACCGCGCGTGAGGCTGCATGGCAGCAGCCCGCATTGCTGTCTGTCCTGGATCGTCTGCTCGCCAGCTGGGATGAAGCCGATTTCGTGGCCAATCTGCCCGAACTCCGATTGGCCTTCGCCGAAATGACCCCGAAGGAGACGGACCGGATCGCGCACGCCGTGGCGAGCCTGCACGACGCAGCCACCTTAGGCAGATTGGTTCGCTACGACGTGTCGGCCGAACAAGTCCAAGCGAATCTTTTGGTGACTCAGCAGCTGTTGGATGTTTTGCAAGCCGATGGGCTTGGCGCGTGGGTGAGCCCATGAAGGACCTGTCGCGCTGGCGTCTGGTGCTTGGAAAGTATGCCGAACAGGGTTTGCCAAATCAGGCGAACGGCTTGCAGGGCACCAGTGCCCGCATGGACCGGGCCCTAGATTACCTCTATGGGCGTGAGTACAAAGGTCGCGGCTTACGTGACGGTACCGCTCCGGGATCGCTGGATCCGTCTCAGGTCTCCCTCGTGACCTGGCTTGGCGAGGTTCGAGAGCTGTTTCCGCAGGAGACGGTCGAGATCATCGAGAAGCATGCCCTAGACCGGTATGGACTGACAGAACTGGTGACCGACCCGAAGACGCTTGAGCGCCTCGAGCCGAACCAACAATTGCTGCGTACATTGCTTTCGCTGCGTGGCCACTTGAAGGGTGATGTGCTGCATTTGGCGCGACGGATCATTCGCCAGGTGGTCGAGGAAATCCGCCGTCAGCTTGAGCCGGAGGTTCGACAGGCCCTGTCCGGGCGACTGAACCGCTTTCGCCACTCACCGATGGCGATCGTCCAGAACTTCGATGCCAAAGGCACCATCCGCAAGAACTTGAAGCACTTCGATCGCGAGCGGGGCCAACTCGTAATCGAACAGCTGCGCTTCTTTGAACGGAATACGCGTCGCCTTCCTTGGGACATCATCCTGTGTGTGGATCAGAGCGGCAGCATGGCCGACTCGGTGATCCACAGCGCAGTCATGGCGGGCATCCTTGCAGCGCTTCCCGCCTTCCGAGTGCGCATTGTGGTGTTTGATACCAGCGTCGTGGACCTTTCTGGCCACGCCGATGATCCGGTTGAGACGCTAATGCGTGTGCAGCTTGGCGGTGGCACCGACATTGCGCAAGCGGTCCGCTATTGCACCCAACTCGTTGAGAATCCGCATCGCTCTGTACTTGTGCTAGTGACTGACTTTTGTGAGGGCGCCCCGCCCAGCGAATTGGTGCGTGCGGTGAAGAAGCTGGCCGAAGCCCGCGTCAAGCTGCTTGGACTGGCCTCGCTCGACAGCCAGGCGCATCCCGTTTACGACCGTCAGATGGCCGAGCGCCTAGCCGCTTGCGGTATGGAGATCGCCGCCCTCACGCCGCAGAAGCTGGCCCACTGGCTGGTCAAGGTGATTTCGTGAGTTCGGTCGTTGACCAGCTCAGCGCACTGCTTGCGCGCTTTGATGACGAATCCTATGTGGCACTGGCCAACCGAGGCCTGGTGCGTCGTGCCCGTAAGGAACTGGAGCAGCAGAAAGTCGAGATCATCGAGCAGGGGGCAGCAGAGTTGGTCGTGAGCTTCGGAGCGCAGCGCATCCGCTTCGATCATCGCGGCCCCGCCCATGCCCACTGCGACTGTCCGGCGAGCGGTATCTGCCAACACATCCTGGCGGCTGCGATGGGTCTCCAACAGGCGCTGCAGCCACCGGCTGAGCAGGTAGGGCCGAGTCAAGAGTCTGCTGATGATGCGATCGGCCCGCTGCGAGCGGCGCTGCTTGACCTGTCTGCAGCAGAGCTAGTACGCCATGCTGGGAAGGCTGGCTATCGCTGGGCATGGCAGTACGTCCAAGATCTCGAGCCTGAACATGCGCTCTCGGTCTCGGGCGAGCAGTATCTGGTGCTCGCATTTCAGCGCCCGCGACTCACGCTTCGTTATATGGGCGGTGGACTCGATGCGCTCATTGCCGACGCGGATCTCGCACAGATTGAAAAGTATCGCGTAGCCGCGGTGCTTGCTTTCCAGCGTGCTCATGGTCGCGCGCTCACGCCGCCCGACCCCACCGTGCGGCAACGTACACAGTCGCTCGACCTGGGGAAGGATCATGCCCTACCAGAGACGCGCGATTCGAATCTAGAGGAGTCGCGAGCTCGACTACGCGCATCCCTGCGCAAGATCTTTACTGAGTCCGTCGAGCTTGGCTTGGCGCATTTGTCGCGCGGCATTCATGAGCGCTACTCGACGTTGGCTGTCTGGGCACAAGGCGCGGAGTATCACCGCCTGGCCTTGATGACGCGAAGGATTGCCGACCATGTCGAACTGTTGCTCGAACGCGCTGGAGGCGCTGATGAGTTGCGATTGTTCGACGAGATCAGCATTGCGCTCGCACTGGTGTGTGCGTTGGACTCGGCCGCGGCCCAGGGCGCTATGCCGACGAAATGGGTCGGACGTGCACGATCGCGTTATGAGGCATCCACGTCGCTCGAGCTGTACGGGCTTGGTGCACACGCCTGGCGCTCACCCGCCGGCTACGTCGGACTGACCATGATCTTTTGGTCGCCTGACGAGCAGGCTTTCATGTCCTGCACCGATGCACGCCCAGAAAATCAGAGAGGATTCAATCCCGTCGCGCGCTACAAGGCCGCCGGTCCCTGGACCGGGCTGGGTGCGCCGGCGCAGACTACCGGCCGTCGCGTGTCGCTTATAGGAGCCCAAACCAACGACACAGGACGTCTTTCCGCGTCGGACAGTACCAGCGTGAGCGTGCTCCCTCTGGACCCCGAAACCCTGGTGCAGCATTTGAAGCCGTGGTCGTCATGGGCTGATATGTTGAGTGCACGCAGCGAACACCGCGTGAGCCTGCTGTCCGAGCCCGATCCTATGAAGGACTGGGTGGCACTCCAGCCCGCAAAGTTCGGCGATGCCCGTTTCGATGACGCGCGACAGGTTCTCGTCTGGCCCCTTCTGGATAGTGCAAGGCGGACCCTTTCCGCCGAGATATCGTTCAACGAGTACACCCGCCATGCCATCGAGCGAGTGGAGCGACTGGCGCCGTCGGACCTGGTGCCTGGAACGCTGGTGATCGCGCGTCTGCGGCCGTCCAGCCAAGGCGGTGTCGCGGCTGAGCCTCTGAGCCTTGTGCGACCCGCCGCAACTGAAAGCCCCGTTGACGCGCTTCACTTTGATGATGCGCCAAAGCAAGGAATGGCCGCTTCAGTGGTTGAACGGTTGAAGCGATGGATTCCCACGCGAGATGTAACGACTCACATGCCTGAGCTTGTGCCAAGCGCGCATCGTGGCTTGCTGGATCTGCGACATGAACTCCAGCGAAGCGCTGAGAGAGGTTTGGCGTCGGAGCAGGCTCAAAGCGCATTGAGCGCGCTGATGCCGTACGCCGATCGCTTGGCCGATTCTGGCCTCACGGCCTTTCGCGCGGCGCTGGGCCAGGATGTGGCCATTGGGGAGCTGCTACTGCGAGCGAACTACCTGTGCCTGCAATACGAGCGACTCATGCAGGGCGACAACGCTGCATAGTCATGATCGGTGATAGACAACTTCATTATGGATGTCGCCAATCCCGCGCCTGAAGGGACTGCGACAGCCGGGGCGTCGCAGCGAGAGTGGCTGGCTCCCTCTCTGATGAGGCCCTTCTTCTTGTCGCGGCTGCCAGCAGCATGAAGCTGGGGCTTAAGGTGCTTCTGTTTGGTGAAGGGAAGCACCGAGCCACATGTCGGATGCTGGTTTGGTGCGATCTTCTGCTTTCGACCCAAAGCGGACTCTCGCGCTGAATGATGCCGGCAACCGGATTGGCTAGCCACGTCCAAGCCACTCATCAGAGCCGCGCACGTATGTCCACTGCTTGACCTATTCAGACGCTGTTTGCCGAGCCTCAACTAGGCACTTTAGGTGTGGAGTAGTGCGACAGTTGAACTGCGCAACCAAAACACGGTATCTGCGTAGCTGGTTTGCCGTCGCCATTGTCCCTACTTTTCGGACCTGTCAAAACCTGGCGGTGCAGAACAGACATAGCTGCTAGACCTGACAGTAGAGGGAGGGCGTTGTGAGAGCAGGGGGACTCGCGGTCGATCGCGAGGCGATGGTGTGGGCGCTGGGCTCGGCCTGTGCCATTCACCGCATCCCGTTCAGCTCCGACCTGCTGGCGCAGCAGTTCCCACCGCCGCACGATGATTCAAGCCTGCTGTCTGCCGCCCGCGCCCTGGGGTTCAAGGCCAAGCTGATCCGCGCCAAGCCGCAGCGCTTCGGCGATCTGGCGTTGCCCTGCATCGCGTTGGTCAACGGCGCCAACACACCGAGTCAGCACGGCGTGAGACCCGCATCGACCGAAGCGGCTGAGTCCGCCGCCAACGATCCGCAGTCGGGCACGCTTACCCCAGTCATCATTTCCCAGGCGGATGCAGAACGCGTTGCCTTTTTCCGGCCTGGCCAGCCGCGGCCCGAGGTGTTGAAGGTCGCGGACTTCGAAGCCCAGTTCGCTGGCCAAGTTCTGTTGCTCAAGCCCGCTGCGCCGCCGGTCGCCGACCCCGACGAAGCCGAGACCGCCCACGCCAACGGCCAAGCCAGCCCCCGCCGTTTCAGTTTCGCCTGGTTCATCCCCGAGCTGCTCAAGCACAAGAAAGTCTGGCGCGACGTGCTGCTGGCCAGCTTGGTGCTTCAGCTGCTCGCTCTGGCCACGCCCCTTTTTACCCAGGCCATCATCGACAAGGTAGTGGTGCACCGCACCCAGAGCACGCTCATCGCCATTGCCGTGGGCATGACGATCTTCATGCTCTTCACCGCCCTGCTCACCTGGGTACGGCAATACCTCATCCTGCACACCGGCAACCGGGTGGACGCCGTGCTCGGCTACAGCGTGTTCGAACATCTGTTCAAGCTGCCACCTCGCTACTTCACCCACCGGCCCACGGGCGTCATCGCCGCCCGCCTGCAGGGCGTGGAGACCATCCGCGAGTTCATCAGCTCCGCCGCCGTCAGCCTGATCCTGGACATCCCCTTCCTGCTGATCTGCGTGGCCCTGATGTTCTGGTACAGCGTGCCGCTCACCCTAATTGCACTAGGCATCCTCACTGTCATCGTGATCGCCTCGGCCGTGGTCGCACCCCTGTTCCAGAAGCACCTGAACGAGCAGTTCCTGCTCGGCGCGCGCAATCAGGCCTTTGTTACCGAGTACGTGGGCGGCATGGAAACCGTCAAGAGCCTGCAAATGGAGCCCCAGCTCAAGCAGCGCTATGCCGAGTACCTGGCGAGCTACCTGAACGCTGGGTTTCGTACCAAGCAGCTGGGCAACACCTACAACGTGGTCGTCAGCACCCTGGAGCAGGCCATGACCCTGCTGATCCTGCTGGCCGGCGCCTGGATCGTCATGACCACCCCGGCCTTCACCATCGGCATGCTCGTCGCCTTCCAGATGTTTGCCGGCAAGCTCAGCCAGCCGGTGATGCGTCTGACGGGTCTCTGGACCCAGTTCCAGCAGGCCAGCCTGGCCGTCAAGCGCCTGGGCGATCTGATGAACGCCCCCACCGAGCCCTACAGCCTTACCCCCAGCCGCCAGGCCGCAGGCATGGGCCGGATTGAGGTGCAAGCCATTGCCTTTCGCTATGGCGATGACTGCCCCTTCCTCTACAAAAACCTGAGTCTCACCGTAGAACCCGGCACCACCGTGGCCATCATGGGGCCGAGCGGCACCGGCAAGAGCACCTTGGCCAAGCTGCTGCAGGGCTTCTACCTGCCGACCGAAGGCAGCATCCGCATCGACGGCATCGATATCCGCCACTTGGCTGCCAACGAGCTGCGCAGCCTGTTCGGCGTGGTACCGCAGGAAACAGTGCTCTTCAGCGGCACCGTCTACGAGAACCTGCAGATGGCCAACCCCCAGGCCACCTTCGAAGAGATCGTGCAGGCCTGCCAGATGGCCGAGATCCACGGCGTGATCGAACAACTGCCCCAGGGCTACCAGACCGAAATTGGCGAGCGCGGCGCGGGGCTCTCAGGCGGACAGAAGCAGCGCATTGCCATTGCCCGAGCGTTGCTGAAGCGCCCAAAGGTGCTGATCTTTGATGAGGCCACCAGCAATCTGGATCAGGCAACGGCCGAATCCTTCGCCGGCACCGTCAACGCGCTGCGCGGCAAAGTCACCTCGCTGATTATCACCCACGGCTTGCCAAATAAACTAAAAGTTGAGCGAGTTATATATCTTGAAAAATACTAGACAGGTGTAGCGAGGCTCCACATGAAACCCCAGCACAAATACACCAACCGGATTGTCGGAATAGTCGGAGTGGGCATCCTCGTCTCGATTCTTGCTTGTCATCAACACGAAACCACCACTCCGGCGCCTGAGCCTCCGCAAACTGTCGTGACAGACGCTGATCTGGCTAATGTAGGCCCATTACCTACAGGTTACGTGCTGTTGCGTCGAGGACGGTATTTGCTCATGGCCCCAGCGCAATATGGATTTCAGCAAGGACCCTCAGGTTTTCAGTGGTCGTTGGCAACACGTTCAAGAAAGCTTACCCCCGAAGAAGACTATGCTGCTCGATTTCAGGGTCAGGCTTACGACTATAGCGTAGAATTTTTTCTTATTATACCAGAACGCCCAATTGGCGCGCTACCAACCGCCATGGAGAAAATTCGAGAAATTGAGAAGCGAGTAGACATGCCCGCGCGCCGAAAGCAACTAAGCGAAGGATTGGCAGTGTATGAGATTGGTACGGAAGGAGTAAAAAATGCTCAGAGAATATATATAGCCACTAATTCGTTGGACCCCATAAGCGGACAGCCTGTAGTAGCGGTTTGTGATGTTTCGCACCGGATTGGGTCTTGCAGAGCAAGTTTTCGATGGAAGGCAGATCTAGCCATAGACGTCCGATTCGCGCAGCAGCATGGACGAGATTGGCCTGAGATCTACAAAAACATCATTGAGGTCTTGAAGCTTGTAAAGGAAGTTGAGTGAACCAAGTATCTGTTCAACTAGGAGAGACACACCTTGCGGAAATTAGCGCGATGCGGGACCAGGCGCGGTTGCTACAGATACCGTATTGGAGGATCTACCAACGTCTTGCAGATATCTTAGTTGCCGAATATGGTGTAGCTCTAACTGATCCATCGGTACTATGGCTGCGTGGTGCAACGGAAGCCAATGCTGGGCGCGGTGCGATGGCAGCCCTTATCAGAACTTACACTGACACACAGCACCGGCTTCGTTATGGTATTAATGCGTCAGATTTAATTCTACCTGATACGCGGGGTGGAACAATAGTTGGAATGCAGCTTGCGTCAAATAGGGTTGCAGAAAATTTACTAAGTGATTTGCTTGGCGAGTCAGGTGATTGGTCGCGAGGAATAGTACCGTCAATTGGCAGAATTGCCAGTGCGGACGCAACCGCAGTGGGTACGGTATTGTTTAACAGAGATATCAACGATTCCGCCGCGGCAACTCAACAAAACTCAGCCTGGGCTGGGTCCTTGCTGTTCACGCAGCTAACACAAGACGAGAGCGCTCGACTGCTAGGGCGAACCCCTAGCAGGCTTGACTCTCTGAGTGATGTTCGCGATGCGTTGTATGCAGCATACGCGTACAAACTCGCAATCGATGCAGCTTATGGCGCCGCATTTGACGAGCCGATCCAGCTACTGGTTGACAGTTTCGTGATTGGCCAGACCGTCTCGGCCTATCTCCTCGGTCCGCGTTCCGTGGAGACCCTAATGCAAGCCGTCATTGGAGGTACAACGAACCCGCAGCTGCAGCCTGTTTTCCGACTGGTCGCACGGGACGGTCCCAGTGCTGCGTTAGACATGTTGATGGGAGCTATTCAAGGCCAGCAGTTGATTGGAACTACGTCGGTTCCGGAGTTTGAGTCGACCGCGCGCGCATTTTTTGGCGCCCTAAGCTCAGCTGAGCTACAGGCTCTCCAAGCTCGTTATCTGCCAACTAGCGCCGCTTCAATCGCGGCTGATGCGCTGGTCAACTCCGACGCACGTGCCGCACTGGTAGCTCTATCGCCGATTGCACTGTCGATAAGCCCGGCCGTCGCTGAGGCTGTGAGGCTCGAAGACGAGCGCTCTGAGTACACGGGCCTAAGTGAGTCCTGGGTTCGGGACAGATCGGGACTGCTAGCTGCAATGGCAGCTACAAGGCGTAGCCTGAGCGCGCCTTCGGGTAGCACGGTACAAGTCGTCGGCGATGAAGCTGCCAACTACTCGGTCACATTAGCCGATGGCTCCATTCGACGCTTAGAGGTCCGGCCAAGAACCCGGCGACCTGGACAAACGGGTGCTTTTTTTGATCGAAACATCGTGTTTGGAAGCGACTCCCGCGATGACACACTGAGCGGTACCAATGCTGAGCGCGTGCAAGACCGCCTCTATGGCGGCGCCGGCAATGACACGATCAACGGCCAGGCCGGCAACGACTATCTGGAAGGCCAGACGGGCAACGACACCCTGAACGGCGGTGCAGGTTCCGACACGCTGCTCGGCGGTGCGGGCAACGACACCTATCTGTTCACGTCAGGCGAAGCCAAGGACGGCGACGTCGTCGCTGACAAGGACGGCCAAGGCTCGATTCGGTTTGATACCAGCTATGTCTTGAGCGGTGGCCTGCTGCTTTCGGAGGGCATATGGCAGAGCGCGGACAAGAAAGTCCGTTACAGCCTGAGCAAGAAGGTCGATGGAACCCAAGACCTCATCATCGAGAAGCTTGACTCAAAAGATCGAATCGTTGTTCGGGGCTTTACCAACGGAAACCTCGGCATCAACCTGAGCGATGCTGCGGTACCGCCACCAAGCGGTCTCAACGTCTTGGGTGATATGGAGCGCGTGATCGACACCACAGTCGTGTCTGCGCCGGGTACGTGGCAATTTGTGCGAGACCCTGCTGGCCCCAACGTTCTTCTTACAGG
This sequence comes from Piscinibacterium candidicorallinum, assembly GCF_047549485.1. GTDB lineage: Bacteria > Pseudomonadota > Gammaproteobacteria > Burkholderiales > Burkholderiaceae_C > Piscinibacterium > Piscinibacterium candidicorallinum. The sequence goes on along the minus strand of NZ_CP180191.1, from coordinate 2,708,462 downwards.
GGCACCTCAGCCAGGCATCGACGATGTGCTGTACGGATTGGATCATACGGATGATCGATTGCAGGGCGGAGCGGGCAACGACGCGCTGAGTGGCTTTGGCGGTGACGACGTTATCGATGGCGGCGATGGCAACGACGTCCTATTCGGCCAACGTGGCAGGGATGTACTGCGGGGAGGCAACGGCAACGACGCGATCTGGGGTTCGGGAGGAGGTACTTCCCATGCGCCAGCAGGCGGAACCTACCCCGCGCTCAACTTACCCAGTCAGGTCTTCAGCCAGGGTTATGGGTGGGCGATCGGCATGTGGACCGACGCTGAGGGCAATCCCAACTACTTCCCGGTAGATAACAGCTTCAGTCCGATCAGCTGGACTGACGCGGGCAACATCATTGATGGTGGCGCCGGCGACGACTTGATTCGTGCAGGCACCGGTGATGATCTGGTGTACGGCGGTGCAGACAACGACAGCATTGTCGGCATGCAAGGCGCAGACACCCTGTTTGGCGACGATGGGAATGATTCGATCAGCGGTGACCTGCTGTATGGACAGCCTAACGGCGTAGAAGCAGGGACTCCCGGTGCGGGCGGGAACGACTACATCGATGGCGGAGCTGGTGACGACCAACTTTCGGGCCAGGAAGGCAGCGATGAGATCTACGGCGGTACCGGTGCTGATCGACTGTACGGTGATGGTTCGGCGATACGAGATGGGGTCGAAGTGCTCCCGCCAGCACTCCATGGTGCAGACTACTTGGACGGCGAGGCCGGCGATGACTATCTCCAAGGGGACGGGGGCGATGACACCCTGTTCGGCGGTGCCGACAACGATCAGCTGCTTGGCGATGCGCGAGTCAGCAATCTAAGCGGAGAGCACCACGGCAACGACTACCTTGACGGCGAAGGAGGCAACGACTCTTTGGAGGGCGGTGGCGGCTCAGACCAGCTATTCGGTGGGTCCGAGAACGATCAACTGCGCGGCGACAGTGGCGACAGAAACCTTGCTGGCCAACTGCATGGCGACGACTATCTCGACGGCGAGCAAGGTAATGACGTTTTGCAGGGGGATGGCGGCGCGGATGTGCTGATTGGCGGCGAAGGCGATGATTCCCTGCGCGGCGATGGAGACATTGCAGATCTGGGCGCGCAACATCACGGCGCGGATGAATTGGACGGCGGCTCCGGGATCGACTACCTGCAAGGCGATGGTGGCGACGATCGACTGGTCGGCGGCGAAGGCGGTGACACGCTTTACGGAGACTTTGGGACCGACGTACCCGGACAGGACGTTGCCCGCGGCAAAGATATCCTCGACGGTGGGACGGGAGAGGACTACTTATCTGGGGGTGGAGGCGACGACCAGTTATTCGGCGGCGAGGACAATGACACGCTAGTCGGCGATGGTGACAACGAGATCGTCGCCTTGCACGGCAATGACCTTTTGGACGGCGGTGCAGGCAACGACCTGCTGTCGGGCGGCAATGGCAGCGACACGCTTCTGGGCGGTTCAGGGAACGACAGCTTGTATGGCGGCAGCGCTTCCAGCCCGGGTAGCGAGAGCAACACTGACGCCGATGTGCTCGACGGTGGCGAAGGGAACGACTATCTCGACGGTGACAACGGCAACGATCAGCTATCAGGCGGTACCGGCGATGACTGGCTTCTCGGACGCAATGACCATGACAGCTTGACGGGTGGGGCCGGCAGTGATCGCCTGGATGGTGGCAGTGGAAACGATGTCCTGAGCGGCGGGGAAGGCAACGACGAGCTCGACGGCGAGGGGGGGGCTGACACGCTAAGCGGCGATGCTGGCGACGATTGGCTCCGTGGAGGTGCAGGCGACGATCAGCTTGATGGCGGCGCCGGTGTAGACATCGTCGATGGTCAGGCGGGCGATGATGCACTCGTCGGTGGCGAGGGCAATGACCGTCTATTCGGTGGCGACGGCAACGATGTGCTCACCGGGGGGCAAGGTGCAGACTATCTTGCCGGGGGAGCCGGAGATGACACCTACGTCATCTCTGCGTCGGACCTATACGACGCGGGCAACCTCAGAGAGAACATTGATGATCGCGAAGGCGCGAACACCATTGTTCTGGACGGCATGCGTGTTGATGCTGCAGGTGTCGCAGCTGGAGCGAGCTATGGCTCGGTGAATCTGCAGTTCTTGCAGGGCGAGATCGCGATTCAAAACGCGTTTGTACAAGCTGGCCTGGTGATCCGGAATGCCGACGGTACCAGCGCAACACTCGGAGACCTCATCACCGAGCGGTACAACGAACGGGTGTCCTACTCATCGATGGAGAGCGGGCTCAGTTTCGCCGGTGGGCGGCTGAACGACAGCCTGTCAGCCCTTGGGGCAGGTTCGACGTTACGCGGTGGCGCTGGTAACGACTTTTTGCGCGGTGGAACAGGCGGCGGATACACCTTCGTCTTCAATCAGGGCGACGGACTAGACCAGGTCAGCAAGGACGCGGAGCAAATTGCACTCGGGCAGCGCGAGGCAAACCGATTTGCTTTTGGTACAGGCGTCAGCTCCAACAGCGTGCGACTGTCCTATGACCCCGATAACTGGGGGATCACGCTCCACTATGGAACGCAAGCTGACGCAATCCGACTTGGTGGCGATCTTGACACCCTGATCAACCAAGGTCCGGTAGACCGCCTCACCTTCGCCGATGGCACCGTCATGACTTGGCAGCAGCTGCTTGATCGGGGCGTTGACTTGGTTCTCCCGCCATCATGGGCGGTGAGTAATCCCGTCTACGGCACCGCCGCGAGTGACCGGGTTCAGGGAGACGAGTTGAACCGGCGCTTCGAGACGGGCGATGGTGCCGATGTCATCACCTTCGGTACGGGCAACGAGATTGCGGATGGTGGCAGCGGCAATGATCGCTTTGTATTCAGTCGCGGTGCGGGTAGCGATGAAGTGCTCGCGTCAGTCAGTGCACTCGAAGCTAATACCCTCCAAGTCAATGGCTACACGATCGCGGAGGCGCAACTCATCCGCTATCAGTCCGATCTCATCGTGCGCTTCGCTGGCAGCCAGGATCAGGTCGCCTTCCGCGGCTTCTTCCGGGCAGGCTCTCAAGACAAACTAGAGATCCAAGGCCAAGTCTTCTCGCCAGCAACCGTTCCCCTCACGCCTCCCGACCTGTTGGTCACCGAGGGTGATGATGTCGTTTATCTATCCGAGGGTGCGGACACACTCAATGCTCGCGGCGGCAATGACCAGGTGTTTGCTGGTGCCGGTAACGACACCGTGATGGGTGGAGCAGGCAACGACCAGTTGTATGGAGATGCCGGTAACGACAACCTCCAAGGTGGCGACGGCGACGACGCCCTCTTTGGTGGTGACGGCAACGACCTCCTCGACACTGGCACATCCCTGGGTGGTTCGCAGACGGCAAACGGCGAGGCCGGAAATGATGTGCTCATGGGGGGCGGCACGCTGGACGGCGGTGCTGGCAATGACCAAATCACGCTGCGAGGATTCGGTACAGCCAGAGGTGGAAGTGGCGACGACACACTGAGTGCGCAGCAAGGCTCTGGATGGCTGGTTGGTGGGCAGGGTGCAGACACGTTCCTCATCAACCGAGGAATCGGATCTCTAGAAATCACCCTTGAGAACTGGGGTGCCCGTGAAGATGTGCTGCGATTCGGCCCCGGCATTGCACCGAGTCAGGTACGCATCCAGGCGCAAGGGCCAGACGGCGTGGTTTGGATCGACCTGCTTGATGCTGGCGGCAATACGACTAGTGACCGCGTCCGACTCCCCGGGTACGCCTTCGTGCAGGATGGTCGACTATTCAGCCGCGTCGAGTTCGCTGACAGCGCGTCGACCATTTGGACCGGAGAACAGCTGCGACAGTTGGCTGTTCAGCCCACCTCTGGCAATGACTTCATCGTCGGCACACCGAACGCGGATGTACTCGATGGACTCGCTGGGAGGGACATCGTGTACGGCGAGGGCGGCAACGACTTATTGATCGGGGGCTCAGACGATGTGCTGTATGGCGGTCAGGGCAATGACACGCTTGAAGCCAGGGGCCCATCCGTGCAGGTGATCGGTGGTGAGGGAAGTGACACCATCGTCGTTAGGCCTGGCGGCAGCGTTTGGGTCACGGGTACCGACACGGCGCCCGGATCGATCGACACGTTACGGGTTGATCCGTCGATCCAATGGGCCGACATCCTGGTTCGCCGTCCCGCAACCGGCTCACGTCGAGACTCCCTCCTGCTCATTCATGTCGACCCAGTGACGCGGCGAGAGACCCAAGTCGCCGAGCTCAATGACTACTTCAAGTCCGGAGCATCCGGCGGCGACTCGGTGATCGACAGAATCGAGTTCGACGGCGGGTCAGTCGTGTTGACTCGCTCGCAGATACTCAGCGCCATAGGCAACGGAACAGCTGGTGATGACCGCCTCGTCGGATCGGATGCGGCGGACACGCTTATTGGGCGCGCTGGAAACGATGTGCTTTTCGGTATGGATGGCGCTGATGTACTTGTAGGCGAAGCGGGCAGCGACCTGCTTGAGGGTGGAGCCGGCGACGACGTGTATCGGTTCGGATTGGGTCACGGGTCGGACCAAATCAATGAGGTGTCGTCGACCATCATCCCCGGCGCCGGAAACGACCGTCTTGAGCTCGGGGCAGGGATCACGACCTCAAACGTCACGTTCACGCGCGATGCGAACGACGATCTGATCCTTGAGGTCGCAGGCAGCGCAGACGAAATCAGAGTCTCTCGCTATTTCTCTCAGCCCAACGGAACGATTGAGACGATTCGATTCGCAGGGGGCACCAACTGGACCTTCGCGGATATCCAAAGTCGGCTGAGCAATGGAGCGGCCTCGGCAAACAGCCAAACGGGCACTGCAACTGCCAACAACTTCGTGGTTGATCACTGGAATGACACAGTCACCGACTCAACAACTGGTGATGGTGACACCGTGTCGGCCTCAGTGTCATTCGTGCTACCCAACGGTGTCGAGAATCTCACGCTGACCGGAACTCTGAATCTCAACGCGACTGGAAACGGCAACAAGAACACGCTCAGAGGTAACTCTGGCGGCAACACCCTGGATGATGGCGGCGGCGGCGATGTCTTGATTGGCGGCCAAGGAGACGATCTGTACATCGTCAGGCACAGCGGCCGATGGAGTAGCGCAGGTTACCCGGTCGTGCCCTCTCCGATCGACTCGCCGTTTGCGGGTGGGGCATATGAAAACGCCAACGAAGGCGTTGACACGCTGCAGACCGAGCGGTGGAGCGAAGCGCTTGGCGACAACATTGAAAACCTCGTTCAGCGTGCTTCAACTGCCAATTCGATTAGCTATGTATCAATCGATCCACCGGAAACGACCTATAGGTACATGATTGGCAACAGCCTCAACAACGTCATTGACGTCTCTGAGGCAAGCAGCGCCATCACGAACCCGTTCTCTCAGGTTCAGTGGTCCCAAGACCGGCTCCGCACGTACTTCATTGATGGAGGTGCAGGTGCCGACGTCATGATCAGTGGAGATACACACGACATCTACGTGGTCGACAACCTCGGCGATCGGGTCATCGAACGCGGCGGAATCGGATCGATTGACACGATCGAGTCGTCCATCAGCATGACGCTGTCCAGCGAGATCGAGCATCTCACGCTAACCGGAAGTACCGCAATCAGCGGTACTGGCAACGCGGGTAACAACACCTTGAACGGCGCGCGCAACAGCGCCGCCAACGTGCTGACGGGCGGCGCAGGAGACGACCGTTATGTGATTGGCTTAGGTGACTCGGTTGTTGAGGCTGCTGGTGGCGGGCTAGACACTGTGCAGGTCGACCAGGCCGGATCAACCACAGTCCGCCTGACAGACTTTGTCAATATCGAAAACCTCGGGCTAGGCTACGCCGCAGGTGATGTGAATCTCCAAGGCAATGCACAAGACAATCTGCTCTTTGGCAGCTACGGGGCCAACACCATCGAAGGTGGCGATGGCCACGACACGATCCTCGGACTAGATACGACCGCATACAACTACGCAAACATCAGCGAGCAGAAGGACGTGCTCCGCGGCGGTGCTGGAAACGACAGAATCTTCAGCTATTCCGGCGGCGACCTTGTTGAGGGCGGCTCCGGTAATGATGAGATCACGGTCGTCCGCCGAGCAAATACAGCCACCGCAGTAGCGATCGAGTTCGGCCTGGGTGATGGTCAGGATGTCATCAATGCGGGTGCTGCATCTGTCGATCTGCGGCTTAAGGCGTCAGTGTCGATGGATCAAGTGACATTCGCGCGCAATGGGGCAGATCTGATCATTCGCTTGTCGGACGGATCGAGCATGACGCTTCGGTTTGCATTCCCCAGCGAGACCGCGTCTGCGCTCCGTACTGACCTCGCGACCCGTCTCAGATTCGATGATGGATCCGTCTGGCAGCGAGAGCAGTTCGAGATCGCGCTACTCAGTTCTTCGCGTCGAACGGCGACCGTAGGTGCAGACCTGCTGTCGGGTAATGCTGGTAACGACGTACTTGACGGATTGGCAGGCAGCGATTCGCTCTATGGTGATCGAGGCGCTGACACACTGTCTGGTAGCGACGGTGATGACTACTTGGATGGGGGCAGTGGCGACGACACGCTTCGCGGCGGTGCTGGAGGCGACACCCTAGATGGTGCGGAAGGGGCAGATCTTCTCGAAGGTGGCGCTGGTAACGACCGCCTGTATGGCGGTGCCGGCACAGATACCTATCGGTTTAGTCGCGACTTTGGAAACGACGAGATCAATGAAGCGATAAGCCTGCGCCCTGAGTACAGCATCATCGATGCTGGCGTGGACACTGTGCAGTTTGACGGCAGTTTGAGCGTCTCCGAAATCAGCTTTGAAGCGATTTCCGAAGGCGGGACACCGCAAGACCTTCTTGTTCGTCAAGTCGGCAGTAGCCACTCGGTGAGAGTCCGATACTTCTTTTCGGAGGGGGGGCTAGCAACTGTCGAGCGTTTCGTGTTCAACGACGGCACAGTGCTCACCGCTGATCAGGTTCGGACGCTGGCATCGACGATTCGAGGAACGGACCTCGCAGATACGCTTTACTCACTGCCTGGTGGGGGTCAAGCACTTGGCCTAGGCGGCAATGATGTGCTCGAGGGCAACGCGGGCAACGATGTGCTTGACGGCGGACTGGGAAGTGACACGATGCGTGGCCGTTCGGGCAATGACGTCTACATCGTTGATGCTGCAGGCGATGTCGTTACCGAGAACACCAACGAGGGTGTGGATCGGGTGGAGTCTTCGATCACGTACACGTTGGGCGCGAACGTGGAAAACCTCACGCTCACCGGGACGGCTGCGCTTAACGGTACGGGTAACTCGCTGAGCAACACGCTGATTGGCAATGCCGGCAACAACACTTTGAATGGTGCGGCTGGCGCCGACACGATGCAGGGCGGTGCCGGCAATGATGTCTATATCGTGGACAACGCGGGCGATGTCGTCACTGAAAGCGCCAATGAGGGAACCGACCGAGTCGAATCGAGTGTCAGCTTCGTCCTCGGAGCGAATGTCGAAAACCTCACCCTCACCGGGACAGCTGCGATCAACGCCACGGGCAACGTCGCCAACAACACCCTGACCGGCAACAGCGGCAACAACCGCCTCGATGGTGGTGCAGGTGCTGATGCGATGACCGGCGGCGCAGGTAACGACACCTACGTGGTGGACAACACCGGCGACACCGTGACCGAAGCAGCCAGCGGCGGTACCGACACGATCGAGTCCAGTGTGACGTACACCCTTGGCACAGAAGTCGAAAACCTAACGCTCACAGGCACGTCCGCGATCAACGCCACCGGCAACGGCTTGGCCAACATCCTGCGTGGCAATGCCGCCGCCAATACCTTGAACGGCGGTGCAGGCAACGACACGATGCTTGGGGGAGCCGGCGACGACGTGTACATCGTCGATACCACGGGCGATGTCGTCACCGAGAACGCCAACGAAGGCGTTGACCGGATCGATTCGAGCGTGACGTTCACGCTGGGCGCAAACGTCGAGCACCTCACGCTGACCGGCACTGCTGCCATCAATGGCACGGGCAACGCCGGTGACAACACCCTGACCGGTAACAGCGCCAACAACACCTTAACCGGTGGCGGTGGCAACGATCGTCTTGTTGGCGGTGCAGGGACCGACACGATGGCAGGCGGGACGGGTAATGACACCTACGTGGTGGACGTGGCCGGCGATGTCGTCACCGAAAACGCGAACGAGGGCACCGACACGGTCGAATCCAGCATCACCTACAGCGTCGCCTCGCTCGCCAATGTCGAGAACATCACCCTCACTGGGACTGCGGCCATCAATGCGACGGGTAATGCTGCGAACAACCTTCTCATTGGCAACAGCGCCAACAACACGCTCACGGGTGCTGCTGGCAACGATCGCCTCGATGGTGGTGCAGGCACCGACACGATGGTGGGGGGTACCGGTAACGACACTTATGTGGTGGATGTAGCTGGCGATGTCGTCACCGAAAACGCGAACGAGGGCACCGACACGGTCGAGGCCAGCATCACCTGCAGCGTCGCCTCGCTCGCCAATGTAGAGAACATCACCCTTACAGGCACGGCCGCGATCAATGCCACGGGCAATGCTGCGAACAACATCCTCATCGGCAACGCCGGCAATAACACCCTGACTGGCGGTGGGGGCAACGACACCCTCAGCGGGGGAGCTGGGGCAGACATCCTGACCACCACGGCCGGCAATGGCATCTTCATCGGTGGCACCGGCAACGACACCTTGAACACCGGTACGGGTAATGACCGCATTGCCTTTGCTCGGGGCGATGGGGCTGATCTGGTGGTGGGTAGCGGCAGCAACAGCACCGACACGCTGGATCTCTCTGGGGGCATCACCCGCAGCAATGTGGTGCTGTTCAAGAACGGCAATGACCTGGTGGTCGAGGTGGGTAGTGGCGAGCAGATCACCCTGCGCAACTGGTACACGGGCAGCCGTCAGGTGGGCACCCTACGCATCATTGCCGATGCCAACTGGGTGCCCGGCTCAGCGGCCACGCCGACCAGCGCCGAGACCATCAACTTGGCCACCATCGCCAGCCAATTCGACACCGCTCGCACCAGCAATCCCGCCATCGTGCGCTGGAGCCTGGGCACCAACTCTGGACTGACAAGCAAAATGACTGCACCGACCCAATCCCCGAATACCAGCGACTCCACTCTACGCGTGACCGACCCGGTTCAGCGCGTACTCTCCACTGCCGACGTGCGCTGGGCAGATACACGTGGTGTCGAGACGCTGCGTGCCGTATCCGAGTCCGTGCCGAACACCGGCAGTCGTATGCCCTGGATGCGTCGAAACCTCTTGGTGGACGCCGCCACCCCGGCCGCCACACCAGCCGCCGCAGAGGGCAGCGTGCCCGCAGCGGCGCCCACCAGTGCACCCGAGCCTGTGGCAAACACCACCGCCCGCTTGGCCGAGTCCTGGTTTGCTGCAAGCCCACGTCACAACTTGGCCTTGATTCACCGCGGCCTTATTGAGCGCAACTGGTTGGGTGAGACCGTCGATGCAGACACCCCCGAAAATGGGCTGCCGGTGCAAGCCGATGCGACCACGGCCTCGGCCAGCGACCTGCTTTGGATTCATGATCAGCAGCCTGCAGCGGGCATCAAGCAGACCGATACCCACACTGCCCCCAACAGTATTAAGGAGGCTGCGGTCCGGGCCGCATTGGCTGAACAAGCAGTGGCAGCAGGCGCCGCCGATGGCGAGATCGCGGTCTGCGATGACCCGACCGCTATGGCCTCTGGTAAGGGAGAGGATGCCCAGATGGGTTCGCCGAACACCATCAAACTGGGTGGCCAGGTCAGTACTAATGAATCGGAGATCGCGATCTGCGAAGCGCCCAAGGACAGCGCGCTCGACGAGCTCATGGTGGCCTCACCCAACAGCATCAAAGTCGCCGCCGGGCGGGGGCCTGCGCTCCCCTTGGTGAGCGAAAGTACCGCTGTGACGCAGGTCTCCGGACTCTTGCGCCCTGCACCGCGCTTCCTGTTTGAGCAGGAGCTGCCCGATGGCGGCGCATTCATGCCCGATGCACCGGTGGAGCCTGTGTTCACGCCGCTTTACCCGGTTCTGGATCGCTGGACGGTGTCGGACAGCACTCTGGACCAGTGGCAGCGCGCCATCGCAACCGATGGCGCTGGGGATAGCGACACCGCCGTCATCGCGCCCGACGCAGGTCTTCTGATGGTGGCACCGCCTGATCGTGGGCAGGCGTTGACGCAGGATCCTCTGCTGGCTGACCGGGAAGCTCGCTGGGCGCGCCGTGGCTACTCCATGGAGCCCTAATGAGCGCCACAGCTGAGTTACGGGGGCTGCGCACCCAGGCTTTGGACTTTGCCCCCGATCTGCTGGCGTTGCAGGAGCGGCCCCCGCAGCGCCTGCCGCGGGCACTGCTCTGGAGTGTCAGCGCCCTGTTCGGGCTGCTGACGCTCTGGGCGGTCTTCGGCAAGCTGGACATCATCGTCAGCGCCGAGGGTCGGCTCGTGCCGCAGCAGTTCACCCGAGTTGTCCAGCCCGTGGATGGCGGGCGGGTGCAGGAGTTACTGGTGCGGGAGGGCGACATGGTCCAGGCTGGACAGGTGCTGATGCGTCTGGATGCGCAGGCAGCGCAAGCCGATCTGGGTATCCTGGCGAACGATGAGGCCACCCGAGCACTCACACTTCGCCGGATCGATGCCGAGCTCCAGGGTCTACCCTTCATCCAGAAGGCAGGGGACCCGCCGGCCCTCTATGCAGAGATCCTGGCGCAATACGGTGCGCGACGCCGAGCGTTCGAGGATTCCATCCGCCAGGAACAGGAGACCTTGAACAAGGCGCGCCAGGAGCTCGAAGCCGCCCGCCAAGTGGAGAAGAAGCTGGAGCAGACCCTGCCGATTTTGCGCGAGCAGGCCGCCGCCCAAGAGAACCTCGCCGCCAGCGGCTTCGTCTCTCCGTTGGCCGCCAAAGACAAGGTCCGGGAGCGCCTGGAGCGAGAGCAGGATCTGAAGGCGCAGCAGGCCAGCATCGAGGCCCTGAAAGCGGTGATTGCGCAGGCCGAGCGGCGTATCGCGTCTGTGCGCTCCGCCTATGAGAGTGAGCTGCAAAGCCAGCGCGTGCAGGCCAGCGGCGAACTCAGCCGCCTGCGGGGCGAGCTAGCCAAACAGACCCACCGTGCCGGGCTGCTGGAACTGCGCGCGCCGGTCGATGGCACCGTTACAGAACTGAACAGCTTGGCAGTTGGCGCGGTTGCACCCGCCGGCAGCGTGCTGCTCAAGGTCGTACCCGCCAATGAGCCGCTCATGGCCGAGGTGACGGTGCGCAATGAAGATGCGGGTTACGTGGCGCCGGGTCAACGGGTACGCATCAAGGTTGCTGCCTATCCCTTCCAGAAGCACGGGATGCTCGAAGGCGCGGTACTGACACTGTCCGCGGACTCCGCCGATGACGCAAGTGCCCAACGCGCGCCGCTTGGGCAAAGCTCGGTGGGCAGCGCGCTGCAGCAGCCCTTGGGGTATCGGGCCTTGGTCAAGCTGGACAGTCAGACGTTTCAGAGCCAGGCGGATGGCCGACCTCTCCGGCTATCTGCGGGCTTGCTCGTCAGTGCGGAGGTACACCAAGGTCGGCGCACGGTGCTGGAGTATTTGCTCTCACCGATCCAGAAGGTGGGTGGCGAGGCAGCTCGGGAGCGGTAAGTGCAAGTTGCGCATAGCAATGTGCAGCACGAAGCCGTCGCTGAATCACGGGGCTAGGTGGCGGACGCAGTGACCTCCGCTTTTGGCCGCAAGCGGCTGCTTGGCTTGCGACCAAAGTGCCCGCACCTACGTGATATATCTTTTCCGAGCATTGATATGGGGCGCGAACGAGGCGAGTTCATCCGCGCCCGACGCGCGGCTACTTCGTCGGCTTGACCTTCTTGCCGCGCCGCGAACGTACATACCGTTCGGTCATTACCACCGATCGGTGTCCAAGTAGGGCTTTTGCATCCAGGATCCCGCGTGTTTCCGCGACGTCTGAGGCGGCCTTTGCCCTCAAGTCTCGGAACTGTGCTCTACGGATCTCAGCGGCCAGTTGCGTCGCTCCCGCGCCTTCTGCAGCATGGGCGGCGCGCAGTCTCGCCTTTTCGAAAGCATTATCTCCCGCGCTATAGCTGTACTTGCCTCCGCGATCGTTCACCAGGAGGGAAGTGCATCCTGTCGCTCGCTGTGTATTGCGGATCTCTTCCACCAGGCTCGCAAGTTCACCTTCCAGCGCGAAGGAGATCCTTTCCTCCGTCTTTGACGTCACAACGTGGAGCGCGCCGTCTCTGATGTTCTCAAGGGTCAGATCAAATAGATCGCCTGGCCGCAATGCGGTGAGGTGCCCCAGCCGAAGCGCCTGCTGAAGCGGTCGAGGTGCAGCATCGATGAGTGCCGTCAGCGCAGCATCACTGACGTACACATCGCGTGCCTTCTCCTTGTGACGCTTGACGCCACGGCACGGGTTCTGGGCGTTCGTCAGCCCCGATGCGCGAGCGTGATTGAACATAGAGCTCATCGCAGCGATCTCGCGATTTGCTTGAATCTTGCTGGCTTCACCTCTGATATCGAGATACTCCTTGACGTGTTCGGCGCGAATCGCATCGAGAGGCGCTGGTGGATTGCCGAAGTATTCATAGAGCTTGCGGAAGTACTCCTCGTAGTCCGATCGGGTACGAGGCTTCAGCGTGGAGAACCTGGTTTTCACAAAGAGCTGGAACATGTCCACAACGGTCGGTTGGGTCGGAGCGCCGTCAACAGCTTCAGCGCCCAAGGTCCTTGCTTTGTGTAGCGCATCGACCAGCGACGTACCGAGAGGAATCTCTTTGCGCGGACGCCCACCCAAATCAAAGTAGTAATACACCTTGCCAGAGCGCTGTTTGCGTGCGCGGATCCCCGGGGGCAGATGGCAGTGCTTGGTGTGCTTTCGTCCCATCTCAGCGTCCTCCCTGCCGGGCGCTGCGATGAGCCGATGTCCAAGTCGGAGGTGTCGGTGCTAAGGCGGGCGGTGCAAAGACACTGCGCGGTACGAATTGGTCTCGGTAGACGACAGGCTCGCCGCGTCTATTGATGACAAAGGCCAAACCTAAGCGCTTGAGCTCGATGATCTGGAGCTTGGCGGAGCGCGCGCCCGTGAGTTCGACCTTCTCCGGGTCGGACAAAAATGCGGGCAGCGTCAGCAGCGTGCCCGGAGCAGAAAAGCTAGACATGAATGCATCCTTCGCGAGAGGGATGCGCGTGCGTGAGCAGCCGCCGCTGGACGAGAGGAAAGGTCTTGGGTGTCACCCTGGCCGTGCGCAAAGCCGGCCGCGTGCTCCACCGGTGGACTCGCGCAAAACAGTCCGACACGACGGTGCATCTCAAGGACGACAAATGTCGGGCCTTGACTGGATTTAGAGATTGGTGATTTTGCGAGGGGCCCGGGACTCGGACGCTCGCCCGGGTCAGGCCCGAACTGGTGACGGCTAGCGCAGAGGCTGCCCGCTCATCGAACCTACAGCGTTTGCTGCGTTGTTCGCCGGTGCCGGCAAGTGCACCGAGGTAGGTGGCGCGCAACCCAACCGCGCGCAAAGTGTCTGCAAAGATAGCCGGCCACCTTGTGACACGCAAGCTTTGCAGGCTGCATGGCCGGGTTTTTGGTTGAGGTCCCCGAGGCGCCAGGATGGCCGAATTGCGGAGCAAGCCCGAAATTGCGGAGCAAAAGAAAAGCGGCTCCCACGTGGAGAGCCGCTTACAGACTGGTGGCGCTTCAGGGACTCGAACCCCGGACCTGCGGATTATGATTCCGTCGCTCTAACCGACTGAGCTAAAGCGCCTGAGCAATACATTATGGCACAAAAAAGCCCGCGACCTGGGCAGGGCGCGGGCTGCAAAGGGTCAGCGGGCATGTGCTGACCGGAGGAGTGTGCCTCAGTCGTGGGCGTAGATGTCCACGTCCTTCGTCTCCTTGACGAACAGGGTGCCGATCACGAAGGTCATGACCGCGATCACGATCGGGTACCAGAGGCCGGCGTAGATGTTGCCCTGGGCCAGCACGATGGCCGCCGCGATCGCCGGCACGAAGCCGCCGAACCAGCCGTTGCCGATGTGATACGGCAAGCTCATCGAGGTGTAGCGGATCCGCGTGGGGAAGAGCTCCACCAGCATCGCCGCGATGGGGCCGTACACCATGGTCACGTAGATCACCATGATGGTCAGGATGGCCACGATCATGAACCAGTTGAAGGACAGCGGCGCGATCGGGTCGGCCTTTGCGGGGTACTTGGCCTCGGCCAGTGCCGCGGTCAGCTCCTTGTCGAAGCGGGCCTTCTGCTCCTTGGCGTCCGGCGCCTTGCCGTCGTAGGCGACGATGGCCTTCTCGCCCACCTTGATGGTGGCCGGCGTGCCGGGCGCGGCGGCGACCTTGTCGTAGCTGATCCCCTTGCTGGCCAGCGCAGCGGTGGCGAGGTCACAGGCATTCGTGAACTTGGCCGTGCCGGTCGGGTTGAACTGGAAGCTGCAGGTGGCGGGGTCGGCCTCGACCTTGATCGGGGCGGCTGCGATGGCGGCCTCGAGCTTGGGGTTGGCGTAGTGCGTCAGGGCCTTGAACAGCGGGAAGTAGGTCAGCGCGGCAATCAGGCAGCCGGCCATGATGATGGGCTTGCGGCCGATCTTGTCCGACAGCGAGCCGAACAGCAGGAAGAAGGGCGTGCCGATGATCAGCGAGAGCGCGATCAGGATGTTGGCCGTCGCACCGTCCACCTTCAGGTAGGTCTGCAGGAAGAACAAGGCGTAGAACTGGCCCGTGTACCAGACCACGGCCTGGCCGGCCGTCAGGCCCAGCAGCGCGAGCAGCACGACCTTCAGGTTTTTCCACTGGCCGAAGGACTCGGATAGCGGCGCCTTGGAGGTCTTGCCTTCAGCCTTCATGCGGGCAAAGGCGGGCGATTCGCTCAGTTGCATGCGGATCCATATGGACACGAGAAGCAGGATGCCAGAGAAGGCGTAGGGCACACGCCAGCCCCAGTCGGCAAATTCCTTCTCGCCGATTGTGAGGCGGGTGCCCAGGATCACCATCAGCGCAAGCATCAGGCCCACGGTGGCGGTGGTCTGGATCCAGGCCGTGTAGGCGCCGCGGCGGCCCATCGGTGCGTGCT
This sequence comes from Piscinibacterium candidicorallinum, assembly GCF_047549485.1. GTDB lineage: Bacteria > Pseudomonadota > Gammaproteobacteria > Burkholderiales > Burkholderiaceae_C > Piscinibacterium > Piscinibacterium candidicorallinum. The sequence goes on along the minus strand of NZ_CP180191.1, from coordinate 2,693,262 downwards.
CGGCCACGTAGGTGGCGGCACCGCCGTACTCACCACCCAGAGCAAGACCCTGCAAGAGGCGCAGGCTGATCAGGATGATCGGCGCGGCAATGCCCCAGCTGGCGTAGCCCGGCAGGAAGGCCACCACGAAGGTGGACAGGCCCATCAGCAGGATGGTGACCAGGAACGTGTACTTGCGCCCCACCAGATCGCCCAGGCGTCCGAAGACCAGCGCGCCGAAGGGCCGCACCGCAAAGCCGGCGGCGAAGGCCAGCAGGGTGAAGATGTCGCGTGTGGACGGGTCCAGCGGTGCAAAGAACTGCGCGCCGATGATCGCTGTGAGCACGCCGAACAGATAAAAGTCGTACCACTCGAACACCGTGCCCAGTGACGACGCGAGGATGACCTTCTTTTCCTCCGGCGACATCGGGCGAGCGGCTGAGCCCGCGCCTACTGTGGTTGTTGCCATGTCTCCCTACTCCTTGAAAGCAGCCCCGGTCGCGGGACCATGGGTTGAAGCCTAGGGAGAACCCCTTACATAGCCCTTGCTGGAAACTGACTTACAACTTACGCTGCGTTGCAGCAATTTGGCTGCGGGTTCGAAGCACTTGGTGGCATTTGCAGCGTGTTTGCAAGGCGTTGTCTGCGGGGTCAACACCGTTGCGGGCGTCTTGAAGGGCGCAGCGAGCGCCGGCGCATATTGCGCTGCAGCAAAAAGTGTCTCGGCGGGCCCTTCCCGTGGCGGAATTTTTTTAGCGGACCCTGTTGCGGCCTGCCGCGGGTCGCGCAGCCAGTCGCAGTCCGGCGCGGCGATGGGCTAGGCCACCAGGTCTCGAGGCGCAAGCAGTGGCCATCACAGCTGATATTTTCAAACTTCTATTGAAAAGAACTCAAAAAAAGTATTTATTTTCAATCAGGGTTTGAAGGAGTCAATTGGCCACTTTCCGCTTGTGGTGCGCGGATCTTGGCCATTTTTCGGGCGAAGAATCTACGTTGCATCTCACGCTGAGAGAGGTCTGGAAAGTGCCTCGGAACGCGCCTGCCAAGGTGTGCGCGCACGCCGGCCTGTCGGTGGCCTGTTCTGCCCCGGCCTCAAGCATCGGGGCGGAGCGACACCCTCAGGCCTCCACCACCGGAATCGGCTCGTTGCTGGCGCCGGCGGTAAAGATGATGCGCACCACCAGCCCGCTGCCGCCGTGCGCCGGGTCCATCAGGCGCAGATCGGCGCCGTGCTGGCGCACGATCTCGCGCACGATCGCCAGACCCAACCCGCTGCCGTCGGTGTTGCCACCCAGAATCCGATAGAAGGGCTCCAGCACCCGCTCGCGCTCGCTCTCAGGAATGCCCGGGCCGCTGTCTTCCACCTCCAGCATGGGCACGGGCTGGTGCCAGACGCGCACCGTGATGTGCCCCGGCCGTCCCGGCGCCACCGGCGTATAGCGCAGGGCGTTGTCGATCAGGTTCTTGAGCAGCTCGCGCAGCATGGTGGGCGCAGCCAGCACGCGCACGTCCTCGTCAGAGGTCTCGAATCCCAGGTCATGGCCGCGCTGCAGGGCCTCGGGCACCCAGTCGGCCGTCACTTCGCTGGCCAGGGCGACGAGATCCACCGGCTCCAGCGGCTCGTGCGTGGCGGCCTGATTCTCCGCGCGCGCCAGACTCAGCAGCTGCGTGGCCAGGCGCGAGGCCTGCTGGCTGCCGCGCGCGATCTGCTTCAGGCTGCGTTCCAGTTCCTCGCGCGAGGACTCGCGCATGGCCAGCTCTGCCTGCATGCGCAGGCCGGCCAGCGGCGTCTTCAGCTGGTGCGCGGCGTCGGCCACGAAGCGACGCTGGTTGGCGATGTTCTCGTCCAGCCGCACCAGCACGTTGTTGAACGCCGCCACCAGGGGTGCGAGTTCCGTGGGCGCTTCGCGCAGGTCGATCGGCGTGAGGTTCGCCGCGCCGCGGTCACGCAGCTTGTCCGAGATCACATCGAGCGGCTGGATGCCGCGCGCCAGCCCGAGCCAGATCAGCAGCACGGCAATCGGCAGCATCACCAGCTGAGGGATGGACACGCCCTGAAGGATTTCGCGGGCGAGCGCCCGGCGCTTGACGCTGCTCTCGGCCACCTGCACCAGCACGTAGGCTGGGTTCGCGGCGTCGTTTGCGGCGGCTTCGGGCGTATCGGCGGCGTTGCTGCGCGTGCCTGGGGCAGACAAGCCGCGCGGCAGCTCGACCCAGGTGTAGGCCACACGCCAGTCGTCATCGAAGAAGCGCAGGTCCTGCAGGTAGATGCGCCCCGGCTCGGCTTCGCTGGGGTCGTCGTTCACCCGCGGCATCGGCAGGCTCGGGTCGCCGGCGAGGTTGTCGCCGTCGGCCTGCCGCACCTGGAAGATCTGCGGAGATTCGGCGTCGCTGCGGACGAGCCGGCGGCCCAGTTCGGCCAGCGCGACGGGGTTGGTGCCCACCCGCCGCACCTGCTCGGCCAGCGCTTCGGTAGCCACTTCAAGGCTGCGGTCGAAGGGCCCGCTGCCAATCGCCTGCGCAATCGGGTAGGTCAGCGCCACACCCAGCGGCCAGAGCAGCAGCAGGGGCATCAGCACCCAGATCATGATCTGCCCGAACAGGGAGCGCGCGGGCTTGGGGCCGTCCGCAGGCGGCGGCGGGGCCTCGATGACACCGGTGGGTTCCAGATCGATGCGACGGCGGGCGCCGCCGTGCCGCGCTGCCCAGCTTGCGCGCGCCGCCGAGGCGCCGGCAGCGTCGGCTGCAGCGCCTGGCGGGCGGTCTTCGGCGGGCAGGCCTTCGCTCATGGGGCTCGGTGAAATTCAGAACGGCGGGGCGGGCAGGGCAATCTGGCGGACTCGGTGCGGCACGCGCGCCTGCCGAATGTGCCGGGGCGGACGCTCAGGCCGCTGCACCAACTACAGCACCGAGCGTATCGCTAGACCTTCTCCAGGCAGTAGCCCAGACCCCGAACCGTGGCAATGCGAACGCCTTCGGTCTCGATCTTCTTGCGCAGGCGGTGTACGTAGACCTCGATGGCGTTGTTGGAAACTTCCTCGCCCCATTCGCAGAGGTGATCCACCAGCTGCTGCTTGCTCACTAGGCGCCCTGCGCGCGAGAGCAGCACCTCAAGCAGGCCGATCTCGCGGGCGGACAGATCCACCATCTTGTCGTTGATGTAGGCCACACGCCCCACTTGATCAAAGGCCAGTGCGCCGTGGCGCAGCAGGGTGGGGCCGCCGCCGGCGCCACGCCGCACCAGCGCGCGGACGCGGGCTTCCAGTTCCTCCAGCGCAAAGGGCTTGGCCATGTAATCGTCTGCACCGAGGTCCAGACCCTTCACGCGCGCATCGACGCTGTCCGCCGCCGTCAGGATCAGTACCGGCAAGCGGCTGTCGCGCCCGCGCAGGCGGCGCAGCACATCCAGACCGCTCATCTTGGGCAGGCCCAGATCGAGGATCAGAAGATCGAACTCCTGCGTGGACAGGGCGTAGTCCGCTTCCGTCCCGGAGGCCACGGCATCCACCGCATAGCCGGCGCGGCGCAGCGAGCGCAGCAATCCGTCGGCCAGCACGGGATCATCTTCCGCCAGCAGGATGCGCATGCAGTCTCCTCGTTGTTTTTTCGCCTGCATCGGTGCGGCGCGGCGGCGCGAAAGGCGCGCGGCGGCCCGGCAGGTCGGCTTTGTGAACTCAGTGTATCGATGCCCCGGTGTTGTGTCAGTGCACACCCGATCTGCGGTTTGGGCAGCTACTGCGGTGGATCAAGCCGCGTTCACGCACCGTGCGCGCGGCATCCAGCCGCTCCGTGCCCGCGCAAGCGTGGAGTGCACCGCCATGTCGGGCCGATGCAACACGCGAGCGGGTAGCCACGGCATGATCGCCAGGCCGCTTGCACCCTGTTAAAAACACAGTTACTGTACGAATCAACAGCCTGTGCAAGAAACCAGATCAACGCCGTGAAAGGGTCTGGCTCACCAGGCCCAGTACATCCCGGAGCGTCAAGCAATGAGTGAATCGTTCCCCGCCGCCGGCTCAGCTAAAGTGCCCGCCTCCTCGGATGACCGCAAGGCCAGCCGTGCAGCCGGCGCGATCATCCACCCCCTAGAAGGACGCATCATGGACACCAAGACGAACCCGGCTGAAAAGGCCAAGGCACTGGCCGCAGCGCTGGCCCAGATCGAAAAGCAATTCGGCAAGGGCTCGATCATGAAGCTGGGCGACGGTGCCGAGCGCGAGGAAATCGAGGTCGTCTCCACCGGCAGCCTGGGTCTGGACATCGCGCTGGGCGTTGGTGGCTTGCCGCGCGGGCGTGTGGTGGAAATCTACGGCCCGGAGTCCTCCGGCAAGACCACGCTCACCTTGCAGGTCGTCTCTGAGATGCAGCGCCTGGGCGGCACGTGCGCCTTCATCGACGCCGAGCACGCTCTGGACACCAGCTACGCAGAAAAGCTGGGCGTGGACCTGAATGAGCTGCTGATCTCCCAGCCGGATACGGGCGAACAGGCCCTCGAAATCGCTGACGCGCTCGTGCGTTCCGGCAGCGTGGACCTGATCGTGGTGGACTCAGTCGCCGCGCTCGTGCCCAAGGCTGAAATCGAAGGCGAAATGGGCGACAGCCTGCCCGGCCTGCAGGCGCGCCTCATGAGCCAGGCCCTGCGCAAGCTCACGGGCACCATCAAGCGCACCAACTGCATGGTGATCTTCATCAACCAGATCCGCATGAAGATTGGCGTGATGTTCGGCAGCCCGGAAACCACCACCGGTGGCAACGCGCTCAAGTTCTATGCCTCCGTGCGTCTGGACATCCGCCGCGTCGGCTCCATCAAGAAGGGTGAAGAGCACATCGGCAACGAAACCCGCGTGAAGGTGGTCAAGAACAAGGTTTCGCCCCCTTTCAAGCAGGCCGACTTCGACATCCTCTACGGCGAGGGCACCAGCCGCGAAGGCGAGATCATCGATCTCGGCGCCAACCTGAACATCGTCGAGAAGAGCGGCGCCTGGTACAGCTACGGCGGCAATCGGATTGGCCAGGGCAAGGACAATACCCGCGAATACCTGCGTGAGCGTCCAGAACTCGCCCTGGAAATCGAGAACAAGATCCGCGCCCACTACGGGATCACGCTGCGCAGCGCCGATCCCGCCCAAAAGGGCCCGGACGCCGCCAACGACGAGCAGGCGCCCGTCAAGCCGCGCCAGCGTCCCGCCAAGGAAGCCTGATTCGGGCAGGCTTGGAGCCCGGCGCCTGCAAACGGTGCTGGGCTGCCGGCCCTGAGCGGGTTGCAACTGATGCAAATTCGATCTGAGAGACTTATCGGTTCTCGTTTATCTATTGATCGTTGAGCTCATGTACAACTTCCGAGCGGCCGACCAGCCTCCCGTTCTTGGGTCATCGCGCAGCCGCCGGGCGTTCATGCGCCATGGTGCTCTCCTTCACACGACTCGCTGAGGTTCCTGTGCCCCGGCGGCTTGCGCGATGAACCGAAGCTCTCTCAAGCGCCCAGCTGCGCGGCGTCCGGGCAGCCGTGCCGACGATGACAACGGATTTGAACAGTTTGAAACCGCGTCAATCGACCGTTGCACCCCGGAAGGAAATGCCGCCGAAGCCGCAGCAAGCCCGCGGCGCGCGGGACCCAGCCTGCTGGCCCGAGCCATTGGCTACTTGAGCCGCCGCGAGCACAGCCGCAGTGAACTCGCTCGGAAGTTGGCGCTGCATGCCCTGGTTGCCGGACAAGACGAAGCCGCCGTAGAGCGTGTACTGGACCAACTCGTTGCCAAAGGGCTTCTGTCGGATGCACGCTTCGCCGCAAGCCTCAGCCACCGCCGCGGCCAGCGCTATGGCACGGCTCGCGTGATGATGGAACTGCGTCAGCAGGGTGTCGGTGCCGAGGTGCTGGCCCAAACGCAGTCACAGTTGAAGGACACCGAGCTCGAACGGGCCCGTGAGGTCTGGCAGCGCAAATTCGGTCAGCCTGCAGCCACGCCCGCAGAGCGCGCAAAGCAGCTGCGCTTTCTCCAGTCGCGCGGGTTTGCCAGCGAGGTCTGCTATCGCGTCGTCCGCGACAGCGACGCCGCGTAACAGCTCCGAATCGGCCTGCCGCGCGCCGCGGGCCAAGCGCCATGCCGCGAATGGCGGGTTCGGCGCCCATACACTCAACGCATGAGTACGTCTGAACGTCTTGCACCCGCCCAACCGACTCGGCGCCACCATCACACGCGAACCATCCGAATTGATGCGTACGAGCGCAGCGACGGCCTGTGGGACTTTGAAGCCCGCCTCGTGGACGTGAAGTCGGTGGACTTTCGCCTTGCAAGCGGCTTGCGCGCGGCCAACGAACCTGTCCATGACATGCTTTTGACGCTCACGATCGACCGTGCGCTGAACATCGTGGCCGCTCGGGCGGAGTCCGTCTCGGTGCCCTATCCGGGCTACTGCAACACCATCGGCCCGGCGTACGGGCAGTTGGTCGGCCTGAATCTGATGCGGGGCTTTCGCGACGCCGTGAAAACGCGCCTCGGCGGGGTGGCAGGCTGCACCCACATCACCGAGCTGGCCACACTGCTGCCGACCGCGGTCATTCAGGCTTACGCTGGCGTGGTGCTCGACACCCGTGACGCGTCCGCAGCTGAGGAGCAGTCCGTTCAACCCTTCCAACTCGACCGTTGCCACGCACTGCGGACGGACGCGCCCGCTGTGCGCGAGTTCTATCCGCGCTGGTATCGCGGCCCGACCGGCCCCGATGCCGTGGGCTGATCGGTTGGCGGAACACCGGTTGGCGCGACGACGGTTCGACCGTAATGCTGACGTCAGCCCGCACAACTAAGTTTGCGGCGCACACAAACAGCGGGCGAAAGCCGAATCAGCCGCCCCGCTAAACTGCCGCCCGCGAATTGCCGATGATGCCGAGTCGGGCATCGTCCATCAGGCGCGCACGTCGCGCCCAAGACAAGTTCATCCCACAGGACCTTCCACGGAACCAATCCCATGAAAATTCACGAATACCAGGGCAAGGAGCTGCTGCGCAAATTCGGTGTACCAGTACCTAAGGGCATCCCGGCGTTTTCTGTCGATGAAGCGATCGAGGCAGCCAAGCAACTTGGCGGTCCGGTCTGGGTCGTCAAGGCGCAGATTCACGCCGGCGGCCGCGGCAAGGGCGGCGGCGTGAAGGTGGCCAAGAGCCTCGACGACGTGAAGGCGAAGGCCGAAGCCATCCTGGGCATGCAGCTCATCACGCACCAGACCGGCCCGGGAGGCCAGAAGGTGCGCCGCCTGTACATCGAAGACGGCGCGGACATCCAGAAGGAGTACTACCTGTCCTGCGTGACTGACCGCGGCACGCAGAAGGTGGCCTTCATCGCGTCCAGCGAAGGCGGCATGGACATCGAGGAAGTGGCACACAGCCACCCCGAGAAGATCATCAAGATCTTTGTCGATCCAGCCACTGGCCTCACACACGCGCAGGGCGAGGAACTGGCGCGCGGCGTGGGCATGCCCGACGACTCGAAGGCGCAGTTCATCGACGTCTGCCAGAAGCTGTACACCTGCTATATGGAGACCGACGCGTCGCTCGTGGAGATCAATCCGCTGAACCGTGACAGCAAGGGCAACATCATCGCGCTGGACGCCAAATTCAATTTCGACGCCAACGCCCTTTTCCGCCATCCGGAGATCGTCGCCTACCGCGACCTGGACGAAGAAGACCCGGCCGAGGTCGAAGCCAGCAAGTTCGATCTGGCCTACATCAGCCTGGATGGCAACATCGGCTGCCTGGTCAACGGTGCCGGTCTGGCCATGGCGACGATGGACACCATCAAGCTGTTCGGCGGCGAACCCGCCAACTTCCTGGACGTGGGCGGCGGCGCCACGGCCGAGAAGGTGACTGAAGCCTTCAAGATCATGCTCAAGAACAAGGCCGTCAAGGGCATCCTGGTCAACATCTTCGGCGGCATCATGAAGTGCGACACGATCGCTGAAGGCGTGATCACCGCCTGCAAGGCCGTGAACCTCTCCGTGCCGCTGGTGGTCCGCATGAAGGGCACCAATGAAGACCTGGGCAAGAAGATGCTGGCCGAGAGCGGCCTGCCCATCATCAGCGCCGACACCATGGCCGAAGCTGCGACCAAGATCGTCGCCGCCGTCAAGTAATCCGGAGCCCTCCATGTCCATTTACATCAACAAAGACACGCGCGTCATCACCCAGGGCATCACCGGCAAGACCGGTCAGTTCCATACCCTCGGCTGCCAGGCCTATGCCAACGGCAAGAATGCTTTTGTGGCCGGCGTGAACCCGAAAAAGGCCGGCGAAAAGTTCTCCGAGATCCCCATCTATGCCAGCGTGGCCGAGGCCAAGCAAAAGGAAGGCGCAAACGTCAGCGTGATCTACGTGCCGCCCGCAGGTGCTGCGGCAGCGATCTGGGAGGCCGTCGAGGCTGATCTGGACCTCGTGATCTGCATCACGGAGGGCATTCCCGTGCGCGACATGCTCGAAGTGCGAAACAAGATGAAAGCCAAGGAAGCCAAGGGCGGCAAGAAGACCCTGCTGCTCGGTCCCAACTGCCCGGGGCTGATCACGCCCGAGGAAATCAAGATCGGCATCATGCCGGGCCACATCCACCGCAAGGGCCGCATTGGCGTGGTGAGCCGCTCCGGAACGCTTACCTACGAAGCGGTGGCGCAGCTGACCGAAATCGGTCTGGGTCAGTCCTCTGCCGTGGGTATCGGCGGTGACCCCATCAATGGTCTGAAGCACATCGACGTGATGCAAGCCTTCAACGATGACCCCGATACCGATGCCGTCATCATGATCGGCGAAATCGGTGGCCCGGACGAAGCTGAAGCTGCGCGCTGGTGCAAGGCCAACATGAAAAAGCCCATCGTCGGCTTCATTGCCGGCGTGACTGCTCCCCCGGGCAAGCGCATGGGCCATGCCGGCGCACTGATCTCTGGCGGTGCAGATACCGCCGACGCCAAGCTCGCCATCATGGAAGAGTGCGGTTTCAAGGTCACACGCAACCCCTCAGAGATGGGCCGCCTGCTCAAGAGCCTCCTCTGATCCCGTAGCGTCTTCGGGCGAATGCGAACGGGCCGGCTTGCCGGCCCGTTTTGCTTGGGGGTTCCAGAGACTTCTGTTGAGATAACGTGATCGCCGGGGAGGGCGAGCGATGCTGCAATGGCTCAGTGAGATCAGTTGGGTGGCAGTCGGGCAGATCATCATGATCGACCTGCTGCTGGGTGGGGACAACGCCGTCGTCATTGCGCTGGCCTGCCGCAATCTGCCACCTGCGCAGCGCACCAAGGGCATCATCCTGGGTACCGCCGGGGCGATCGTGCTGCGCGTGATCCTTGTGCTGTTTGCCGTGGCGCTGCTCAAGATCCCCTTTCTCAAGCTGATTGGCGGGCTGCTGCTGATCTGGATTGGCATCAAGCTCCTCATGCCCGAGGACGAGGGCGAGGACGGTGTCGCCAGCCCGGATCACCTGTGGGGCGCCGTCCGTACGGTCATCGTGGCCGACTTGGTGATGAGCGTGGACAACGTGATTGCGATTGCAGGTGCCGCAGAGCAGGCCGCTGGTCATCATCAGACCGGACTCGTCATCTTCGGCTTGCTGGTGAGCATCCCGATCATCGTGTTCGGCAGCCAGATCGTGCTCAAGCTGATGGATCGGTTTCCCGTGGTCATCCTGCTGGGTGCGGGTCTCTTGGGCTGGATTGCCGGCTCCCTGATTCTCGGCGACCCGGCTGTGCAGCAATTGACCGGTCCGCTTCCAGCGTCAGCAGCCTACGTCGCGGGTGGCGTCGGGGCGGCTTTCGTCATGCTTCTCGGCCGGTGGTTTGCCGCCCGAAAGTCGCGCGCACACTTGGGCGCGTGAGAGCGTCCGCGCGAGTGGGCGGCCTATCGGCGCATCGCTTGGTAGGTGGATTGACGAATCTGTATCGGTGTTGTCACATGCCCGAACATCAAGGCGCTCGCGAGGAGTGCCGCAGAACAACATGGCGGCCGCAGAGAGGGAGCCGACTTGAACTCCAAGGCTGATTTCATCCGTAAGGACTGGTTCCTCGGATTGATAGCGATCATCACCGTGCTGCTGATCGCCAATCTGACCAACGTGACCAAGCGCGTGGATGACTGGCTGTACGACGCCGCGGTTGCGAGCAATTCAAAAGCGCCGTCTGACCGTGTCGCTTACATCGCGATTGACGAGCGTTCAATCAATGCGATCGGCCGTTTTCCGTGGTCACGTGACGTGCACGCGCGCTTCCTTGACCGTCTGGCCGGCGGCCAACCGAAGAGCGTCGTCTATACCGTAGTGTTCTCCGAGGCACAGCGTGATGCCGGTACGGCAGTGCTGGATCAGCTGGGCGCACTCTACGACACAGCCAAGACGCAGTCCCTGCCCAGCCATCCGGCGCAAGGCACTATTGACCAGATGGGCGCCTTGATTGCCGAAGCGCGCAGCCGGCTGGATGCAGATGCCCAGCTGGCTGCAGCGATCAAGCGTTTGGGCAAGGTTCAGCTCGGCGCGATCATGCAGCTTGGTGAGCCCCGTGGCCGACCTGATGCCCTGCCACCCTATGTTCAGCCATCTCTGATCCCCGCGCAGCCGCAGCTGATCCCGACGCAGTCCGTCAGCCTGCCGCTTCCCAACATGGGCGGCGCCGCAACCGCTATTGGACATCTCACAGTCGTCGAAGACACCGACGGATCGGTTCGGCGTTCAGCTGCCTTCCTGAACTATGCCGAGCGTGCGTTCCCGCACCTCGCAGTGGCGTCTGTGGCGCACTATCTCAATCTGCCGATGTCGACCGTGTCGATGGGCGCAGCTGGCGTCCAGCTCGGGCAGACGCTCCTGCCTTCCACGCCCGATGGCTTGATCCTCACGCACTTCTACGCACCTCGCGACGGCCGTGCTGCGGTGGCACCGGACTCGTTTGCGGACGTGCTCAACGGCCAGGTGCCGGCAAGCAAGTTCGCGGGCAAGCTTGTCGTTGTGGGTGTCAGCGCGCCTGGATTGGCCAACACGATGATCACGCCCGTCGGACTGCAGTCCCAGGGCGAATACATGGCGCACGCGACGTCTGCACTGCTTCAGGGTGATGTGTACACGCTCCCTGCCTGGCGGACCTGGGCGCAGATTGCCGTCGTGCTGTTCATTACGCTGTACCTGATCGTGCTCCTGCCGCGTCTTTCAGCCTTGCTTGGTGCGGGCTCGACGGTCGGATTGGTCGTCGTTCTGATGGGGTTCTCGTGGTTCATGCTCAGCGCACGCATGATCTGGATCCCCTTGATGCTGCCGGTTCTTCTCGTTGTCGTTGGTCATCTGGTACTGACCACCAAGAGGTTTCTGGTGACCGAGCAGGGCAAGGAGCGCAGTGACACTGAGTCCGCAGAGTCCAACCGCATGCTCGCGCTCGCGTTCCAGGGGCAGGGCCAGCTCGACATGGCGTTCGACAAGTTCCGCCGTGTGCCGCTTGACGGCGTTCACGGACCTGCGGTCATGGAGAATCTCTACAACCTCGGCCTCGACTTCGAGCGCAAGCGCCAATTCAACAAGGCCCAGGCTGTGTATGACTACATGGCAGGTCACGATCCGAATTTCAAGGATCTCGCTGAGCGCCGCAGCCGTGCGAAGTCCATGAGTGAGACCTTGATCCTGGGCGGCAACGCCGGCCGTACCAACGCCTCGCTGATGACAGGCCAGGTGGGTGTCGAGAAGCCGATGCTGGGTCGCTACGAGCTCGAAAAGGAGCTGGGCAAGGGCGCCATGGGTGTCGTGTACCAGGGCAAGGATCCGAAGATCGGTCGCACTGTCGCGATCAAGACCATGGCCTTGTCCCAGGAGTTTGAGGCCGATGAGCTCAAGGAAGTGCGTGAGCGCTTTTTCCGCGAAGCGGAAACTGCCGGTCGGCTCCAGCATCCGAACATCGTGACGATCTACGACGCCGGTGAGGAGCATGACCTCGCCTACATCGCCATGGAACTGTTGCGTGGCAAGGATCTCGTCCCCCACACAAAGCCCGACAACCTGCTGCCGATCCCCACATCCGTGTCGATCGTGACTCGTGTAGCTGAAGCCCTGGCCTACGCACACGGCAATGGTGTGGTGCATCGCGACGTGAAGCCCGCCAACATCATGTATGAGCCAGCCTCCGGTGCAGTCAAGGTCACCGACTTTGGCATTGCGCGCATCACCGATTCGTCAAAGACCAAGACGGGCATGGTGCTGGGTACGCCCAGCTTCATGTCCCCTGAACAGCTGTCCGGTCAGAAAATTGATGGCCGCAGCGACCTCTTTTCGCTCGGCGTGACCCTGTATCAGCTGCTTACAGGAAAGCTGCCCTTTGTTGGCGAGTCGATGGCTCAGCTCATGTACAAGATCGCCAATGAACCGACGCCAGATCCGCGGCTTGTGAATCCTCAGATCCCTGCCGGGTTGGCAGCCATCATTCAGCGCGCCACCACTAAGGATCCCGACCAGCGCTACGGGACGGGCGAACAGATGGCAGCCGACCTCAAGCGGGTCATGGCGGGGCAGCAATGACGGATCGACAGGCCGTGCCCCTACGCAAACCCGTTCCGCGCGCCCAGAAATTGCGGCTTACGGCCGCGCTGCGCTCGCATCCCGGGATGGTCCGGTCTCACAATGAGGACTCGATCGCAGCATCGGTCGAAGAAGGCCTGTTTGTGCTGGCTGATGGCATGGGCGGCTACAACGCGGGTGAGGTCGCCTCGGGCATGGCCACCACGCTACTCCGATCGGAACTCGAGCGTGATTTGCGGAAGTGGCGCACTGAACTGCAGCGCGATGGCGTAGCGCGCGTTCAGGCGCTGCTGACCACGCGCGTCGCGCAAGCCAACCAAGCCATCTATCACGCGGCGCATCACCAGCCGCAATACGAAGGCATGGGTACAACCCTGGTGGTTGCCGTGTTCTCCGGGCACACCCTGAGCGTTGCGCATCTTGGTGACTCGCGCTGCTACAGGTGGCGCGACGGCAAACTGGAGCAGATCACGCGCGATCACTCATTGCTGCAGGAGCAGATGGATGCGGGTCTGATCACGCCGGAAATGGCGGCAATGTCGCGCAACAAGAGCCTCGTCACTCGAGCGCTCGGCGTGGACCCGGAAGCCGATCTCGAGATCAACAACCACGAGGTTCGCGCAGGCGATGTCTACCTCATGTGCTCGGATGGACTCAGCGACATGGTGGAAGACCATGACATTGCGGGTGTCTTCCAGGCGTTGTCGCAAAACCTCGACGCAAGCGCGGATGCGCTCGTGCAAATGGCGAACGAGGCAGGCGGGCGCGATAATATTTCTGCAATTCTTGTCCGCGCCGAGCCCGTCGAGGCCCCGGACGGGATCGTTTCGCGGTTCTTTCAATGGCTGAAGTAGTCTGCCGGCGGGTTCTGCGGCGCGCTGAGAATTACTGGGAGTGAGGTCGATGCCAAAGGTCATCCTGTCGATGGATGGACAGGTACTCAATGAGTACGCGCTGGTCAAGGAGCGGACCACGATCGGGCGCCGTCCGCACAACGACATCGCCATCGACAACCTCGCTATCAGCGGCGAACACGCGGTCATCGTCACCATCCTGAATGACTCCTTTCTCGAGGATTTGGGCTCGACGAACGGGACGATGGTCAATGGTGTGCCGGTCAAGAAGCACTTCTTGCAGACGGGCGACACCATCGAACTCGGCAAATACACCCTGAAGTTCATGGGCGAGCAGTCCGGCCGCGGCACAGGAGATGACGCCTTCGAGAAGACGCAGATCCTGCGGCCGGCGGTGTCCAAGCCGAGCCCGGACCCTGCGCCCGCGGCGCCCATCCGGCCCATGAACGCCACGCAGGAGATCCCAAGCGGCCTTCCGCCGATGCCGCCGCTCGATGAGCCCATGCCCGACACCATCTCGCCGCGGATCGCACCGTCCGCCACGCGGCAGGGGGTCATCCAGGTGTTGAGTGGTGGCAACGCTGGCCGCGAAATGCCCCTGACCAAGCCAATCACCACTCTGGGGCGACCCGGTGTTCAGGTGGCCGTCATTACCAAGCGTCCTGATGGCTACTTTCTCACCCATGTCGAAGGAACGAGCTACCCGAGTCTCAATGGCATGCCCGTATCGACTGAGGCCAAGCTCCTCCACGAGCATGACATCATCGAACTCGCCGGCGTGAAGCTCGAGTTCTTCTACCGCTAGGCGCACAGCCACCGAAGCCGGCTGCCGGCTCGACCGGAGTCACCGACGAGACCATGGGCAGCGCTGCGCATCAACCATCGCACATCGGTTTATGGCTGCGCCTGGGGTTGGCGCTGACGCTCACCGCCGTGTTCATCGTCCACGCGGCGGAGTGGCAGGGGCGCTTTTCCTGGCTCGAGGCGCTTGACCATCAGGTCCATGACTGGCGCCTTTCCGCCTTTGCGGAGTCAGCGCATGACGAGCGCATCGTCATCGTGGACATCGACGAGAAAAGCCTCGCCGCAATTGGCCGTTGGCCTTGGCCCCGCGAGACGGTGGCCTCGCTCGCGCAGCGTCTCATCGACGAGCAGGAGGCCGCCGTTGTCGGCTTCGATGTGGTCTTCTCTGACCGCGAGCTGGGGGCCGATCCCGAGCGGCTTCGCACGCTGGTTGCACGCAGCGGTGATGCTGGCGCCCGCAGTGCGGTCGACCAGATTGCCCCGCTGCTGGATACGGACGCGCTGCTTGCACAGGCGCTGGCCGGGCGCCCGGTTGTGCTGGGCTATTACTTTTCACAGGGCGAGCCGCCGCGCCAAGACGGCCAGCTGCCGGCTGCGAGCCTGTCACTCACTGAGCTTCGTGCGCCTCAGGTGGCGCTCCCGCGCTTCAATGGCTTCGTTGGCAATCTGCCAGTGATCGCCAAGTCCGCGGCGTCTGCCGGGCACTTCAACATGATCGCGGATCAGGACGGCGTGCTGCGCCGCGTCCCCATGATCGTTGAACACCAGGGGCAGCTTTACGAATCGCTGTCGATCGCCATCGTGCGCCAGGCGCTGGGCCAGCCTGCACTCGTGCCCGGACTGTCTCCTGAACGCTGGGTGCCGAGTGCCTACTCGGGGCTGGAGTCCCTGGAATTGGTTGCAGGCGGGCGCAAGGTGGTGAGCATCCCCGTTGACCGCCACGGTCGGACGCTCATTCCGTTCCGTACCGTACCTGCAGACTCCAACCGTAGCCGCGGCTATCGCTGGATCTCTGCTGCGGATGTGCTGAAGGGCACGATTCCTCCGGCAAGTCTCAAGGGCCGCGTGGTGCTTGTAGGTACCAGTGCGCCGGGGCAGGGCGACTTGCGCCTGACGCCGCTGTCCGCCTCCATGCCTGGGGTCGAGGTCCACGCCAACCTGATCAGCGGAATGCTCGACGGCAAGCTTCCGGCCGCGCCTCCCTATCTGCTGGGTGCGGAGGTCTTGCTGCTCTTGCTGACCTTCGCCGTGCTCGGCCTCGTCGTGCCGTTTGTCTCGCCCTGGGTGGCGACGAGCATGACCATTGCCACCATTGCAGGGCATGTGGGCATCAACCTGTTCGTCTACCGCGGCGCCGGTATCGCAATGCCGCTTGCCGCCGTGTTGTGCCTTTCGGTGGCCCTGTTCCTGCTGCACAGCACCTGGGGTTACTTTGTCGAAACGCGCGGTCGTCGCAGGTTGAACGAGCTGTTCCGCGCCTACGTGCCGCCGCAGCTGGTCCAGGTGATGAACGATGACCCGGACAAGTACTCCGTGAAAGGCCTGCTGGCGGGCAAATCCGCGGAAATCACGGTGCTCTGCGCTGAGATCCAGGACTTCAACGCGCTGATCGAACGCTTGCCGCCCACCGAACTGGCCGCGCTCATGAATCAGTATCTGACTGCGGTGTCAGCGGAAATCCTCGCGCACGGCGGCACGCTGGACAAATACATCGGCGATCAGGTGCACGCGTTCTGGGGCGCCCCCGTGGCTGATCCGCAAGATGCCGCTCGGGCGGTGGCGGCGGCGCAAGCCATGCGCAAGGCCGTGCTTGAACGCGTGAACCTAAGCTTTGCGCAGCGCGGCTGGCCCGAGCTGAAGCTGGGTATCGGCATCAATACCGGCAATATGGTTGTGGGGGACCTCGGATCGGTTCAGCGGCGCGCATACACCGTGATCGGAAAGGCCGCCAACGCGGGGCAGCGGTTCAGCGGCCTGGCGCGCCTGTATGGCGTCAGCATCGTCGTCGGGGAGGTCACGCGCCGCGCGTGCCCTGATCTTGTCTGGCGTGAACTCGATCGCATTCGCACCCGCGCCGATTCGACCCCCACCTCGCTCTACGAACCGCTCGGTGCGGTCTCGGACGTGCCTGAAGCGGAGCAGTCAGTCATTCCGCTGTGGCAGCAGTTCCTTCGGCTGTACCGCACGGCGCAATTCGATGCCGCCGAGATCCAGCTCAACCAGATCCGCCAGCGCGGCGAGTCTGCGCTGCAGAGCCTGTACGTCAACCGTCTCGCCGCCTTGCGGCAAACGCCGCCGGACGTGGGCTGGGACGGCGTCGCGATGGTGCGTGATCGGTAACGGACCAGTTTGCGTTCCCTGACAATCGCCAAGATTTAGCAACAAGCCTGACGAAAAATGTCAGAAGTCGGGCGTGTTGAGTCCTCAGAGCGCGTTCATTAGCGACCGAAAATCAGCAATTTTTTTATAGAAATCAATGAGTTAAGTTGTGGGCTTGCCGTTCGCTAATACACCGTCAAGACCGCTTGGGTCCTAGTCCAATCTCTCAGGAGCTTTCCATGCAACGTATGCAAAAGGGTTTCACCCTCATCGAACTGATGATCGTGGTTGCGATCATCGGCATTCTGGCCGCCATCGCCATTCCCCAGTACCAGAACTACACCATCAGGGCTCGCGTTACGGAAGGCCTGAATTTGGCTGGTGCAGCAAAGCTTGCTGTCGCGGACACGATTGGTTCGCGTCAAGGCGAAGCGATCGTCGCTTATGGTGGTACTGGCGCGACTGCCGCTGGATCCTATGGGTACGAATTCACTCCGACCCGTGATGTTGCACAGGTTCAAATCGCCGCAACGGCCGCTGTTCCGGCGGCTGGTAACGGTCGTATCACCGTGATCTTCGCAGGTACGTTCCCCGTGGCAGGTCTAACTATGGACCTTACACCCGGCAGCGGCGTGGTCACCAACGGCGTGCCGGCCGGTGCAATCACCGCGAACGCGCCGATCGTGTGGGGATGCCGCACCTCCGGCGCTGCGAACTTCAAGTTCGTACCTGCCAACTGCCGCTTCGCGATCTAAGGTTCTCGCGTCGTTCAACAGGCCCGCTTGCGGGCCTGTTTTGCTTTTTGGGCCCCACCATGCGTGATCGAGTTCGTGCTGCAGCAATTCATTTGCTTTGCTCGCTTGCTGTGGCTTCGGCTATGGCGGCGTTGGTTTTCCTCGTCTGGTACCCAGGGTCGTTGGCGGCAGCCGCCGGAGTGAACCGAATTTTCTTGACCTTGTTGATTGTCGACGTAGTGCTCGGCCCGCTATTGACTCTTGTTGTATTCAACAAGGCAAAATCGAGCTTGACGTTCGATCTAGGTGTGATTGTGGCACTGCAGCTTGCAGCACTACTTTATGGTGTAAGTGTTGTTTATCAAGGTCGGCCGGTCTGGATTGTGTTTAACGTGGATCGCTTTGATTTGGTGCGCGCCCATGATATCGACCCTGCTAGTTCAAAGCGCGCTAAACCTGAGTATCAGTCGATGAATCCAAGCGGTCCCGTATGGATTGGTGCAATTGCGCCGGCCGATTCTGACGCATACAACAAGTTGACGATGCGTGCGCTCGAGGGTGGGCCGGATCTCCCGCATTTGCCAGAATACTATGCGAGTCTAGACCAAGTTGTACCTTCGATAAGGTCGAGAGCCAGGCCGCTTCGCGAACTGCATCAGTTCAATCCAGATGCCACTTCGGACGTTTCGGCAATTGAGTCGAAGTTCCCTGGTGAAATGGCTGCATATGTTCCATTAAAAGGGGTTGCTCAAGACTTGGTGGTTATTGTCGAACGGCAAACCGGCAGTGTGGTGCAAGTTGTGGCTCTTAACCCTTGGTAGCAACAAGCTTTTTTCGATAACTAAGTACTTCCCTTATCTCGCTAGTATAGCTCGGATCGGCAGTGCGATAACAATTAACAAAATGGTCGCGTAGTATTGTGGCGCGACGTCTGTGGTTGGGCGTAAGTGCAAGGGGTATGAAACCACCCCTTGAGGTAACGGACTAGCCCGCTCGCCAATCCCCGCTCTTGCCCCCCGTCTTCTCGGCCAGGCGCAGATCGGACACCACCATCCCCCGATCCACCGCCTTGACCATGTCGTAGATGGTCAGCAGGGCGGTGGAGCAGGCGCAGAAGGCTTCCATTTCCACGCCGGTTTGCGCCAGAGTCTCGACCGTCGCTGTGCAGTGCACGCCGGGCAGGGCCTCATCCAGCGCAAACTCGACTGCCGCGCGGGTGATGGGGATCGGGTGGGCCAGTGGGATCAGTTCGCTGGTTTTCTTGGCGCCCTGGATGCCGGCGATGCGTGCGATGCCCAGCACATCGCCCTTCTTGGCAGTGCCCGACGCAATGAGTGCGAGGGTCTCGGGTTGCATGCGGATGCTGCCGCGGACCACCGCCACCCGCTTGGTCACCGCCTTGCCAGACACGTCCACCATGTGCGCTCGGCCCTCGCCATCGAAGTGGGTCAGCGGCCGAGGTGCGGCGTCAGCGGGTGGGACGTTGTTCGGGTCGCTCATGAGGGTTCGATGGGCTGGTCGGTCAGACGTGCATCATGCCAAAGCTTGCGCAGTACTTCGCGCCAAAGCGAGCGTTTTGTGCCGTCCGGACGCGCCATTGTGTCTGACGGCAGGACCGTTCCCGCACAGTCCGCTATGAATCTGCAGCCCTCGGAACTTCTGCCTATCGGGTGGCCAAAGCATGAGGGCCCGCCGATCCTTACTCGGTTTAGCGGTCTGGCGCGCCGCCTGCTGCGCTGCAGCGTCCAGCCCATGCATTAATGTTGATCGCACCCAGCCGTGGGCCGTGAGCCGCGGGCGATGTCTCGACAAGTTCGCAAGCCACGCACAGGCCGCGTATTCAAGCTGTAAACCTTCTCTCACAACGGAAGCGCATGACGTTTTCTTCCCGCACGCTGCTCGAACCTTCTTTGGAGCGCTCGCGCCCGAGTTCATCCCGCCGTGTCATTCGTCCGGCCGGGCTGCCCCGCCCGCGGGCCATTGCGTGCGCCCTGGCGTTGGTCGCGTGGCCGGGGTTCATGAGCATGCCGCTGGCACAGAGTCAGCCCACAGACAGCCCGGGCCGCTTTTCCGGTGCGCCGGCCGCGCCCGCGCCCAAGGAAGAAGCGCCGCTGCCACGCCCAGCCACCGCGCCGCTGCCCAACCTCGGCTCGCCGGACGCCGCGGACCTGCCGGCCACCGAGGAGCGCCGCATCCTGCGCGACCTGCGGCGTGAGCTGGCCCGCTACCCGGACAACTTTGCCGACCCCGAGCTCAACGCCTATCTGGACCACCTGATCGCCAAGCTGGCCGCCGGCCTGGGCACCAGCCGCCCGCACTTGGAGATCTACGCCCTGCGTGACCCGGTGCTCAATGCCTTCGCCATGCCCGGCGGGCTGATGGGCGTGAACTCCGGGCTGATTGCTGCGGCCGGCAACGAGAACGAGCTCGCCGGCGTGCTCGCCCATGAAATCGGCCATGTGGAGCAGCGGCACATCGCGCGCAGCATCGCCAACCAGAAGAGCGCCGGCCTCTGGACGCTGGCCGGTCTGGCGCTGGCCATCCTCGCCGCGCGCAGCGGCACCAGCAGCGGCGACAACGTCATGCAGGCCGCCATCGCTGGCAGCCAGGGCCTGAGCGTCTCGCAGGCGCTGGCCTTCAGCCGCGAAGCCGAGCGCGAGGCCGACCGCGTGGGCCTGCGCCTGCTGATGGACGCCGGCTACGACGTCTCCGGCATGGTGGGCGTGTTTCAGCGCCTGCAGGCCCAAGGGCGCATGTACGAAAGCACCGGCCCCATCATCCCCAGCACCCATCCGCTGACCACCGAGCGCATTGCAGACATCCAGAACCGCACGCGTCTGGTGCCACCCAAGCCGCCAGTGGACACACTTGCCTTCCGCTTCTTCCAGGCCCGCGCCATGGTGCTGGCCGCGCAGACGGCCGACGCCCGCCTGCAACTGCGCAAGGTGTTCGATGCGCGCATGCAGCCCGGCATTCAGATCCCCGGCGAGCCCGAGCCCACCGCCTTCGTGCGCGCAGGTGCCGCCTACGGCCTGGCGCTGATCGAGCTGGCCGAACCCAAGACGGGCACCCAGGCCACAGACGTGGCCAGCGGCCAGCGCGCGCTTGCGCAACTCGATCGCGCGGCCAAGGAAGCCGGTCTCATCACCACGGCGCCTGGCACCCTGCGCGCCCAGGCAGCGCTGCCTGCGTCCAAACGCATGCTCGTCGCCGAGCCGCCGCAGCTGCTCTTTGCCCGCGCCCGCGCGCTCTCGCGCCTGGGTCAGCAGGCCGATGCCCTGGCGCTCATCCAGGCGGCGGGCGATGCCGGCGGCATGCCGCTCCTGTTCCGCGATGCCATGGCCCAAGCCTTCCTGGACATCAACGAGCCCGCCCAGGCCGCCGCCATCCTGCGCCTGCGCCTGGCCCAGCAGCCCGACCCCGCGCCTTGGCTCGTGCTCGCGCGCTGCTACGCGGAGCTGGGCGACAAGCCCGGCCAGCTGCGCGCCCAGGCCGAGCACTACTTCATGATCGGCGCCTTCGGCGCTGCGCTGCAGTCCATGGAAGCCGCGCGCAAGACCCCGGGGCTGGACGCCATTACCCAAAGCCAGATCGACGCGCGCCTGCGCGAAATGCGCGACGCCAAGCGCATCGAAGATGAGGAGCTGAAGAAACGCGGCGAGATGACCGAGGAGCAGCGCGAGCGGCAGCGCTAGTACGGTCCGAAGTGCTTTCCGCTTGTCTGGCGCGGATCTCCAGCCACTTTGGCTTGAAGAGCCGTGTCAAACCTCAGTCTGCGCATGATTTCCCTGAGCAGCGCAACCACCACCTAAGATGCACGCGCAGCGCTCTGCTGCACCCGGCCGCCAGACCCCGTTTCCTGTCTGTGATGTATCGACAAAGGAACGGCCATGCGAATCGATGGCAATGTGGGCGGTGCCGACCGGATCATCCGGATCGCGATCGGAACGGTGCTGGCGCTGGCCGCGCTGGCGGGCTGGATCGGCCCCTGGGGCTGGATCGGACTGTTTCTGGTGGGAACCGGCGTCTTTGAGGTGTGCCCCGTGCACTCACTCATCGGCCGCTCAACCTATGTGCGCCCGCCGCGCAAAGTGGTGGCGCGCAAGCCGGCGCGAGGTGGTTCATCGCGCGGCTGAGCGAACCGGCCCAGCCGCAGCCGGCCGTACGGCACCGCCTTGCAAGCGGCTTGCCACGCGCCTGAGGCTGTGGCCGGAGCGCCCCGTGCATCTTGGTTTGCCACCGCAACATCTAGCGGCGGCAAGTGTGCCGCGCCCCAGCACCTGCCAACCAACCCTGCAGGCGGCCACCCATACCGGATGTCGAGCGTGCCTAAGGTGAAGACTGGCTCTGCAAGCGCGTCTTCAGGGTAAATCGCCTGAAGAACCGCGCCAGATCAGCGGAAAGACGTGTTTGGGCGGCCACGGTGCGAAGGTTTCCAAGCCTTCGCGTAGTCCATGGCGTGCAAGCAATCGTCGTTGCACCGCGGCCAGCTACTGCATGGCCTTGAGCGGGGCCATCTTCCTCCGGCGCGAAGCGGTGCGACGCAAACCCCTCGAGTCAGCGGCACATCCCGCGCAGCTCGCTGCCTTCACCGGGACTGCAACGAACCCACAGCGCCGGCACCTCGGCGCCTGTGGTCGGCTCAAGCCTCATTAGCAACCGCGCTGCTTGCGCGCAACCCACACACGCCAAGACGTGTTGGCCGCAAAGGGGGCAGTGCGCTTCAGAGGCCCCCGGTCTGCATGCTGAGCCTTCCCTGCCGGCGGCGGCGCATCGCCCAACTGCCCAATAGGGTATGCGGCGCATCACACCCCCGTGCTTCGCGCGACGATTCGGCGCTGAGGTGCCCATTCCGGGGGATCGAACTCCCGCTGCGGTGCTCAGTAGGATGCGACGCGCCGGGCGCTTCGAACTCGCCCGCAGCTGGATCGAGCAGACCGTTGTCGGTCGCGGTCACGCCGCGGTTCGGCCGGGTGCACAAGACGGTCTTGCGTCTCGGTCTGCTGCATTGCGGGGGCGCGGCTGCAGCAGCGGGCACCCTGTCGCCACGCGATGTGTGGTGCGTGCACATGAATTTGCAAGGGATGCTGATGAAGGAGTGGACGTTGAAGCGTGCGTGTAGGGCCCTGAGCCGCCTGTCGATCGCGCGGGTGGCGATCATTGCGCTGGCCTGCGCCGCAGGCGGGCTGCCTCTGGGGGTGAAGGCCGATCACCCCTGTACCGGCAGCCCCGGCGAGGTGCGCATTGGTACCTGGCCGGGCAGCAACGGGGTGGCGCCCATTCCCATCTGCCGCTGGGTTCAGCAGCCCGGCAATGGGGCTGCCCCCGCGCGGGTGGCCCCGCCTGCGCCACCCACCTGGGAGTGGCTGAGCGTGACTTACAACGCCCTGGCCACCAGCATTGAGCCGGGGGTCTATGGCCTGGCCGCGGGGCACGCGCGCCAAGCCGCGGCCGATGCGCACGCCCTGCAAGCGTGCCGCGCGGCGGGCGGCAAGGCCTGCGAGATCAACGCCGGTACCCGAAACGGCTGCATAGCGCTGGCGAAAGCTCCAGACGGCTGGTTGATCTGGGGCTCCAGCTGGGATGGCGCCCGCCTGGGCGACCGCGATCGGGGTGAACTCGAAGCGGGGCTTCTGTCTGCATGCACAAAGCAAGGCGGCGAAGGCGGCAAAGGCACCCAGGGCCGCCCCTGCGAACTGGTGCGAACCGTGTGCGAACGCGTGACCAGTGCAGGGCGCGCGCTCAGGCGCCAGCCAGGTGCCGTGTACGGCAACGAGCACACCCCCGGCGCCGCGGCAGCCCCCGTGCCCGGCGTTCACCATTGCGGCGCAGGGCGCATGCCGGTGCTGCTGCGCGTCAGCGACAAGCCCGGCGCCTGGCAGCAGGCGCACTGCCTGCCCAACGCCAGTGCGCGCGATGCGACGCACCCCGATGCGGACGACGTACGGGTTCAGCGGCGCCGCTTTGAGACATTTGAGAACCGCTTCGCCGCCGCGGCGCTCGCGGGCTCCGGCCCAGCGTATGGGCTGGCAGCCGGCGCGACCACCCAGGAGCAGGCAGATGCGCAGGCGATCGAGCGCTGCCTTGCCGCGGGCGGCGACCGCTGCGAGGTGCGGATGCGTACCCACAACACCTGCATCGCCGTGGCCGCAGGGCCGGCAGACTTTCGCTACGTGCTCTGGGGCTTCTCGCACTCCGAAGCATCGCGTTCAGCGGTGGAGGAGTGCAGCAAGAAGGCGGGCCAGGCATGCACCGCGCTGCAAACGGCGTGCAGCTACGGCGCATACATCGGCCTGCGCCCCGAGCAGCAAGCCAACGTGCGCTACTACCAAACCCCGCCACCGGAATGACCTGGGTGATCAAGCCGGTGGGCTTTGTGCGGGTGCTGTGCTGAGCGGCCCGCAGTGTGTCGTGCTGGCAGACCCAGGGAGCCGTTCGACTCGCCGTTCCATGGATTGGAGTCGGCCTGCCCTCCGCGCGAGACGGCGCAGTGACCATCGCGCTTGTCCCGTCCGGCTTGGCAGCCACTTTGATCTGAAGAACCGCACCCGTATTGGGGTTGTCCAAGCGTGCTTTTGAAGATCGGCTCTGAAAGCGCGTCTTCAGGGGAAATTGCCTGAAGAACCGCGCCAGACAAGCGGAGTGGCCTCTTGGATTGCAGCAAAGCAAAGGCTTGCTAGCTACATTCGAGTCAATGACCTGCAGGGGAACATCGCTTCATGTGGGTCAAGCTGGGTGTGTCCAGACCGTTGTGATTGCCGTCAGCGACGTTCAAGTCAGGCATGCGACCCGCGACTAGGCCGTGGTGGAATGCGTACGCTACGAGCACAGCGTGAGCGCGGTGGCCCGCGAGTTCGGGCTGTCTGTGCCGCGTGTTAGACGGCTGGTGTCAAAGGGCGAGACCCCAATGCATGTGCTCCGCCTGATTAGCAACGCTTCCATATCGCAACTAGCGCTTTGCCGATCACATTGGGCGAACAGTCGCTTGAGAGCGCCTAATGCCGAATTGCGCAGCACCAAACGCCGCACGAGGAACTGCGAGTAGCCACTCAGTGATGCCTTCAATGTGTCCAAACACAGAGATACAGACGTCGACACGATTGAAGCAACGTGCGCAGCAAGAACGCAAGTGAATACTGTATTCGAGCTATAGTCCATCGAAGAAGTAGCCGGTAGCATCTGACGGCTAGAATAAGATGACCAACGAGTGACTCGCAGTCAGAAAGCGCAAAGGTGCTATTTGAGCGCATCGCTCGCTGGATACGTAATTCGGTCGGACGTGCAGTTTTTTGCGCATCAAGACAAGTTTTTGGCCTGGGCGAATGTATTCCGGAGGGGGGTATGAAAAAACTACTGTGCAGGTTTGTATATTTTCTACCGCTGCTCGCGGGGCTTTTTCTGAGTGGCCCTGCCCAAGCGTCTATTGACCTGCGCTGTCAAAGTGGAGAACTAGATTGTACTAAGCCCATACCTGGGCCTTGGTTATATCAATCTACTCCAAAGTGTGATGGTGCTGGCGGTTTTGGAAGGCTTTCGGAGAGTGATGTTTTTAGTTGCGCTCTCGGTGAGTTAAATACGCCAGCAAACCCACCTGAGATTCCATACAATAGGTGTGATGCGTATATTGTAACGTCGGACAATGGGTGGTCTCCAACTGGATCGATGTATTTTCACCCTGGCATTGTGTACTCGGAGTCTCGATCTCTGAGTTTGGGGGCTTCACTATGGGATTGGCCTCCAGGAGCCACCCGTTGGACTTGCGGACCTTCTCGGACGTCGGCTGTTCTGACGATGAGGCGATACCGTAACCTTTATTGCCCAGTTGGCTATGCGCCTGATGCGGGGGAGCCTAGCCCGAACGTCAAATGGTGCTATCGCATCGAGCCACTAGCCTGCTCTGCTGTTGCAAACCCAGTGTTTCCGGCGATGGGTTCAAAGATTTTGTTTGAAACTGATTACCAGGGGGCTGGAGCGGCTCCGCTGAGCTTTACGCGGCGTTACTTGAATTCAGTACCGATGTGGTCTGGCTTCGGCCAGCCAGGTTACTGGTCTCATTCGTTCGGTGTGAGCTTGCAAGTCGTTGAGGAGCCTCGAGGGGCAGATATAGGTACTGTCCTTGCTTTCCGTGCGGAAGGGGCTATTGTCAGGTTTACAAAAAAGGCCGGCGTTTGGCTTCCATCAACCACGGTAGCCACGCATGATGGTCTAATCGAACTCCGCGATACAGCTGGGAAGTTGGTCGGCTGGCAATATAGAAGCGCTAAAGACAATTCCGTGGAGGCCTACGACTCTTTTGGCTTTCTGCAATCCATCCGCCAGCGCAACGGCTGGACGACCACGCTTACGTACAGCACCAGCGCTACGCCGGTGGCCAGCTACCTCACAGGCACCAGCACCGCCCAGCCTGGCCAGCTCATCAGCGTGCGCAACCACTTCGGGCGCGAACTTAGGTTCGTATACAACTCCGATGGTCGCATGGTCCAGCTCGTGCCGCCGGGTGCCGTCAAAGACGGCACTCTCAATACCGCCCAGTCACCCATCCGCTACGGATACGACGCGCAGGGCAACCTGACCACCGTCACCTGGCAAGACGGCACCGTCAAGCGCTACCACTACGAAGACACGCGCTTCCCCAACCACCTGACCGGCATCACGGATGAAGCCGGCGTGCGCACCAACAACTACAGCTATGACGACCAGGGCCGCGCCACCCTGAGCGAGCGCGGCGGCGAGCGCTATCTGTTCAGCTACGGCGGCACCACCGGGTATAGCGGCAGCCAGACCTACATCACCGCGCCGGATGGCTCAACGCGCACCTATACCTTTGAGGCTGCAGGCGGGGTGATCCGCCCCAGCACAGTCACCGCCCCCTGCCCGCTGTGCGGCAGCACCGCCGCCAGCACCGTGTGGGGCGACGGCACCGCCGCCACCGGCGGGGCCAATGCCCGGGGCCAGAAGTTCAAGGAAGTGGCCCACGACGGCACAGTGACCTTCTATATCTACGACACCCGTGGCCGCGAAACCGAGCGCGCCACCTTCCCGGCCAGCTTCGCCGGCAGCACCACCCGCCCGGCCCTGGCCAGCGCCAGCCGCGTGGTCAGCACCCAATGGCACGGCACCTTCAACCTGCCCACCCGCATCGCCGAGCCCAACAAGCTCACCGCCTACACGTATGCAAGCAACGGCAACTTGACCGGCCAAAGCGTTACCACCACGACCGATGCCACGGGCGCGGCGAAGTTCAGCGCGGCGCGGGATATGAGCCAACCGATTCCGTCGACGGGGTGGAGCTACAACAGCCAGCAGTTGCCGGTGACGATTGTGGAGCGGGAGACGCCGGCGGGGGCGACGGTGGCGGGGGAAAAGGTTCGTATAGTCAATCAGTACAGCTCCAACGGAGACTTGATACAAAGAAATGCAACTCGAGCTGGATCGGTGGGTGTTGTTACCTCGATCACTTACACGGTGGAGGGTAAGACAAAAACCGAGAGCCGTTCAGGTGTTGCCTCGGTTTTCAGTTATACCCCGCGAGGTTTTTTGAATTCGCTTGTTACCCGCATAAATAATCAAATCCAGCAAGAGTTGACTGTGATATATAGTGCAACGGGCGAGAGAGCTTCTCTTTCGAGTTCGAATCCGAACGATTTCCCGCCCTCGCTGGCATCTTCTAACGCTCAAGCTAAACGCTTAAATCTAGCTAGTCCTGCAAATTTATCTTCAAGCAACCCTCCGATCTGCCCGAATCCTGCAGAGTGTCCTAATCCACCAATTGATCCGCCTTTACCTGATGGTCGGGATAAAAACTATGACAAGTGGGTTGAAAAGTGCGTTGATAAACGTTGTGAAAGCCAAGAGGGATCGATCGGACGTTGGTGTTGCAAGAAGATTACGACATGGGCTTGCGGTCGTCCCGGGTCAAATCAACCGTGTTGCGATTGTGTTGAAAAAGCATGCTTGATTGAGGCGGATGAGACCAATCCATTACAGATAAATCGCTGCAAAGCACAGCTCGTACTGTGTCTATCGGGTGGGCCAAAGAAATAGGAGACAAGAATGTATCGATTTTTACTGGTTGCGGTTTTATCTTTAGTTCTTGGCATACTGCTGGGTCTCGGGCTTGGTCAACGTGCAAGTGGTATTTACATAAAGCACTCTGAGCGGTTTCGTGATGCGTTCTTCGAGCACTATTCGGGACAGCTTGAAACTGCCGCTGATGTGACATGTGCGAAGCGCATTGACGAAGCCAGCAAGGCATTTAAAGAGCGAACGGTGGGAACGGTCTTTTCTAAGGAATGGGGTTTTTTATATCCGATTGAAGCTCTCCTGGCGTCAAGTGTGCTAAGCGATATGAAACCCAAGTAGCTTGAGAGATTTGGGAATATCAGTCTTGAAATGGTTCGCTGTACTAGCAGCGGGCGTAGTGGCCGCATCGCCTGCCCCCTGCGGCTTTCCAGGCACCTTGACTTGAAAAGACGCATGGATGGTGGGTCGGGCGTGTGGCAGTTTTGCAGATCGGCTCTGCAAGCGCGTCTTGAGAGTAAATCGGCTGAACGTCCTTACCAGAAAAGTGGCAAAGCCTTTGTGTAGCCGATCGCTTGCACGCGATCGTCGTTGCGCCACGGCCAAGCGGTGTTGCCTCGGCTTCACCTTCACCCGGCGCGGAGCAGTGCTCCGCGAAACCCCGGGTTCAGCGGAAAGGCCTTCTCAGCCCGCTGCCGCCTTGGCTGGCACCGCCACAAACCCAAACCGCGCCGGCACCTCGGCGCGGGCAATGGGCTGAAGCTTGTCGATCAGCCCCGCCGCTTCCGTCCGCCCTACAAACGCGGTGAGGTCGCGGGCGTCGATGACGCCCACGCCGTGTTCGGTGTCGATGAGCACGTGGCCGTCTTCATCCGCCCAGGCGCCAGCGTGCTGCCAATCGCGCTCCACGCGCAGGCCGCCGTGGGTGAGGAGCGCGAGGCTCGCGCCATCCGCCAGGCGCAGCACCTGGGGGGTGTATTCGAGGCTGACGTACACGCGCTGCGGGCCGTTCTGGAAATACCACTCGCCGCGTTCGTTGGGCTGGTAGTTGCGGGCGATGAAGTCGGCCAGGCCCTGGTGGCGCACCACGTCGCCCGGAAAGTCTCCTTCAAAGCGCGCCATGCGCCAGCGGCCCAGGGCGTCCAGCCGCAGCCAGCCGTGGCAGTGGGGCACGTTGGGCCACTTCTTCATGGCGGCCAGGACGATGGCATCCATGCGCGAGCCTCTACTTCACGCCCAGGTAATCCAGCACCATGGCCGGCAGCCAGTCCAGCCTGCCGGGCATGCCGCCCGTGGCAAAGCCCACGTGGCCGCCGTGCCTGGGGTAGTGCAGGGTGACGGCGGGGGAGACTTCATTCGGCTTGGGCAGGCTGGCGGCGGGGACGAAGGGGTCATTGAGCGGGTTGACCAGCAAGAGCGGTTTTGTGGCGCCGCGCAGATGCGGCTTGGCGCTGGCGCGGGCCCAGTAGTCCTCGGTGTTGCGGTAGCCGTGCACGGGCGCGGTGAAGAGGTTGTCGAAGTCGTAGAGGTCGCGCGCCACGCGCATCTTGGCGGCATCAAACAAGCCGGGAAAGCGCGCCAGCTTCTCCATGGCTTTGCGCTTCATCGTGCGCAGGAACATGCGCGTGTAGACCATGGAGAAGCCCTGGCTGATGGCGGCGCCACCGGCGGCCAGGTCCAGCGGCGCGCAGGCGGCCACCGCGGCGCTGAACAGACACGCCTCGCCACGCAGCGCCACATAGTTGGCCAGCGCGCTGCCACCCAGGCTGATGCCGCAGGCATAGAGGCTCGCCACTGGGTAGCTGGCGTGCAGGCGCTGCGCCACGCGCTCGATCTCGTCGGCGTCGCCCGAGTGGTAGGCCCGCGCCAGGCGGTTGGGTTCGCCGCTGCAGCCGCGAAAGTGCACGATCACCACGCGCAGGCCGGCGCGGGTGGCGGCGTGCGCAATCGCGCGGGCGTAGTGGCTTTTGGACGAGCCCTCCAGCCCGTGAAAGATCACCAGCACCGGCGCCCAGGCCTCGCGCGGCTCGGGCTGCACCCAGTCGGCATCCACGAAGTCGCCATCGTTCCACTCCCAGCGCTCACGCCGTAGGGCCAGCGTAGGCGCAGGCGAAAACAGCGCCGGCCAGATGGTCTGCGCATGCCCGCCCGGCAGCCACCAGGGCGCAGCGGGGTCGCTCAGGCGCAGGGGGCGGTGAAGGGGTTGAGTGGGCTGGGTGCGGTGGGGCATGCGGGAGTCAAGAATGGCTCTGGTGGCTGATCTTCAAGGCAAAGTGGCTGGAAAGGCGCATGGGACAAGCGGGAAGGCGAATCCGCTTATCTCGTGTGTCAGGCTGCGCGGGCGCAGCATCACTCGTACCCGGGAACGCGGTAAGGCAGCGAAGCCAAATATTCGCGTCGCTGTGCGTCGCTCATCCTGCTGATCGCCACCTGACTGGTGAAGCCGCCAACCATCGAGCCGTTTTCAATGATCATCCAGTCAGTGATCTGATCGGGCTGAAACGTCACGCGGTCGAGATATTGAAGGCCGCCGATGCTGGGCTCATTGGCGATCGTGCCCTCCAGAGGGGAAACAGAGGGGTCGATGTCGGCGATCCAGATGTGTTCGATCGCGCCATCGTGCTCAAACTTCACCTTGAGTAGAAAGTGTTGCTGCCCCGGACGCGGTGAGGCGTAATGCTCAAAGAACGTCGGCAGCGTCCGCTGCGCCTCTTCGATCGCGAACTGCATGGCCGCGTCATCGCTGGCGAACTCTGAGAAATCCATTGGTGATTCAGTGCTGGATGGATGTGATGCACGTCTCAATGCAACGCCCGGCTCGCCGGCCGCTGCTGCACATCCTCATCCACGTCCTCACCCGCCGGGCTGGCGTGGTGGGCGACGAGCTTCCAGCCGGTGGGGGTCTTGAAGAAGACGTTGGTGGCGGCGACGTTCACGCGCTGGATCTCGCCGCGGACCTGCACCTCCACCTGCTCGATCACGTGGTGCACGGCGCTGGACAGATTGGCCATCACGGTGCGGCTGACCACATGGATGCTCAGGCTGCCGTTGCCCAGCACTTCCTGCCAGGCGGCGCGCACGGCCTCGAAGCCCACCAGGCGCGGGCCGCCGGGGTGGATGCAGACGATCTCCTCGTCGTCGGCCCACAGGGCCATGAGGGCGTCCACGTCGCTGCGCTCGAGCGCTTCGTAGAAGGCGTTTTCAACGTCCAGAGCGGTGGTGAAGAGGTTGCCGGGCGGGCGACTCATGATGGTCGAGTGTCCTGTCAGCGGAAGATGATGGTGCGCTGCCCGTTGAGCAGCACGCGGTGTTCGGTATGCCAGCGCACGGCGCGGGCCAGCACGCGGCATTCGACGTCCCGGCCGATGGCGGCGAGGTCCTCGGGCGAGAGGCTGTGGTCCACGCGCTCCACATCCTGCTCGATGATCGGGCCTTCGTCCAGATCGCCGGTCACGTAGTGGGCGGTGGCGCCGATCATCTTCACGCCGCGCGCATGGGCCTGGGCATAGGGCCGCGCGCCCTTGAAGCTGGGCAGAAAGCTGTGGTGGATATTGATGGCGCGGCCCGCGAGCGTGGCGCAGAACTCGGGCGACAGAATCTGCATGTAGCGCGCCAGCACCACCAGCTCCACGCGGTGCTCGGCCATGAGCGCTTCGATGCGCTGCTCCTGGGCGCGCTTGGCTTCGGCGCTTGCGCCAGCGGCCAAAGGCAGATGCTGAAAGGGCAGGCCGTAGCTGGCAGCCAAGTCCGCAAAGTCCGGGTGGTTGGAGACGATGGCGCTCACTTCCACGCCCTGCGGGCCGCCCAGGTTGCCCGTCTTCCAGCGAAACAGCAGATCGTTCAGGCAGTGGCCCTGCTTGCTCACCAGCAGCAACACGCGTGTGGGCGCGGCCAGGCTGTGAAAGGTGGCCTGCATGCGGAACTGGTCGCGCACGCTTCTGAAGAGCGTGTCCAGGGTCTGGATGCTGGCCAGGTGCTCGGGCGCCTCGAAGTGCACGCGCATGAAGAACAGGCCGGTGCCGTCCTCACTCTGCACATCGCCAAACTGTTGCGAATCAATGATGTTGCAGCCCGCCTGGAACAGCAGGCCCGAGACGGCATACACAATGCCCTTGGCGTCCGGGCAGCTCAAGGTGAGCACAAACTCACGCTGCGGGCGGCGCCCGGACAGGGAGACGCTGGCGTCTGGGGCGGCGGTGGGGGCGCGGTCGTTCATCGTGGGTGGATTGTATGTAGGACAACGCAGCTCACCCGGCGCGCGGCATCGGTTGCGCTGCATCCAATCCGGCCCGGCCCGCGTAGAGGGCAGGGTGGCAGTGCGCTGCCGTTCATCCCTTCCCGTCCATAGAATCGATTCATGCCCGCATCCCCCAGCCCCCAGCCGGCCACGGACTGGACCCAGAAGAGCCACGAACTGGCCGATCTGCTCGCCCGCACAGCCTTGAGTGACCGCAAGGCCTTTGCTCGCCTGTACGAACTCACCAGCAGCCCGCTGCTGGGCGTGGTGCTGCGCATCGTGCGCGAGCGCGACGCCGCCGAAGACGTGCTGCAGGAGGTGTATGTGAACGTCTGGCGCGCTGCGCAGAGCTTCAACGCCAGCCTGGCCCAGCCCATGACCTGGCTGGCCAGCATCGCCCGCAACCGCGCCATCGATAGCCTGCGGCGGCGCGACGCAGAGCCGCAGACCGTGAGCCGCTATGCCGATGACGACGACGAAGGCGGCGGCGACCTGCTCGCCGGCCTGGCGAGCGACGCGCCCGGCCCCATGGAGCTGTTTGAACAGGCGGCGGATGCGCGAGCATTGAAGCGCTGCGTGACCGGCTTGACGCGCGAGCAGCAGCAGAGCGTGGCCCTGGCCTTCTACGAGGGCCTGAGCCATGCCGAGGTGGCCGAGCAGCTGCGCCAGCCCCTGGGCACGGTCAAGAGCTGGGTGCGCCGCGGCCTGCTGGCCCTGAAGGCCTGCCTGGAGCGGGCGGCGCAAACAGAGAAGGCGGTGAGCTGATGGACTACAGCCGCCCCCCACTCGCCGATCGCCTCGCCTCCGAATACGTGCTGGGCACCCTGCGCGGTGGCGCCCGCCGCCGCTTTGAAGCCCTGCTGCCCGCCCACCCGCAGCTGCAGGATGCCGTGGCCCGCTGGCAGCGCCGCCTGGTGCCACTCGCGGCCACAGTGACGCCGGTGCAGCCGTCGCCGCGCGTGTGGCAGCGCATTGAGCAGCAATTGTTTGGTGCGG
Organism: Piscinibacterium candidicorallinum; assembly: GCF_047549485.1. Lineage (GTDB taxonomy): Bacteria > Pseudomonadota > Gammaproteobacteria > Burkholderiales > Burkholderiaceae_C > Piscinibacterium > Piscinibacterium candidicorallinum. The sequence goes on along the minus strand of NZ_CP180191.1, from coordinate 2,660,798 downwards.
TGTCGGTTGCAGCTCAGGCGCCGCTGCGCTGGTGGCAACGCCTGGGTCTCTGGCAGGGCGCCACGGGTCTCGCCGGCGCGGCGGCCATCGCCCTGGCCGTGCTGATCGCCCAGCCGCAACCCACTCAGCCGCCCATCGTGGTGGTGCTCGGTACCAACCCCGAGGCGGCGAGCGTCATGCAGGCCAGCTTTGTGGCCAGCGTGAGCGCAGACGGCAAGGCCCTGGTGCTGCGGCCCGTGGGCGGCGTCAATGTGGACGCCACCCGCGCGCTCGAACTCTGGGCCGTGCCCGCGCAGGGCGCACCGCGCTCGCTGGGCCTGGTGGCCGCCCAGGGCGCCACCACCGTGGTGCGTGCCGAGCTGCTGCGCAACACCGCGGCCTTTGCCGTGAGCCTGGAGCCTGCTGGCGGCTCCAAGACCGGCGCGCCCACTGGGCCGATCCTGTCGCTGGGCAAGCTGGAGATTTAGTTACTGGATGCGGCTCGCGGCGATGCGCTGCATCCAAACCGCTGCGCCGTGCGTAAGGGTCTTTCGTGAGGCGGCAGGCTGGGGCCTGCCGCTCATTCAACCGATCACGAGAGGCCCACCATGACCACCAAGCTCCACACCCGCCCGTCCGCCCGCGCCCTGCTGGCGCTGGCCGCCGCCCCCGTGCTGCTGGCCGCCTGCGCCAGCACGCCCATGATGGCCGACCCGCGCGTGGACAACGCCGCCCTGCCCGAGGCCGTGCGTGTGCCGGCCGGCGAGATGCAGAAGCTTTGGACCCGCGGCGCAGGCGACATCACCTATGAGTGCCGGGAGAATGCGCAGATGCCCGGCCAGTTCGCCTGGGCCTTCGTGGTACCCAAGGCCGACCTCACGGACGCCAACGGCAAGGTTGTTGGCAAGTACTACGGCGGCCCCACCTGGGAGCACATGGACGGCTCCAAGCTCACCGGCAAGCAGGTCGCCGTGGCGCCCGCCCAGCCCGGCAACATCCCCCTGCAACTGGTGCGCGCCGAACCCGCGATGGGTACGGGTGTGCTGCAGGGCGTGAACTTCATCCAGCGCCTGAACACCAGTGGTGGTGTCGCTCCCGCAGCGCCCTGCGCCGCCGCGAACCGGGGCGAGACGCGACAGGTGGCCTATGCGGCGGACTATGTGATGTATGGGCGGTGATTCGGGCTAGATGCGTGTGATCGACGCTGGTGGGAGCAAGAGCAACGACGCGGATGCCGTGCCGCCTGCCGTCGCGAGAGCGGGCGGCGCTCGTGCCGTGCGAGCGAACCGCTCAACTCAGGCGCGTACCGAAGGCCGTTGCAGCTTGGGTGGCGTCATCGAACACGTGAACCTTCAAATCGGCTGCTGACTTGTTTGTGATTACCAGCTCCAGGGTCGCATCCTGGAAGGTAATGATGTAGTGCTCTTTGCCGGCGAGAAACTGTGCACGGTCGTGCCTCGGGTGTACGGCGTTTCGTACCTCAAGCTGATCGATCAGCTTCGAGTGCCTGACTCTGTGGACCGAGTAGTAGCTGAGCCCCTTGCCATACAACGGGTGTCCTTGAAGTGCCTCGTCGTTAGGGAGTCCGTACACAAGGTAGTGATATCGATGGATCTCGATCACCGCAAACTTGTCGTCGCCGGTCGCATAGGCAACTAGTAACGGTCCGCTGCCTGAATTGATCGCAGCTTCGCCGACTGAGGAAGGTTGAGGCCAGGCCTCAACCTTCTCCGCGCATTCGAGCTCTCCCATTTCGCTAGATGTCGAGCCAAATCGGGCGGTGTATGTCAATGCCCGTGCACCTTCTCCCCCGCCTTCAGCACGTACTCCGTGCCGCAGTAGGGGCACTTGGCGCTGCCGGTGGTGGCGACGTCCAGGAACACACGCGGGTGGTTGCTCCACAGCGGCATCTTGGGGTTGGGGCAGAAGACCACGCCGGGGCCCTGCAGGTCGGCGGCGGTGAGTTCGATGGGGGTCTGGGTGGTGGTGCTCATGATGGTCTACCAGTTTCAGTCAGAGTTCATTCGTACCAACTCGTCGACAAGGCTTGCGTCGCCCACGACGTCTTCGTTGCCGGTGAAGCGAGAAACCTCCATTCGGCCGTCTTCAAAGACGTCGATCTCCACGCGCTCTCCAACGAGTGTCAGCGTCAGCATCACGGTGTCCGGCCGGTGCCTTCCGATCGTGAAATGAATGCCGTTCGCTTCAAGGCGTGCGAGCAGGGCATACAAGGGATGCATGTCGGCCTGGCGGTCGAGGGCTCAAACCTTCGCCAGCCAGCTGGCGTACTTGGGGTTGCGGCCGTTGACGATGTCGAAGAAGGCGGTCTGGATCTTTTCGGTGATCGGGCCACGGCTGCCCTGGCCGATCTGCACGCGGTCCAGCTCGCGGATGGGGGTCACTTCCGCGGCGGTGCCAGTGAAGAAGGCTTCGTCGCAGATGTAGACCTCGTCGCGGGTGATGCGCTTTTCGATCAGCGGGATGCCGAGGTCCTGGCAGATCGCGAAGATGGTGTTGCGGGTGATGCCGTTGAGCGCCCCGGCCGACAGGTCTGGTGTGTAGACCTTGCCGCCCTTGATGACGAACAGGTTCTCGCCCGCGCCTTCGCTCACGAAGCCGGAGGGGTCCAGCAGCAGGGCTTCGTCGTAGCCGTCTTCGGTGGCTTCCATGTTGGCCAGGATGCTGTTGGTGTAGTTGCTTACCGCCTTGGCCTGCGTCATGGTGATGTTGACGTGGTGGCGGGTGTAGCTGCTGGTCTTGACGCGAATGCCGCGCTTCAGGCCCTCTTCACCCAGGTACGCGCCCCAGGCCCATGCGGCCACCATGATGTGCACCTTGTTGCCCTTGGGGCTGACGCCCAGCTTCTCGCTGCCGATCCAGATCAGCGGGCGGATGTAGCAGGAGGGCAGGTTGTTGGCGCGGACCACGTCCTTCTGCGCCTGCATGACTTCGTCCACCGTGAAGGGGATCTTCATGCGCAGGATCTTGCCGCTGTTGAACAGGCGCTCGGTGTGCTCCTGCAGGCGGAAGATGGCGGCGCCGCCGTCCGGCTGCTGGTAGGCGCGCACGCCTTCAAAGGCGCCGCAGCCGTAGTGCAGGGTGTGGGTGAGCACGTGGATCTTGGCGTCGCGCCACTCCACCATCTGCCCATCCATCCAGATCTTGCCGTCGCGGTCGGCCATTGACATGGTTCTGCTCCCTTGAAGGTTGTGCGGCGATTGTTTGGCATGCCGTCTTGCAGGCTTCGCACAGCCCAAGGCCGGCGAAAACCACGAGTTTATTGCGGCCCGGTGGAGTGCCGGTCCCGCCGGGACGCCCGGCAAGCCTGCACTTCTACACTGCGGTCTCCTCCTCTGGCGTGCGGCCCACCGGGCCCGGCGCGCCGCTTCCCACCTCCATGAACCTCATCCCCCTGCCAGCCTGGGCGGCGCAGTATGTGCCCCCGCTGGACCGAGACGAATTTGCGATCGGCGCGCGGCAGATGCTGCCGGCCTCGATCGCCATTGCGTCCTGGGGGCTGGTGACGGGCGTGGCCATGGTCAAGAGCGGCCTGTCGCCGGCCATGGCCCTGTTCATGACCTTCACGGTGTTTGCGGGCAGCGCGCAGCTGGCCACGCTGCCCCTGCTGGCCCTGGGTACGCCGCTGCCGATCGTGTGGGCCACGGCGCTGATCGTGAACCTGCGCTTCGTGATCTTCTCGGCCGGCTTGCGGCCCTACTTTGCCGGGCTCACGCTCAAGCAGCGCCTGTTCGGCGGCTACCTGACGGGTGACTTGAACTACGTGCTCTTCATGGGCCGATATGGCAACGCAGAAACCAAGGGCACGCCGCAGCAGTGGGGCTTCTGGGCGGGCGGCATTGCCACCAACTGGACCTGCTGGCAGGTGGCCAGCGTGGCGGGCATTGCGCTGGCCTCGGTCATTCCGCAGCAGTGGGGGCTGGAGCTGGCCGCCGTGCTGGCCCTGGTGGCCGTGCTGATCCCGCTGTCGGCCAACGCGCCGGCGGTGCTGGGCGTGCTGGTCACGGGCGCCTTGTCAATCATCCTTGCGGGCCTGCCCATGCGCCTGGGTCTGCTGGTGAGCGTGCTGGCCGGCGTGGCGGCGGCGGTGCTGATCGAGCCGGTGGCCTACCGGGCCACGGCGGCGTTCAAGAAACCCGAGGCGCCGCAGTGAACGCGTTCATGGACGCCATCGACTGGACCACGGTCTACCTGATCGTGGCCATCCTGGGCATCACGGTGGCCAGCGTGGTCACGCGCGCCAGCTTCTGGGTGCTGCCGGCGAGCTTCGAGCTGCCCAGTCGGGTGGAGCGGGCGCTGCGCTACGCGCCGGCCTGCGCGCTGGCCGGCATCATCTTCCCCGAGGTCTTCGTGCGCGGCGGGCAGCTCATGCTCAGCCCGGAGAACCTGCGCATCTGGGCCGTGCTGGCCGCGGCGGCCGTGTTTCTCATCAAGCGCAACATGCTGCTGATGATCGGCGTGGGCATGGGCGTGTTCACGGCCCTGCGGCTGGGGCTGCCGCTGCTGTGAGCGTGACCGCGTTCTGGCTAGCGCTCGCTGCATAAGTATTATTTTCGGACAGAAATCGGCAGGAATGCCGCTCCCTGGCTTTCCGCTTGTGCTGTGCGGATCCCGGGGTTTTTCTGTCTTGAAATCAGCCTGAAATGAGGCTGTTTCGGCCAAAAAATCGCCGAAATGCCCTCAGAACTGCGGCAGCGGCTGCTGGGCGGCGTCGCGCAGGGCGCGGCGGGCCTGCTCGAAGCCGGGCAGGACGCTTTCCACCACCTGCCAGAAGCGCGGGCTGTGGTTCATCTCGCGCAGGTGCGCCAGCTCGTGGGCGATCACGTAGTCGATCACGTCCGGCCCGAAGTGCACCAGCCGCCAGTGCAGGCGGATCTTGCCGTCGCTCGTGGCGCTGCCCCAGCGCGTGCTGGCCGATGACAGCTTGAGCTGGCTGATCTTCACGCCCAGCTGCTGCTCGAAGACCGGAATCCGCTCGGCATAGATGCGCAGGGCCTCGGTCTGCAGCCAGCCCTGCACGGCGTCCTTGATGCGCTGTTCGCTGGCGTCCTCGGGCAGGGCCAGCAGCAGGGTCTCCTGCGCAAACATGCCCAGCTGCAGGCGCGTGACCGGCGTGCCGGTGCCCAGCGCCACGGTGATGGTGCGGCCCAGGTAGGGCAGGGTGGTGCCATGCTCCCACTTGGTGGTGTGCACCACCATGCGGGCGCGGCGCGCCTGCCATTCGGCCAGCTTGTCCAGAATCCAGCGCTGCCGCTCGTGCAGGGCCTGCTCGATGTCGCGCAGCAGCACCCAGCGCGGCGCACTCACAGAGAGCCCACGATCATCGATGGTGAAGCCGATGGTGCGGCGCTTGCCGCGCTTGAGCGTGTACTCGACCACGTTGCCGCCAAAGCTGATCAGGCGCGCATTCGGGTCGCGAGCGTCGGCGGTTTTCGGGGGAGGGGCGTCCTGCGCGCCGAAATCGAGCGCGAACTGGGTGGGTTCAGGGGACGCGAGAGGATTCATCGAGCACCAGGAGGGAAGCCCGAAGTATATCGGCGGGGTGGGCGCTGCCCAGCACGTCGCAGCCCGCCCGGCAGGAGGCGTGGCACAAAAGCAAAAACGCCCCGAGCGGGGCGTCTTCTCAGCGTCGGGCGATGCTCAGAACTTGAACTCCAGGCCCACGTTGAACTGGTCGGCATCCTTGGCCACCGAGGTGTACTCGCCGCGCAGGGTCAGCTGGCGGTTGAGCTGGTGGCGCAGGCCAAAGCCGAAGATCGCACGGTCATCCGCGCTGCAGCGGCGGCCCACGCCGCAGTCGGCGTCATTGAAGCCGTAGCCCACGCGCAGGTAGCCGCTGGTCTGGTTGTTGAATGGCAGGATGCCCAGCGCAGAGATCTGGAAGGCGTTCAGATCCACACCGCCAAAGCTGCCCAAGCGGCGCAGCGCGACTTCGCCGGCCAGGTTGGCATTGATGCGGTAGCCCAGAAAGGCGCCAAAGCCGACTTCGCTGTCGGCACCGTCGATGTCGGTGATGCCCAGGTCGATACCGCCGTAGGGGCCGACGTCATTGGCCAGGGCCGGGGCAGCGGCGCCGAAGGCCAGGGCGGAACTCAGGGCGAGGAGCGAAAGGGTCTTCTTCATGGTGTCTTGAGGTCTGAAAGTGCTGCATGTACAGCGGAGCGCCAATGGTCTCAGACCTGCGCAGCGCAACCGGCTGCAGCGGCGTTCAAGATGTAAACGGACTTTTCGGCGTGAGCGATTGCGCGACGGCCGCTTGCAATTGCACGCGCCTTGCGAAGCGGGCGGCCGCACCTGCCGCGCGCGCGTCGCGCTGGGTCAGGCGGCGCTGGCGGTGCGCGAGGTCTGCACCTCCGGGGCAGGCTGGGCGTAGCGGTGCGGCGACAGCACGCGCATCTCGGCCTCGATCCAGTCCTCGGTGGCCTGGGTGAGGCTTTCCATCGTGTGGCCTTCGGGGCGGATGACCGGCCCCACGCTCACGGTGATGGTGCCCGGCGTCTTGATGAAGGCATTGCGCGGCCAGCACTCGCCGCTGTTGATCGCAATCGGCAGCACCGGCAGGCCCAGACGCAGCGCCAGACGCGCGCCGCCGGTCTTGTAGGGCTTGTAGGCACCGGGCAGGGTGCGCGTGCCTTCCGGGAAGAAGATCACCCAGCGGCCTTCGGCGGCCTTGCGGCGGCCCTGCGTGACGATCTGCTCGAAGGCCTCGCTGCCGCGGCTGCGGTTGATGGCGATCATGTCCAGCAGCGCCAGCCCCCAGCCGAAGAAGGGCAGCCAGTTCAGCTCGCGCTTGTATACAAAGCACAGCTCGTGCGGGAAGTAGCCCGGCAGAAAGCAGGTCTCCCAGGCACTCTGGTGCTTGGCCAGGATGATGCAGGGCGTGTCCGGGATGTTGTCCCAGCCCTTCTTCTGCCAGCGGATGCCCAGGAACCACGAGGCAAACCAGGTGGAGAACTTGGGCCAGGCCATCGTGATCTTGTAGCGCGTGCTCACCGGCAGCGGAAAGCACAGCACGCACACGAGGATGTACAGGCTGATGGAGGCCGTGCAGATCAGCACGTACAGCAGCGAGCGGATGAAGTAGAAGGCGCGCATGAGCAGTGTCAACAGACCCTAGAGCACTTCAGGTGAGCCGGCCGCACGCAGGGCCAGCCAGTCCTCGCGCGTGAGGCCGAAGAGCAGGGTGTCCGACAGGGCCCCGGCGGCGTTGCGGCGCTCATTGCGGATGTAGGCCTCCTGCGTGAAGCCGGCCCGTTGCGGCACGTTCGCGCTGCGCACATTTGCGGCGTCGCAGGTGATGGACAGACGCTGCGCTTGCAGATGCTCGAAGCCGAACTTCACCAGCAGGCGCGTGGCTTCCGTCACCAGCCCCTTGCCCTGGAAGGCCGGCGAGATCCAGTAGCCGATCATCAGCTTGGGCACCGACCAGTCCGGCTCATGCAGGCCGCAGGCCCCTGCAAAGGCGCCGGTGGCGGCGTCGCGGATGATGAAGACGAAGTCCTCGCGCTTGATCCACTGCGCCTGCATCTTGCGCACATAGCGCTCGCCCTGCAGCGGGTCGTCCCAGTCCTTGACCCAGGGCATCCAGGGCGCCAGGTGCTCGCGGCTGGCCAGCACGCAGTCGCGCACGGCCGCGCCGTCGGCATCCGTGTAGGCATGCAGGCGGGCCTGCGTGCCGGTGAGGACCGTGGGCAGGGTGAGGAGCAGGGGGTCGACGTGTGACTCAGGCGCGTTCATATTGGGCTAGCAGAGCGTCACGGTTTTCGGTGTCGCTGACATGAATGATGTAGGTCGGGCTGGTCGGACTGAGCGCGACGTGTGTCGCGAATTGCTTGCAGTACTCGAACACGTCGTTCATTGATTCACTGTCATGCCACGTCGTCATCACGAAGGCTGGGTCATCCGCGTCGAGATCGCCATTGCGTTCAATGCACGCGCCGTCCACCGCGTCATCCCACACGCTGGCATTCGGACCCCAAGCCATCATGTAGCGGCAGCCCGTTGAGACCAACGTCTGTGCCATAGCGTCCCGCCATGCATCGCTCGGCGACGACTCCTCGATCACGACGGCCCGATATGCAACTCCCGGCGCCGCGAGTACAGCTGGCCTGCTCGGTGCCGCGTGTACGTAGGTCACCGGTTGCGCCATCGCATCACACCGCCAGTTTCGACAAATCTGCCACGCGGTTCATGGCTTCGTGCAGCTGCTTGAGCAGGGCCAGGCGGTTGTTGCGCAGGGCGGCGTCTTCGGCGTTCACCATCACGCCGTCAAAGAAGGCGTCCACCGGGGCGCGCAGGCTGGCCAGTTCGCGCAGGCTGGCGGTGTACTCACCGTTTGCAAAGAGCTTGTCGGCAATCGGTGTGGCGCCGTGCATGGCGTTGTGCAGGGCCTGTTCGGCAGGTTCCTTGAGCAGGGCCGCATCCACGCCGCCGGGCACCTCGCCCTCGGCCTTCTTGAGAATGTTGCCGATGCGCTTGTTGGCGGCGGCCAGGGCTTGGGACTCGGGCAGCGCAGCGAAGGCGCGCACGGCTTCGAGGCGGCGGGGGATGTCGCCCCAGCGGTTCGGGCGCAGGCTGATGACGGCGTCCACTTCCTGGGCGCTATAGCCCTGCTCGCGCAGCGCACCCACGAGGCGGTCGTACACGAAGGTGAGCAGATCGGCCTGCGCGGTCTCGCCCACGGTCTTGAAGGTGCCGAACGCGGCCTGGACGAGCGCGGGCACCGCCAGCGGCAGATCCTTCTCGATCAGCATGCGGATCACGCCCAGCGCATGACGGCGCAGCGCAAAGGGGTCCTTGTCGCCGGTGGGCAGCTGGCCGATGGCAAACAGGCCGGCGAGCGTCTCCAGCTTGTCGGCCAGCGCGACGATGGTGCCGGTGGTTGTGGCGGGCAGGGCATCGCCAGCAAAGCGGGGCTGGTAGTGCTCCTTGATGGCCTCGGCCACCTCGGTGTCTTCGCCATCGTGCAGGGCGTAGTAGCGGCCCATGATGCCCTGCAGCTCCGGGAACTCGCCCACCATGTCGGTGACGAGATCGGCCTTGGAGAGCATGGCGGCGCGCTCGGCCTTCGCGGCGTCGGCCTTGAGCATCGTGGCAATGGCCTGGGCAATCGCGACCACACGCGCATTGCGCTCACCCTGGCTGCCCAGCTTGTTGTGATAGACCACACTGGCCAGCTTGGGCAGGCGGTCTGCGAGCTTGAGCTTCTTGTCCTGCGTGAAGAAAAAGCGCGCATCGGCCAGGCGGGGGCGCACCACGCGTTCGTTGCCGCCGATGATCTGGCTCGGGTCGGTCGTCTCGATGTTGGAGACGATCAGGAAGCGGTTCGTGAGCTTGCCGTCCTTCTGGGTAGCGAAGTACTTCTGGTTGGTCTGCATCGTCAGGATCAGACATTCCTGCGGCACTTCCAGAAACTCGCGCTCGAAGTGGCATTCATAGACCACCGGCCATTCCACCAGCGCGGTCACTTCATCCAGCAGCGCGTCCGGCGCAATCACCTCGTCGCCCCGGCTCAGGTGCTTGAGCTGCGCCTCGATGCTCGCGCGGCGCTCGGCAAAGCTGGCCACCACCTTGCCGTGCTCGCGCAGGCTGCTGGCGTAGGTGTCGGCGCTGGCAATCACGAGCTCGTCTTCGCAGTGGAAGCGGTGGCCCAGGCTCACGTTGCCGGCCTGCAAGCCGAGCACGCTCACCGGCACCACGCTGCTGCCGTGCAGGGCAATGAGCTTGTGCGCCGGGCGCACGAAATTCACCGCCGTGCCGTCATCCCGCTCGTAGAACATCACCTTGGGAATCGGCAGTTTGGCCACGGTGTCGGTGAGCACGGTCTGCAGCGCGTCAGCCAGGGCCTGACCCGGTGCGGTGTATTCGTGGAACAGGGCCTCGGCCTTGCCGTCCATGGCGCGGGTGAGTCTGGGGATGTCGGCCTCGCTCAGGCCCAGGGCAGCCAGCTTCTTGAGCAGCGGCGGCTGCGGTGTGCCGTCGGCCCCCAGGGCCACGGCCACGGGCAGCACCTTGTCGCGGCGGGCTTCGTCCGGGCCCACGGTGGCCACCTGCGTGATGTGCACGGCCAGGCGGCGCGGCGTGGCGTAGGCGGTGGCCACGCTGCCGGCGGCCAGCAGCTTGCGCGCGGCCAGACCGTCGCGCAGGCCGGCGGCAAAGGCCTCACCCAGCTTCTTCAGGGCCTTGGGCGGCAGTTCTTCGGTGAGCAGTTCAACGAGCAGGGCGTTCATAGGATCTTTGAAGCTGGATCAAGCATTGGCGCGGCTCTTCAGGCCAAAATGGCTGGAAACCCTTGCCAGACAAGCGGAAAGCCTTTCCAGATGTGCCCCGGAAAGGCCGCAGTTCAGTCTCAGGCGGCCTGGCTGGCCACGCCGCCGCCGGGGCCGCACATCGGGAAGCCCAGGCGCGCGCGGCTGTCGTAGTAGCTCTGCGCCACGGTGCGGGCCAGGTTGCGGATGCGGCCGATGTAAGCGGCGCGCTCCGTGACGGAAATGGCGCCGCGCGCATCGAGCAGGTTGAAGGTGTGGCCGCACTTGAGCACGGACTCGTAGGCCGGCAGGGCCAGCTGCGCTTCCATGAGCCGCTTGGCCTGCGCCTCGTACTCATTGAACTGGTGCAGCAGGAACTCGACGTTGCTGTGCTCGAAGTTGAAGGTGCTCTGCTCGACCTCGTTCTGGTGATACACGTCGCCGTAGGTCAGCGTGCGCTCCACGCCGCGCTCGGTCCAGCGCGTCCAGGTCAGGTCGTACACGTTCTCCACGCCCTGCAGATACATGCACAGGCGCTCCAGGCCGTAGGTGATCTCGCCGGTGATGGGCCGGCACTCCAGGCCGCCTACCTGCTGGAAGTAGGTGAACTGAGTGACCTCCATGCCGTCCAGCCACACCTCCCAGCCCAGGCCCCAGGCGCCCAGCGTGGGGTTCTCCCAGTCGTCTTCCACAAAGCGGATGTCGTGCTTGAGCGGGTCGATGCCAATCGCCTTCAGCGAGCCGAGGTAGAGGTCAAGAATGTTCTCGGGCGAGGGCTTGAGCACCACCTGGTACTGGTAATAGTGCTGCAGGCGGTTGGGGTTCTCGCCGTAGCGGCCGTCCTTGGGGCGGCGGCTGGGCTGCACATAGGCCGCGCGCCAGGGCTCCGGGCCGATGGCGCGCAGAAAGGTGTGCACATGGCTCGTACCGGCGCCCACTTCCAGATCGATGGGCTGCATGAGCGCGCAGCCCTGGTCGTTCCAGTAGGTCTGCAGGCGAAGAATGAGTTCTTGGAATGTGAGCATGGCGGGCACCTTGGAAGCCGCCGAGTTTACTTTCGGCGGCTGGGGCGCCCCGTGACTGAGCCGCTTCGTGCCCCGCGGCTGCGCCGCCTCGTGCGCCACGGCGGCGCGTCATGCTGCTTGCTACGCGGCCTCGCGGTAGTCCACGTCCTCGGCGCCGCGCTTGGCGGCAGCCGGCGGGGGTTGCTGGCGCCGCTCGCGGAAGCGCAGGGCCAGCAGCAGCAGGGTCAGGGCCAGCAGCGGCCAGTCGCCTACCTGCAGGTACAGCGTGTCGCGCTTTTCAACGCGCAAGGTGGTGTCCAGGCTGCCCTGGGTGTTGAGCGGCAGCTCGGCGAGCACGCGGCCGGTGAGGTCGATGGCGGCCGTCACGCCGGTGTTGGTGGCGCGCAGGCTGGGCCGGCCCAGCTCAATGGAGCGCATGCGCGCAATCTGCAGGTGCTGCGGCATGGCCCAGCTGGTGCCAAACCAGGCCAGGTTGCTCACATTGAGCAGCACGTCCGCGCGGGCCGCTTCGTCGCGCATCTCGTTGCCAAACACGTCTTCGTAGCAGACGTTGGGCATCACCTTCACGCCCTTGACTACAAAGGGCTGCTGGTCTGCCGTGCCGCGGCCAAAGTTGCCCAGCGGCATCTTCATCATGTCCACAAACCACTGGAAACCCAAGGGCACAAACTCGCCAAAGGGCACCAGGTGCTGCTTGCTGTAGGCCAGCGGCAGCCGCTCGCCACCCGGCCCGTAGCCGATCACGGCGTTGTAGGGCGTCTCACCCACAAAGATGGGCGCGCCCACCAGCACCGTACTGCCGGTGTCCCGCGCGGCCAGGGCTAGCTGCTCATAGGCGCTCACAAAGCGCTCGGGCGTGGTGGCAAAGGCGGTTTCCGGCAGCACGATCAGATCCGCCGGCTTGGCGCGCGTCGCGGCGATGTACTCCTCCGCCGCGCGAATGATCGTGCTCTGCTCGAACTTCATGCTCTGCGGCACGTTGCCTTGCAGCAGGCGCACGGAGAGGGCGGGGAGCTTGTCGGGGGCGGCGGCGGTTTGGGTGGCGGTAGGCCGCGCCACGCTGCCGACAATCAGCACGATGGCGGCGAGCAGCACGGCATTCACCGTCGCCCGGCCGCGCTGCATCCACGCCAGCCCGATGCTGCCCGCCAGCAGGGCCATCACCAGGCTCGTGCCGTAGACGCCGAACACGGTGGCCCAGCCCGTGAACAAGCCGTCCGTGTGCGCATAGCCCGCCGCCAGCCACGGAAAGCCCGTGAGAAACACGCCGCGGCCCAGAAACTCCGTCAGGAACCAGGCGCAGGCAAACACAATGGGCGACCAGCGCGTGGGCGCGGGCGCGCTCAGCCCGCGCGGCTGCCCCAGCCAGCGCGTGACAAAGGCTGTGAGCGCCGGGTACAGCGCCATGTACGCGGCGAGTGCCACCGTGGCAAAGCCGGCCAGCGCGGCGGGCATCTCACCAAAGGTGTGCATGGACACATACACCCACCAGAAGCCCGTGAGAAAGTGCGTGAGCCCGAACACAAAGCCGGCCAGCGCCGCCGCGCGCAGGCCGCCGCCCGTGGCCGCCAGCCACCAGAGCACGGCCAGGGTGAAGGGTTGCAGCCACCAGGCGCCCACCGGCGCAAAGCTCAGGGTCTGCAGGCCGCCAGCCGCGGCGGCCAGGGCCAGGCGGAACGCGGGCTTCATGCCGCAGGTTCGTCCTGGCCGGCGTCGCGCTCAGCCAGTGTGGGCGTGCGCTCCACGCGCAGGATGTCCACGCGCCGTGCGTCCGCCCGCTGCACATGAAAGCGCAGCTCGCCAATCTCCACGGATTCGCCCACCTTGGGTACGCGGCCGAACTCATAAGCCACGATGCCGCCCACGGTGGTGCTCGTGCCGTCGCTCAGTTCGGTATGGAAATACTCGTTGAACTCGGCAACCGAGGTGTCGGCATCCACACGCCAGGTGCCGTCGTCCATCTGCACGATGCCGTCGTCGGCCTGCACCTCGTCGTGTTCGTCCTCGATGTCGCCGACGATCTGCTCCAGGATGTCTTCGATGGTGATCAGCCCGGCCACCTCGCCGTGCTCATTGACCACCAGCGCCATGTGCGTGCGGCCCACCCGCAGGTCGCGCAGCAGCAGATTGAGCTTGCGGGATTCCGGCACAAACATGGCCGGGCGCAGCAGCTTGCGCAGGTCCAGGCTGCCGTCGCGCGTCAGGCGCAGCAGGTCCTTGGCCAGCAGCAGGCCCACGCAGTGATCCACGTCGCCTTCCACCGCCGGAAAGCGCGAGTGGCTCGTCTCGATGATCTGGTCCAGCCAGTGCTGCAGCGGCTGGGTGATGTCCACCACATCCATCTGCTGGCGCGGCACCATGATGTCGGCCGCCGTCATCTCACCCACCGCCAGCACGCCATGCATCATGGCCAGCGCGTCATCGTCCAGCAGATCGCGCTTGTGCGCGCTGTCCAGCACATCGGCCAGGTCTTCACGTGAATCCGGCTCGCCGCTGATCAGCGAAACCAGCCGCTCACGCAGCGAAGGACCACGGGGCAGCTTGGGCGCGCGCCGCGCGGCAGGGGAACTGGGGTCGGGCATGGAGGGGGCCGGCACGCAGGTGGGCCGGCGGGTGGTTCAGAAGGCAGAAAGGTTAGCGGATGCAGGTTGCATGCAACTTGAGGGGGCTTTTGCGTGCAGTGAGCCGTTTGCCATTCATATTGAGCAGGTGGCGGTGGTTGCCGCGTGCCAGAGCGGCGCATCCAGGCCACATGGAGGCGCTGGCAGCGGGCGGAGGACCGGCGCCGCAGCACCCCTCGCGCGCCGGCAAACCGCCAGATAGACTTCAGCGGCCTGCCGGGTTTGTGGGTTTGTTTAGTACTGCTCGCGTGAACAGTGATTTGCCGCGAACCCGCGCCAGTGTTGGATCTGCAGGCTGCGACGGGCTTGATTTAGACCGCAAGCGCCGTTTTTATGTCGCAGGTTTGCGGTCTATATCTAGTTATGCCGCTTAGGACCGCTGTGCTCGACCACAAAACCCAATCCGAGATTTTTGCCTATGGCCTCGTCAATGGTCTCGTTCAAATTTCAGAAGTCGTCAGTTGGGCCGACCGCGTCTTGGCTGAGGCACACACCCCCGAAGAGTGGTTACTCGATCTATCCACGTTTTCGGGGGGGGCTGAGAAAGAGCTACTTACGCTCCTGCACCGCGTTCCTGGCTCAAGCAATTCTCAAGACATAAATCGGGGAATACTGGAGCTGTTGTCAAAGTTCCGATGCAAGCCTTTCGGCTTGTTCCACGGGAGTGCACTACCCCCCCGGGTTTGCATATCCAGATCGGTTTGTTTCTTTGGCACAGAGCGGGAAGTATCTTTACAACCCAGCGGTTGAGTTTCTCGATGCAGACACCGAGTACGCCCATCGCTTGCTCCAATTTGTCACTGACGTTAACCCTGCCTGCATTCCCTTCGCCAAAGTCGATGACAGGTTTTTCTGCTTTGATGCAAATCTTAATGGCCGCATAGTCGTTGTCGACATCGTCGACCGCTCAACAGACAACCTCTCAGACTTCGAACCATGGTTCCTGGAATATGAGAAGGAAGCGCATTCCTTTCAGCGCCATCCGGTTGCATAACACTACAGTCGAGCGGGACAGCCACAAGCTGCGCTTGTGGTTCCCTACGCTTCGCACCGGCTGCCCCTCACTTCCACGTTAGGCCACAAAGGAGGAGCATGTGAATTTCCGAGTTGAGCGTGACAATGCTCCGCGTGAGTCCTTTGGCGAGTACAAATACCTGATCTACCGGGGCAGCACTCTTATCGCCCGCTATTGGCATGACTACCGAGGCGACGAGCACGGCATTGAATTCCTCAATGGGAAAAGCAACATGTGGCCGGTAGGTCGCATGATCGACTTTCTTGAGGGCGGCGGGCCCCAGCCGGTAGTGCTGTCAAAGCGAGCCGAGGCATTCATTGAAGAGTGGCTTGCATAAGTGCTCATGCGGCCTAACCGTTCGTTCAACCGGACGTGCTTCGGCGTGGCTGCGCCGGGCATCATTTCATTCTTGCCCGGCTCCGCCACTCTGGCGCACGCCGGTTAACTCAAACGTTAGAAGTCGTACCATCGCAAAGACTTTACACGTTGCAGCGGGCTGGTTCGTCTTTCGTTCCTCATCCGCTTGTTCTTTCGGTTTTCGGTACATCATGCTTTGCCACTTTTGTAGGCGCATTCCTCGTAGGCTTGTTCTTTCGGTTTTCGGTACAAGGCGCAGCACGTTTTTTTCTGGGTGCGTTACTCCCCTGTTGCTGTTCTTTCAGCGCGTGGTTATCATGGCGTTTTGTTTCAACACTTTTTCTATGCGTAAAGCTTTTTTTCGTTCATGCTTGCCGTACCAGTCTTTCGTTTCATTATCAGCAAACCTTTGCTAATGCCATGTCTACCATCGAGCTATGGACTTTGTCAGTTCTCTTATAAAGTTTTCTTCCTTGCCACACGCAGCTGATGCAAGGCGGTAACGCGAGCCATGTCAAACACATCACCGTCTAGATCAAGTTGGTGGATCGTGCTACAGGTCATCGCTGTCGTAACCTTGGTTGCTGCAGCACTCTTGATTAACCTACTAGCTTCGTCGCTTACTCCCATGCAATACTCAGCGCAAGTCGGCTCGATTCCGTCTCATCTTTCCCACTGCGCCTACATCGTGCCCCGCACCTCAGAAAACCTTCCTGGCACTCGCGGGCCGCCGAAAAGAGAAGCCATGTGCTTCTTTGGCTCGCGCGACTCGCATCAAGAAGCATACGTGACATCATGGGCTGTAATCGCCCTGAACATTGCTTTCTTGCTTTGGACAGCAGTGACTGGTCGTGGCTTGTGCGTAGTCACTAGGTACCGCTAACGCTTAGACTACGGTGCCATCATATACCAAGAGCCTGTAAATAAATTTGTGTAAGTTCTTCAGCTTATTAACCCTTTATGCATAAAGTTTCTTTTTCGTCCATGCTTGCCGTGTCAGCCTTTCGTTTCATTGGCGGCAAACCTTTTCTAACCCGGCGTTGCAGCGGATTCGCTACGCTCACCGCTGAACTTATCCGTTAGAGATCATGCGACACGCCGTTGGTTTCTCATCCGAAGGGAGAGACCCTCTGTGGCCTTTGGAGCGATCAAGTCTTCTCCGCTTCGACTCTGGCCCGCCGCACTGCGACGGGTACTTCTGGGTTTTCGCACCAACCTTCAACAGCTACGCTCTCCGTGACGCAGGTATAGACATCACTTCTATCAATGTAATGTTCATACTCAAGAAAGCCGATCTTGAAGAGTTACTTCCATCTCTGGCGACCCTTCAAGAAGATCTAGAGAGGCGGCCACGCTCGTGGCGCGAACACTTGGGCGAGGTTGTTCTTCCCGGCATGCCGCCAGCGCCTCTGAATCCGTTATTGTTTCGATCTCGAGCGCTAAGCATTCTTTCATTGCTGCGGAACTTGGTGGAGTCTGCGTTGTGCCAAAACAAGTTTTTGGTTTATGGCAATGGCGTTTGGTACCGCCATCTGGTTGGCGCAGTTTTGCCAGAAGGATGCGAGGAGTACTCATGATCTCTAACCCCGCAGTCGAGCGGAACAGCCACAAGCTGCGCTTATGGTTCCCTCCACGTCGCTCCGGCTGCCCCTTACTTCCACGTCAGCCATATGAGCATTACTCGAGCCTACTTCCATGAAGATGACTACTGTCAGATAGAAATTCTTCCGGCGCAGAACTGGGAGCATTGCGCCAATGAGCTTCGAAAAATTTCTGAGTTCTCCGAGCAACACAAAGCACCAGGTGGCGTGGGCTGGACCGCCATGTACATGCGAGGGGAAAGCCCGAAAACGTTATCTTCGCTGAAGATCGGCTTTGAATTGTTCTCATCCGCTCTTGCGCAGCATCTTCCAATGTTCGACCGAGTGGAAACTGGTTACAGTTCCCATGTCGAAGAATGCCCCGATACCAGAGCCTATGGATTTGAAGGAGCCTGTGTTGTGTTTATCGCTAGTGACGAAGAACAAAACACAGCAAATGTCTGGCTGACGATCAATGATCTGTCTGAGAGTCAGCAAAAAGACTTGATCGAAGCCTTTCGAAGCATCGAAAGGCTCGAAGAGTTATTGTTCGTTGATTGGGGCTGGGGAAGCCTCTTTTTCTTGCGCGATGAAGCCAGTTCCCAACATTACTTGCAAGAACGCACCGAGCGAATCAAGGCTTTCCAAAAAAAATGGTTGGAAGAAAGATCATCAAACAATGAGATGCCCAAAGCACCCTGGTGGCGCTTCTGGGGCTAACACTTTCGTCGAGAGGGACCGCCCACAAGCTGCGCTTGTGGGTGCCCTTCGCTGCTTCGCCGCTGCGGCGGCCCCTCACGTCAAACGTTAGGCCTCGGAGGAATACCCTTGCGTGTATCGAACCCGCCAGAGGTCGACACGCTTGAACTCGGTCTCAGCCCGTCACCCTTGAGAACCCTAGTCGACGTCGCATGATCCTTCCCAACCGCCCTTGGTTCGATGTCCTTCAGGACTGGGTGCCAGAACTCGCCAAGAAGCTGAATCGATCTGAGGATGCACTGCTTGCCCGCGGCCTTGGCGCGACCGACTTCTCTCCTGCGAAGTCAGTCGAGGTGAGATTCCCTGATGGAGCAACCCATCGGTACATGTTCGCGTTCGCGGTGGTGAGGCCGGCGGCAAATATGGCCGCGGTCTTCTCCGAGCACTCGGGATACCTGGAGTTCTCGCTTGTCGACGATGCAGTTGTTGCAGAGATTCACGAGCATCTCTATTGGCACAAGGAGCAGCAATGACAGTTGCAACTCGCGTCGCCAGCATGGGCCGCGCATTGCCAAGGCCTAACGCTTGCTTCGAGACGGGCGCTTTACAAGCTGCGCTTGCAAATACCCTCCGTCGCTTCGCGGCTCCGGCCACCCCTCACGTCAAACGTTAGGCGTCATGGTGGAACCCCTTACCGTCAACGAAGCTATAGAGAATCTCGCCACTCTGGCCGGCAGAGATGTCTCGATCATTGGGCTGTTCACGTTCCAGTTCGAAGACGTGTCGCTCAATCACTGGCCGAGAGGGGAACAACGTGCCGGCTATCAGTCCTCGATCTGGATCAGTACGGGCATGGGTAGCCTTCAGTTTGACGAACTTGCCTGTAAGCGTCTCAGTGGGAAACGGGTAGTAGTGCAGGGAACGCTGTATCAGCCAGACCCAAAGTTCGGGGGCTGTGGTCACTTCAGCTTGTGGCCAGCCGAAATCCTGGCGCGCACTCTGGAGGCGGCATGACGCCAAACAAATCGTTCGCGCGGACGCGTGATAGATAAAGGGCATGTTCAGGGTCGGCATGTTCAGGGTCAGGTCTTGCCTTTTGCCAGCGTGAAAACGGCTGAAAATGCTCTATTTTCCAGAACCGAAACCTGAATTTCCGCTTGTCTGATGCGCTTCTTCGGCGAAAATCGTGATCCGCACAATGCGTCCGAATTCAACCCATTCCGAACTGACCAAGCGGCGAACTCCACCCCCATTCGCCCGCTGACCCCGCTCCCCCCACCCCCGGCACGTGACGCTCCGCCCGAACCCCACCCCAAAGACACCCCATGAGCACCCTGAGCAAGAAAGCGAAGTGGATCTGGAGCGCAGCCCTCGCGCTGGTGGTGGTGGGCGGCTATCTGGCCTGGCCCTATGCGCGGTCTGCGTATGCCATGTATGTGTATGGCCCGCCGGGGCTCAAGCGCACGCCGGTGTCTGCGCCCACAGAAACCCTCCGCTACGGCAGCGAGCCCAAGCAGACGGCGGATTTGCGCGTGCCGGCCGGGCCGGGGCCGTTTCCTGTGGCGGTGCTGATCCATGGCGGCTGCTGGAACGCGGCGTTTGGCGCCAGCACAGACCTGGCGCCGCTGGCCGATGCGCTCACCCAGCGCGGCATTGCCTCGCTCAATATCCGCTACCGCGTGGTGGGCGACGCCGGCGGTGGCTGGCCGGGCACGCTGCGTGACGTGGGCGCCGCGGTGGACGCCGTGCGTGGCCTGGCCCAGCGCTACCCCATCGACCCCAACCGCCTGCTGGTGGCCGGCCACTCCGCCGGCGCGCATCTTGCGCTGTGGAGCGCCATGCGCGGCAAGCTGGCTGCAGGCAGCGAGATTGCCGTATCCAACCCGCTGCTGCCCAAGGCCGTGGTCGCCATCGACGGGCCCGGCGCCCTGGCCGAGTTCATCGGCGTGGATGCCGAGGAGTGCGGCAAGCCCGTGATCGTGCCCTTCATGGGCGGCACCCCGCAGCAGGTGCCCGCGCGCTACCGCGACGCCACCCCCCAGGACCACCTGCCGCTGGGCGTGAAGCAGTACTTCGTGCAAGGCGCGTTCTGGGACCTGATGCAGCCCTACATGGACCGCGCCAAGGCCGCCGGCGACCCCATCCAATCCATCCGCCCGGAGCGCGGCGGCCACTTCCGCATCCTGCACCCCAAGGAACCCCAGGGCCAGGCCACGCTCGCCCTCATGGTTGAGGCTGCGCAGGGGCTGGGGAAGTAGGGCGGCGCATCGGCTGGCGCCTGCTTGGGTAGCAGTGCCGCGGTGCTCGCGCACACCCAAGCCGCCAGATAGACTTGGGCGGCCTGCAGGGTTTGTGAACTCGTTGAGTACCGCCCGCGAGAACAGTGATTTGGTGCGGACTCGTGCCGTTGCTGGATCTGCAGGTTGCGACGGGCTTGGGTTGGACCGCAGGCGCCGGTTTGTGTCGCAGGTTTGCGGTCTATATCTAGTTAGGGCTCTAGGGTGAGTGACTCGATAGGCAACGCAATCGAAGCTGTGCGGCACCAGCTTGTTTTGCAAGCGGGGCAGTCTTATGGCTCACACTTGGGCGCCGCAGAGAGTCTGGTCGCTACCCATGGCGACTACTTCATATCGCTTGCGTATGCGGCGCTCTTCTTTCCGGTTCTAACAATTTCAAATGGCATACCGGTGGCCCGCTTTGCCATGTCAGACGGCGGCGTGCCGCTCGACTGCTTTCACGTTGACTTGTTGCATCACAACTCCGCAGCTGGCCGCTCCCCTGAGCTATGTGCTGCTCTAGGGCAGGTGCTGGCTGCGGCATGGACGTCTGCACTTAATAGGCAAGGCCTAGCGGGCAGGTTCATGTACGACTCATCAAATGGGTTCGATGTTGTATACGAGCCCTAACCATTCAATCAGCAGGGCGTGGAGCGGCAAGCCAGTCCACGCCCGCTGTTTAAAACGGTAGCCGCCATATGGGAATCACGATTCATTTCGAAGGCCGACTGAAGAGTCCTTTGGACTATGAGGCGGCCCTCTCTACCGCAGCAAGTTTCGCGGCAAGCCGTGGTTGGCCAACGGAGTACTTCAACTACGCCCATGCCAAGCTCAGTCGAGTGCGGAACGAGCAGGACTGGGACTACGAGGGACCAACGAAGGGAATCGAGTTGCAACCTCACCCCAGTAGTGAACCGATTCGTCTTGAGTTCGACGACGATCTATACCTTCAGGAGTACACAAAGACGCAGTTCGCGCCCCAGTCTGTCCACGAAGAGCTTGTCAATCTGCTCGATCAACTTCGCCCATACTTTGAAGAACTAACTGTCATTGACGAGGGCGAGTACTACGAGACTCGAGACTCGGCGCTTCTTGAGAAACATAGAGAAGCGTGTTTTGAACTGCTTGATGAGCACTTGGCGAGCGACCCAACTTTACGAGGGCCAGTTCGTCTGCCAAGCGGACGCATTGCAGACTTAATTCGCGATGACGCGTAACCGCTTGGTCAAAGCAACGCAGCGCGACAAATCCGAATCCGTTCATGGTCAGCGAGTCTGTTCAGGGTCAAGTCTGTACAGGGTCAGGTCTTACCTTTTGCCTCTTTCAGTGCGGCGCGCCGGTGCAAGTTGCCGTCCGCACCTTGCGGACGAATTCAACCTATTCCGCTATAGGCAAAAAGCAAGACCTGACCCCATTTCCCGAAACTCATTTCCCCATTCTGACCCCATTTCCCCGTTTCCCCCATTTCCCTCATGAATCCGCAAGTACACCGCATCTTCTCAGAGCTCGACAGTCACCTGTCGCCCTCCGATAAACAATGGATCGTAGAAACTACCGAGGAAAACTTCACAAGATTACATTACGGTCTCGGCTTGGTGATCCGCAACAAATTCATCTACGCGTCTGAAGGAAGCGTAGGGAATGAGTTGGGTTTGATCTTTGGCAATCCAGATGGCGTAAGTTCCTTGCTATCAAAACTGTACTGGTGGCATCTACTTAAGATTGAACCTACGAGAGAAATGTTGGATTTAGCCTTCGAACGACACTTGATTATTTGGTCGGAAGCCGACAAAGAAGCAGGCATGAGGCTGCTGGAAGAGCAACGGCCACTGAATGAAAGCGGCGTCTAACAATTCTTATATAGACTCCCCCAAAGCACAGCAAGATCTGATCGTTGAGTGCTGGCTGGGAGAGAAATCTGCCGTCGCGTATCCGGCATCTGAAGTGGGTTCGAGGCCGTCGCGTGCCGATGTGGAATCTACGAAGCTGGCAGGCCACATAAGCCGCATTTGAAGGTAGATCTTGCCGTTTGCCCTTTTTCAGCGTGTCCGAAATTGATCTTATTTTCTGCAGTGATACCTGATTTTTCGCATGCAGCGTGCGGAGCTGCGGCAAAAGGTGTAGGCCGTTTTGTTCGTCCGAATTCAACCTATTTTGTGGTGGGGAAAAGGCAAGTCCTGACCCTATTTCCCGGAATTCCCAGCTGTTTTAGGAACGATGAAATACGTTCGTGCTCTTTTGGTGGTGTTGGGTGTCGCATGGCTTGGCGTTGGAATCTATAGCCTAAACAGCGGGCCATGCAGCGATCGACGGATTGAAGATATTGCCTCCCCAGACGGAAAGTACAAAGCAACCAGAATTTCTAGGGTTTGCGGTGAGTACGAAGGGCTAACGACCAAAGTCGCGATCTACAGACTGACCGATCGCGGAGATGAATTCCTAGGTCATGTCTTGATCGCGGACCGGACTCCAGGCGTGACGCCAGTTCAAGAGGGATATGGAGGTGGCCCAGCTGTAGCAATCAGTTGGAGCACAGCCCATGAACTGAGTCTCGCCTATCACTCATCGGTGAAGATCTGGAAAGCGGCGTCTCGAGTTAGGGACGTAAAAGTGACGCACGAGTGGCGTAACGATATAAGCCGCCCTCAGACGAGACTTACGCCGTAGGGATCCGGCACGCGCAGCCCGGCCAGAATCTGGCGCTCCAGCTGCTCCATGGCCTCGGCTTGGTCGTCTTCGATGTGGTCGTGCCCCTGGGCGTGCAGGGTGCCGTGCACCACCATGTGGGCCAGATGCTGGCGCAGGGTTTTCTTCTGGGCCTTGGCTTCTGCAATGACCACGGGCAGGCAGATGACGATGTCGCCGCGCAGCAGGCCGTCTGGGCCGGTGCCGTATTCAAAGGTGAGCACGTTGGTGGCGTAGTCACGGCCGCGGTGGTCGCGGTTCAGGCTGCGGCCTTCGCGGCGGCCGACGAAGCGCAGGGTGAGTTCTGCGTCGGCCTGCAGGGCGCGCAACACCCAGCGGCGCAGGGCGCTGCGGGCGGGGAGCAGGGTGTCGTCAATGTCTGCGGCCTGCAGGGCCAGGCGCAGATTGAGTGGCTTCTGGGGCTTTGGCGGCTTCTGGCGCTCTTGGGGCGGCCGGGGCGTTTTGGGCTTTTGGCTCTTCTGGGGCTTGAGCGTGGCCCTGGCCTTGGCCTGGCCCGCGTTGGCGCGCGTGGCGCCGGCGGCCTTACTGCTTGCTCTCGTGCTCGGCATAGGCGTCCACGATGCGGGCGACCAGGGGGTGGCGCACGACGTCGCTGGAATTGAATTCAGTAAACGCAATACCGCGCACGCCCACCAGGATGCGCCGCGCGTCGATCAGGCCGCTCTTGCTGCCGCGCGGCAGGTCAATCTGGCTCACGTCGCCCGTGACCACGGCCTTGCTGCCGAAGCCGATGCGGGTGAGAAACATCTTCATCTGCTCGGGCGTGGTGTTCTGCGCCTCGTCCAGGATGATGAAGGCGTGGTTCAGGGTGCGGCCACGCATGTAGGCCAGGGGTGCGATCTCGATGATCTGCTTGTCGATGGCCTTCTGCGTGCGCTCCAGGCCGTAGAGGTCATAGAGCGCGTCGTACAGGGGGCGCAGGTAGGGGTCCACCTTCTGCGCCAAATCGCCGGGCAGAAAACCCAGGCGCTCGCCGGCTTCCACGGCCGGGCGGGTGAGCACGATGCGTTTGACCGCCTCGCGCTCCAGCGCGTCCACGGCGCAGGCCACGGCCAGGTAGGTCTTGCCGGTGCCGGCGGGGCCGATGCCGAAGCTGATGTCATGCCCCAGGATCTGCTGCAGGTACTGGCGCTGGTTGGGCGTGCGGCCGGTCAGGCCCGCGCGGCGCACGCGCAGCACGGTGCCCTCGGTGCCGTCGCCATCGATGCTGATGGGCTGGGCGGCGCCCATCTCGATCATTGCGAGCTGGATCTCTTCCACATCAATGGCGCGGTGCGCCACGCCGGCAAAGTGCTCCAGCACGCGCAGGGCGCGGCCGGTGGTGATGCCGGTGCCGCGCACGGTGAACTGCGCGCCCCGCCGCGCAATCGTCACGTCCAGCCCGGCTTCAATCTGCCTCAGGTTCTCGTCCATGGGCCCGCACAGGTGTGCGAGCTCGGCATTGGAGAGGCTGGCAGCGTCAAAGAGCTGGGTGACGGTACTCATGCGGGGCGGGGTTCCTTGCGTGCCTGCTCAGGCGCCGGTGCGCATCAGCGGTGCGCTCAGGGCCTCTTGCAGGGTGTTGGCACTTTCGGCCAGGTGGGCGCGGGCTTCGGGCGAGCGGTTGCCCTTGGCGGCAGCGGCCTTGAGCTGCGCCAGCAGGCTGCGGGCCTGTTCGCGCATCAGGGCCTTGGCATCGGCCGGCATGTTGGGCGCGGGGCGCACCAGCTGCTCGCTCAGTGCACGCACGTGCTCGCGCTGCAGGTTGCGACGGAACTGGCCAATGTCGGCACCGCTCGCCAGCTCAGACCACACTGCGCCACGCACGGTTTCGTACACCTCGGACAGGCGCATCGGGTTGCCGGTGTCACGCAGGGCGTTCTCCAGCAGGTTGGTGGCGGTGCGGTCGTTGAGCAGCTGGGCGAGCACGGCGCGCTGGGTGGTCAGCACTTCATTGGCCAGGCGGTACTCGGTGGTGAGCGGCTGGCCACCACCGGCGGCCGAGTCGCTGATCTCAAGGCGGTTGGCCGTGAGCTTCTGCACGAAGTCCGGCTTGAACTTGAACGCGTTGGTGGAGAGCACGTTGGTAGCCAGGGTCTGCAGGGCCTCGCGCTGCTTGGCGGCGGGCACGGGCGTGATGGGGTTGCGGTTGGTGCCCGCAAAGTCACGCACCACATTGGCGCCACCCACGTAGCGGGCGGTGATGCTTGATGCGCGGCGCATTTCCGTCATGCCGCGCTGTACCTGGCGGCGCAGGGTGGCAAAGCTCTGGCCCGGCTTGAGCTGGCGGCTCTGCGCGCGGCTCCAGAGGTCTTCCACGATGGCAAAGCGTTCCTTGGCAAAGGCCAGCGGATCGTCACCCAGATCGAACTGGTTCACCAGCGGGTCCATGCCCTCGAAGTTCTCTTCGTCGGACGAATAGGCCAGCTGCGGCTCGGCGCTGCGGCCGGCGATCTTGGCGAGTTCGGCGGCTTCCTGCTCCGGCGTGAAGGGCGTGTAGGCGTACTGGATGGCCCAGATGTCGTAGGCGCCCACCGTCTCCATGAAGTAGGGGCCTTGCGGCTTGCCGGCGCGGTTCAGGTTGAACGCGGGGTACTCCATGACTGAACCCGTGATGCCATTGGCCTTGACGAAGGCCGGGTCACGCAGCTTGGCCAGCGGGTGGATGGTGGAGGCGCGGAAGTTGTGGCGCATGCCCAGGGTGTGGCCCACCTCGTGCATCGCGGTTTCCTTGAGCCAGCCAAAGACAAACTGGTCGGCGCCCTTGTTGTCGAGGTCGATGTCACCACGGGACTCAAGCACATCCAGCGCAAAGCCCAGCTCGTGGGCCGAGGCGGCGCCGATGTCGCAATACGCCTGCTCGCCAGCTGCGGTGCCGGGGATCATGTTGGCGTTGCCGGCACCGGCCAGGGTGCCGGCGGCTTCGGTGGCAAACAGGCGCAGGTTGCGCACGGTGTTGGCGTCGAAGGCGATGTCGGCATCCAGAATCTCACCGGAGCGCGGGTCCACCTGCGAGGGGCCGATGGCGCCGTAGGCCGAGCGCGGCACGGTCTGCCAGCGGATGGACGCGCGGCGCACGTCGGCGGTGTCCCAGTCGGCATCGGCCGGCTGCATTTCCACACGCACGGCGTTCTTGAAGCCAGCCTTCTCGAAGGCCTTGTTCCACTCCAGCACGCCCTGGCGGATGGGCTCGCGGTACTGCTCGGGGATGTTGCGGTCCAGCCAGAAGGTGATGGGCTTGACGGGCTCGGAGATCGCGGCGTTGGGGTCTTTCTTCTCCAGGCGCCAGCGGTTCACCTGGTGCATGCGCGCCGTGGGCGACTTCTCGTTGTCGAAGTCCCAGACCGGGGTGGTGAAGAAGCCGACACGCGGGTCAGCGGCGCGGGCGCGCATGGGCTGGGCCGGCAGCGCCGAGAAGCTGTAGTAGTACGTGAAGAACAGGCTGCGCGGATCAGGCAGGGTGATCGGCACGGAGGGCACCGGCGCACCGGGGGGGAGCGGCGCGGCGCCCGGCATGGGCGGCTGCGGCGTGGCAATGCGTGCGGTGCCGTAGTGCGCCTTGACGCTGAAGGCCACGCGGTCGGCTTCGGACCAGGTCTTCTCGATGCTGCTGTTGCGCGCATCGATGGCGTAGTTCTGGCGGTAGTTGCGCTCCAGCACGCCACCCGTGTAGGGAATGTCCGTGAACAGCAGGGCGTTGGCTTCCACCAGGAAGGTCTTGCGCTCGGGGTGCGGGGCCGACAGCACCGGAATGCTGCCGATCAGGCTGTCGGAGAAGTTCTGCTCGACGCTCAGGGCGTTCGGCGTACCGGGCTTGGCCACGCCGGCCAGGTTCTGCGCGATCACCTGCAGGGTGTTGCCCACGCGGCGCAGTTCCACCACCTGGCTGCGGCCCACGCCCCAGCTGCCGCCCATCAGACCGCCCATGAGCTGCGGCTCGCCAATGCCGTTCATCACGTTCACGGCGAAGAACATGGGCTTGTTGAGCTGCTCGGGGCTGATCTCGATCAGCACGCGCTCATCCTTGGTCCACAGCGGCAGGAAGCCGTCCTTGCGCTTGGCGTCGCGGCTGACTTCCGCGAAGGGGCGCAGGGCGCCGGGGGCCGGCGCGCCGGCACCG
Source organism: Piscinibacterium candidicorallinum (assembly GCF_047549485.1). Taxonomy (GTDB): domain Bacteria; phylum Pseudomonadota; class Gammaproteobacteria; order Burkholderiales; family Burkholderiaceae_C; genus Piscinibacterium; species Piscinibacterium candidicorallinum. Next base: position 2,634,176 of record NZ_CP180191.1, on the reverse strand, counting down.
GCGGGCGGCGTGGCGCCGGGTGCGGCCGCTGCAGGCGCACCGGCTGTCTGTGCAGCAGGCGCGGCACCGGGCGCACCGGGTGCTGCGGCGGGGCGCGGTGCCGCGGGGGCTGCTGCAGCCACCGGGGCCGCAGCCGGTGCAGCCACCGGGGCGGGCGCAGACTGCGGCGCCTCCACGGAGATGGCGCAGCCGCTCAGCGCGAGCGAGACAGCCAGGGTGATGGGAGCCAGAGGAAAGGAGGAACGCGGCGAGAGCATGGTGGCGGGGCCTGTCGGTGGTGGTGAGGCGGAACAGTCGCGGGTTGCGTCGCGCGCGGCGCCTGCGGGGTGCATCCGGGTGACGGGCTGCACCCGCCAGACTGATGCGCGGGAGCGCGAATCAAACCACAGCGCGGCGGTGTCGGCCACGGTCGTGGGCACCAGCGGCGGGTGGCGTGTCATGCGTTGTGGTGCAGTTCCGGCAATGCGTCGCCCGCCGGCCATGGCGCCTCCCACTCGGTGGTTGGGGGGGCGCAAGCCCTGGCGCCACGCCTTGCAGGTGCCTGCGGCAATACACTGCGCGCCGTTGCATTCATACCGAGATTCAGCTGTGTCCGATCGTCTTGCCGTCCTGCCCCAGTACCTCATGCCCAAGGGCCTCATGACCCGCGCGGCCGGGGCGGCGGCCCGCTCCCAGGGCGGCGCGCGCACGCAGTCGGTCATCAAGTGGTTCATCCGCCGCTATGGCGTGAACATGGCCGAGGCCGCCGAGCCCAACCCCGCGGCCTACGCCAGCTTCAACGACTTCTTCACCCGCGCGCTCAAGCCGGGCGCCCGCCCGCTGGCCGATGCGCCCTTCATCTGCCCGGTGGACGGCGCCATCAGCCAGTTCGGGGCGATTGAGCGCGACCAGATCTTCCAGGCCAAGGGTCACCACTACAGCACCGCCGCGCTGGTGGGCGGTGACGAGCTGCTGGCCGGGCAGTTCAGAGACGGCAGCTTTGCCTGCCTGTACCTGAGCCCCAAGGACTATCACCGCATCCACATGCCCTGCGCCGGGCGGCTGACGCGCATGATCCACGTGCCCGGCGAGCTGTTCTCGGTGAACCCCACCACGGCACGCGGCGTGCCGGGCCTGTTTGCACGCAACGAGCGCGTGGTCTGCGTGTTCGAGACGCCCAGGGGCCCGTTTGTGCTGGTGCTGGTGGGCGCCACCATCGTGGGCAGCATGGCCACGGTGTGGCACGGCGTGGTGAACCCGCCGCGGCCGGGCGCCGTGCGCGACTGGCGCTACGACAAGCAGCCCATCGAACTTGCGCAGGGCGCGGAGATGGGCCGCTTCCTGCTCGGCTCCACGGTGGTGATGCTCTTCCCCAAGGGCTGGATGCAGTTCAACCCGGCCTGGGCGCCGGGTGGGGCGATCCGCATGGGGGAGATGATGGGCACGGCCGCCTGAGCGCTAGCCGGCCCGGCTGCGCTGTCCGGCCTACGTGCGCTGCCCGGCGCGCGTGATGGCAAACACCACTTCATCTTCCAGCTCGCCGTGCATGTCGCGTGTGTAGGCGTGCAGGATGCCCTCGCGCTGCATGCCCAGGCGCTGCGCCATGCGGTGCGAGGCATGGTTGCGTGAGTCGCAGAAGGCCTCGATGCGCGCCACACCCTGGGCAAAGGCCCAATCCACGGCCCAGCGGCAGGCTTCAGTCAGCAGGCCTTGGCCCGCGCTGTCGGGCAGGGCCCAGTAGCCGAGCTGGCAGCGCGGTACATCCAGGTCCCAGCTGTGCAGGTCGATGCCGCCCAGAAAGGCGCCGGTCTCCAGTGACCACAGGTGCCAGATCTGGAAGCGGCCCTGCTCAAATGCGTCGCGCGCTTCCAGCGTGCGCTCCAGCACGCGCGCCTCGTTGAGCGGCTGTTCGGTCCACCAGACCCAGGGGTTCAGGAAGGGCAGGGCGGCGTTGATGGCCTGCGTGCGCAGCGCCGCCGTGTCGGGCTCCGGCCAGCGCAGGCACAAACGAGAAAGCCGCACCTCGGTGGGTGCGGCTTTCAGGCGTTCAAGCAGTGGCTCGGGCGTGAGGCTCACTCGGCCGCGGCCAGCACCGCATCGACCGTCACCAGCTCGCCGCGCAGGGAGTTGGGGTAGGCCTGGGTGATGCGCATGTCCACCATCTGGCCGATCAGCCTGGGCTGGCCGGCAAAGTTGACGATGCGGTTGTTCTCGGTGCGGCCCATCAGCTCGCTGGCGTCCTTGCGCGAGGGCCCTTCGACCAGCACCTTCTGCACTGTGCCCACCATGCGGCTGCTGATCTCGCTGCCGTGCTTGGTGAGGACGTCTTGCAGGCGCTGCAGACGCTCGAGCTTCACGCCTTGGGGCGTGTCATCCGTCAGGTCGGCCGCGGGGGTGCCGGGGCGGCGGCTGTAGATGAAGGAGAAGCTCTGGTCGAAGTAGCAGTCTTCGACCAGCTTCAGGGTCTTGGCGAAGTCGTCCTCGGTCTCGCCGGGGAAGCCGACGATGAAATCGCTGGAGATGCAGATGTCCGGGCGCACGGCGCGCAAGCGGCGGATGATGCTCTTGTATTCCAGCGTGGTGTAGCCGCGCTTCATGGCGGCCAGCACGCGGTCGCTGCCGCTTTGCACGGGCAGGTGCAGGAAATTGACCAGCTTGGGGTACTCGGCATAGACGTCGATCAGACGCTGCGTCATTTCCTTGGGGTGGCTGGTGGTGTAGCGGATGCGCTGGATGCCCGGGATCTCGTGCACGTACTCCAGCAGCAGCGCGAAGTCGGCGTAGTCCTCGCTCTTGCCCATCTGGCCGCGGTAGGCGTTCACGTTCTGGCCCAGCAGGGTCACTTCCTTGACGCCCTGGTCGGCCAGATCGGCGATCTCGGTGAGCACGTCCTCAAAGGGCCGGCTGACCTCGGTGCCACGGGTGTAGGGCACCACGCAGAAGCTGCAGTACTTGCTGCAGCCTTCCATGATGCTCACAAACGCCGTAGGGCCGTCCACGCGGGCCGGCGGCATGTTGTCGAACTTCTCGATCTCGGGGAAGGAGATGTCCACCTGCGAGCGGCCGGTTGAGCGCTTGGCCTCAATGAGTTCGGGCAGGCGGTGCAGGGTCTGCGGGCCGAAGACCACGTCCACATAGGGCGCACGGCTGACGATGTGCGCGCCTTCCTGGCTGGCCACGCAGCCGCCCACACCGATGATCAGGTTGGGGTTCTGCTGCTTGAGGTGCTTGACGCGCCCCAGATCGCTGAAGACCTTCTCCTGCGCCTTCTCGCGCACCGAGCAGGTGTTGAAGAGGATGACATCGGCGTCATCGGGCGTCTGGGTGAGGGTGAGCCCCTCGCTTTGCCGCAGTACGTCGGCCATCTTGTCCGAGTCGTACTCGTTCATCTGGCACCCGAAGGTGCGGATGTACAGCTTCTTGCCTTGACTGTGACTCACAGATACTTCCTTGCCGGGGGCCGGTTTAGAGCCGGTGCGGTTACGGGGGCTTCGTAAACCTACTGCGCGGGCCAATCTGCGCACTGCGGTGCTCGTCGTACTACTCGTACTGCCTGCGCTCCTCGCGCACAGCTTGACCCGCTCGCTACGGTTTCCGAAGCCCCCGGATCCAACCTGCGGGGGAAACCGTCGCGCGAAAACTCGAAGGCTCAGGGATTGCGGGCCTTCTCCGCGTCGGTGAGGATCCAGATGGTGCGGACCTCGCCGTTGGGGTTCAACGCATAGCGCACCACCGCGCCCACGGGCAGGTTGGCGTGCAGCACGATCAGGTTGTTGGTCCCGAAGATCTTTGCGCCGGCCGCCATCTTGAAGGGCTTGCCGTTGAGCAGCACGGTCGGGAACACGCCCTGGCCGATCACCGCCTTGGGCGCCACCTTCGGGTCGGCCGGGATCGGCACGGTACGAAAGGTGGTCTGCGTCTGTGCCAGGGCAGTGCCTGCCAGGGGCAGCAGCGCCAGGGCGAACAGTGCGGGTCTGATAAGTTTGCGCATCACGAGATTTTAGGGGCAAGGCCGCACTGTCTGCTCGCGCGGCCGGTACGGCACAACCCCGCCCCGCCGCCCGCTGTTCACGATGGTCGTCCCCCGCCGCCTGCGCAACCTGCCCGAACCGCCCGCCAGCCCCGCGCCGCAGACCTGCGCGCTCTGCGGCCGGCCGGTCGTGCCCGGCCCCTCGGCCGATGAGCATCACCTCGTGCCGCGCAGCCAGGGCGGCAAGGACAAAACGCTGATTCACCGGATCTGCCACCGCAAGATCCACTCCGTGTTCTCAGAGCGCGAGCTGGCCGAGCGCTTCAACACCTGGGAGGCGCTACGCGCGCACCCGGAGATCGCCAGTTTCATCCGCTGGGTGGCCGGCAAGCCGCCCACCTTCTACGACAACTCGCGCCGCATGAAGCGTGAGCGGCTGGCGGATTGAACGCAGCGTTTCGCAGGGCACTGCCCGGCGCCGGGTGAAGAGCCGGGGCATGCAGGCTCTGGCCCCGTTGCGGTCTGATGCATGCATTCCGCTTGTCCCATGCGGTTCTTCAAGGCATGTACCTGAAGAGCCGCTGCTGATAAGCGTCTTCAGGCGAATGCCTTGAAGAACCGCGCCAGACATGCGGAAAGCCGGGGGTGCCTTGTGAAAACACGCACCCGGCCCGCCCACCCGACGTCAGGTGCCGATGATCCCGCCGTCGTTCTTGCGGATCACGATGGTCGCGCTGCGCGGGCGGGCGCCATCGGGCCAGGTGGACACGGCCGTGGGGCGGTCGGGGTCGCTGCGTTCGCTGCCGGGTTCACCGGGGTGCTGGATGTTCACGAACATCGTGCGCAGGTCCGGCGTGGTGATGACGCCGGTGATCTCGCAGCCGTTCGGGCCGGTGAGGAAGCGGCGGATCTCGCCAGTGCTCGGGTCGGCGGCCAGCATCATGTTGTTGCCGATGCGCGCGTAGTCGCCGCGGTTCAGGGTGCTGGTGGATACGTCAGTCTGGATCCACACGATGCTGCGCGAATCCACCCAGATGCCATCCGGGCTGCCGAACACGTCGCCACGGATGGTGCCCTGCTTGTTGGCGGCGGTATTGGCCGGGTCGCCGGCCAGCACGAAGTGGTCCCAGGCAAAGCGGGTGGCTGCGGTGTCGCCATCTTCCTTCCAGCGGATGATGGCGCCGAAGGTGTTGTCGGCGCGCGGGTTGGCGGCGTCCACACCGGGGCGGTTCTCGCGGCCGCGCTCGCTGTTGTTGGTGAGCGTGCAATAGACCTCAGCGGTGTTCGGGTCCACGGCAATCCACTCGGGGCGGTCCATCTTGGTGGCGCCCACGAGGTCGCTCGCCTGCCGGGCCTTGATGACCACGTCGCCCTGGGTGGCAAAGCCGGCGGCAGCCGTGAGCGGGCCACGGCCGGCGGCCAGTTCGATCCACTCGCCGCGGCCGCCGGCGTCAAAGCGCGCCACGTAGAGCGTGCCGTGGTCCAGCAGGTCGCGGTTGGCGGCGGCGCCACCGGGGCGGATGCGGTCGCGGCTGACGAACTTGTAGATGTATTCAAAGCGGGCGTCCTCGCCCATGTAGACCACGGCGCGGCCGTCCTTGCTGGTGGTGACGGTGGCGCCTTCATGCGCGGCGCGGCCCAGGGCGGTGCGCTTGATGGGCGTGCTGGTCGGGTCCATGGGGTCGATCTCGACCACCCAGCCGAAGCGGTTGAACTCGTTGGGGTGGCGCGTCATGTCGAAGCGCTCGTCGAACTCGGCCCAGCGGTAGGGCGTTTCCTTGCGGGCGCCCCAGCGGCGGGCGTGGGCGTCCGGGTTGTCGCCGGTGGCGAAGTAGTTGATGAAGTTCTCTTCGCAGGTGAGGTAGGTGCCCCAGGGCGTGAAGCCATGGGCGCAGTTGTTCATGGTGCCCAGCACCCGCGTGCCCTCGGGGTCGGCGGCGGTGCGCATCATGGCGTGGCCGGCGGCCGGCCCGGCGATGCGCATAGGCGTGGTGGCGGTGATGCGGCGGGCATAGCGGCTGGGCCGCACCACCTGCCAGCCCTGCGCGGTCTGCGCCACCTCGATCACGGATACGCCGTGCGCCGCCTGGCTCTTGGCCACCTTCTCGGCGCTCCAGGTGCGCATGCCGTCGGTGTGCAGCAGGCCGTCGTCCACGTACTCATGGTTCATGGCGAGCAGGCCGCGCTTGCTGCCATCCAAGGGAAAGAAGTGGATGCCGTCGTGGTGCATGCCGGCCTGGGCGGCCTGCTCGGCGGCGGTGTTGCTGGCGTCCGGCTTGTAGGTAGGCAGGTTGCCGGCGATGCCCACTGCGTCGCCCCAGCGGTAGAGCACCTCGGCCGTGTAGCCCATGGGCACGTTCACGGTGTCGGTGGTGGCGACGGACACGCCCACAAAGCCCAGCTTGCCGCTGTAGCGCATCGGGGCAGCAGGAGCGGTCTGCGCCAGGCTGGCCAGCGGGGCGAACAGGCCGCTGACCGCCGCCGCCAGACCGCCCTGCAGCACGCGGCGGCGTGCCGGGTCCGACAGGCTGTGGATGCTGGGGTTGGACGAGCGGTTGCTGTCTTCCATCAAGGAAAAGTCTTTGGCCATGGCAGCGTTCCGGAGGGTGTATGAAAGAGCAGCACCGTAGGAGGGGTGCGTGACGTGTCTGTGACAGTGCACCATGACAGCCTGCCGCAGCCCGGCCCCGACTTGTTGTGCCCACCGCGCCTCAATAAACTCTGGCGCTTCAATAGCCGGGGTCAATCGACACAATCCTTTGCCCCCGCCCTGCGCCAACCCGGCTTCGCTTCACGCCAACAAGGACCGCCATGCCCAAGACCATCATCTCCAGCACCGACGCACCCGCCGCCGTCGGCCCCTACAGCCAGGGCGTGCGCGCCGGCAACCTTGTGTTCCTGTCGGGTCAGGTCGGTCTGATTCCCGGCACCAAGAATCTGGCCGAAGGCTTTGAGGGCCAGGTGCGCCAGGCCTTTGCCAACATGCTGGCGCTGGTCAAGGCCGCGGGCGCCGAGCCCACGCAACTGGTCAAGCTCACGCTGTTCGTCACGGACATCAGCAAGTTCGGCATCGTCAACCAGATCATGGGCGAGCTGATTCCGCAGCCGTATCCGGCGCGCTCCACCGTGGGCGTGGCCACGCTGCCGTTGGGCGCGGAGTTCGAGGTCGAAGCGATCATCACCCTGGACTGAGCGCCGGCCTGAAGCGCATTCAGTGACCGCCACGATGGCCACCGCCCCCCGCAAGCGCGCTGCCGGCCGTGGCACGCGCGAGCAGCCTGCGGGTGACGCGGCTGCGCCGGCGGCGCGCAAGACGCCAGCCAAAAAGGCAGCCGGCAAGGCAGCAGAGAAGGCTGCGGGCCAGACCGCAGCTGAAGCCGCACCCAAGGCGCCACCCGCCAACAGCGCGGCCGGCAAGCTGGCCAAGCTCGGCCTGCGCCGGCCCGAGGACTTTCTGCTGCACCTGCCGCTGCGCTTCGAGGACGAAACCACCGTCACGCCGATCGCGGACCTGGCACCCGGCGAGCATCAGCAGGTGGAAGGCGTCATCACCGACAGCGAGGTCAAGTACAAGCCGCGCCGGCAGCTGGTGCTGGCCCTGCGCGACGATGCCGGCGACAGCATCGGCCTGCGCTTTCTCAACTTCTACGGCAGCCAGGTGCAGGCCTGGGGCATCGGCACGCGCATCCGCGCCCGCGGCGAGGTGCGCGGCGGCTTCTGGGGCTGCGAGATGGTGCACCCCGGCATGAAGCGCGTGGGTGAAGACGCCGCGCTGCCCACCACGCTCACTCCCGTGTATCCAACCAGCGCCGGCGTGCCGCAGGGCCTGATCCGCAAGGGTGTGGACCGCGCGCTCATGCACTACGCAGACAGCGGCCAGCCGGACTACCTGCCGGATGCATGGCGCGAGCGCCTGAAGCTGCCGACCCTGGCCGCGAGCCTGCGCCTGCTGCATCACCCCTCGGCCGAGGTCAGTGCCGGCAGCCTGGAGGGCCGCACCCACCCGGCCTGGCAGCGCATCAAGTTTGACGAGCTGCTGGCCCAGCAGCTCAGCCTGAAGCGCGCGGTGGCGGCGCGGCGCATCAAGAATGCGCCGCGGCTGATCGATCTTGCAGGCAGAGAATCGCTCACCGCCCAGCTCATCGCCCGCCTGCCCTTCAAGCTCACGGGCGCTCAGGCCCGGGTGTGGCGCGAGATTGCGGCGGATCTGGCGCAGCCCTATCCCATGCACCGCCTGCTGCAGGGCGATGTGGGCAGCGGCAAGACCATCGTGGCGGCGCTGGCCTGCCTGCACGCCATCGACAACGGCTTTCAGGCCGCGCTCATGTCGCCCACCGAGATCCTGGCCGAGCAGCATTTCCGCAAGATTGCCGATCTCATCGAGCCCCTGGGTGTGCCCGTGGCCTGGCTGACCGGCTCCTTGAAGACCAGGGCCAAGCGCGAGGCCCAGGCCGCCGTGGCCAGCGGCGCCGCGCGCCTGGTGATCGGCACGCACGCACTGATTCAGGAGAAGGTGGAGTTCGAGCGCCTGGGGCTGGCGGTGATTGATGAGCAGCACCGCTTTGGTGTGGGTCAGCGCCTGGAGCTGCGCACCAAGAGCGCGCAGGCCACCGGCATGGAGCCGCACATCCTGGCCATGAGCGCCACGCCGATCCCGCGCACCCTGGCCATGACCTACTACGCCGACCTCGATGTCTCGGTGATCGACGAGATGCCGCCGGGCCGCACGCCCATCGTGACCAAGGTGTTTGCGATGGAGAAGAAGGACGAGGTCATTGAGCGCGTGCGCCAGTGGGCCAGCTCGGGGCAGGTGTACTGGGTCGTGCCGCTGGTCGAAGAAAGCGAGATGCTCGAGCTGCAGAACGCGCTCGACGCGCACGCGCAGCTGTCCGAGGAACTCGCGCCCATTCCGGTGGGCCTGGTGCACGGGCGGCTCACGCCGGCCGAGAAGCAGGCCGTGATGGATGAGTTCGTCGCCGGGCGCCTGCGCGTGCTGGTGGCCACCACCGTGATCGAGGTGGGCGTGGACGTGCCCGCAGCCTCGCTCATGGTGATTGAACACGCCGAGCGCTTTGGCCTGGCCCAGCTGCACCAGCTGCGCGGCCGGGTGGGGCGCGGCGCGGCGGAGTCGGCCTGTGTGCTGCTGTATGCCAGCCCGCTGTCACCCACGGCCAAGGAGCGCCTGAAGGTGATGCGCGAGACCACCGACGGCTTCGAGATCGCCCGGCGCGACCTGCAGCTGCGCGGCCCCGGCGAATTCCTCGGCAGCCGCCAGAGTGGCCTGGCCCTGCTGCGCTTTGCCGATCTGGAAGAAGACCAGGCCTGGGTGGCCGCCGCGCAGGACTGCGCCACCGATCTGCTTGCCCATGACCCCCACGCCGTGCAGGAGTGCCTGCGCTGGTGGATGGGTGGGCGTGAACACTATCTCAAGGCTTGAGAGGAAAGCGCCCATGAAGTTCGTTCGCTACGGCCCCAAGGGCAAGGAAGTCCCCGGCGTCATCGACAGCACCGGCACGCTGTATTCGCTGGCCGATGTGGTCAAGGACATCGACGGCGATGCGCTGGCGAGCGATCTGCCGGCGCGCGTGCGCAGCATTGGCTGGAACGCGCTGCCGGAAGTCACCACGCCGCCCGAAGGCGGCTGGCGCTGGGGCAGCTGCATTGCGCGGCCGGGCAAGTTTGTGGGCATCGGCCTGAACTATGCAGACCACGCCAAAGAGGCTGGCTTGCCCGTTCCCACCGAGCCGATCATCTTCCTGAAGGCATCCAGCAGCATCAGCGGCCCGACCGACCCCATCATCAAGCCGCCCCATTCCACCAAGCTGGACTGGGAGGTGGAGCTGGGCGTGGTGATTGGCAAGACCGCGCGCCACGTGAGCGTGGACGAAGCGCTTTCCTACGTGGCCGGCTACTGCGTGGTGAACGACGTGAGCGAGCGCAACTTCCAGATGGAACGCGGCGGCACCTGGGACAAGGGCAAGGGCTACGACAGCTTCGGCCCCACCGGCCCCTGGCTCGTCACGCCCGACGAGGTGCCCGACCCGCAGGCGCTCACGCTCTGGCTCGATGTCAACGGCAACCGCGCCCAAAGCGGCAGCACCGCCACCATGATCTTCAACGTGGCGCAGATCATCAGCTACGTCAGCGAATACATGACGCTGGAGCCGGGCGACCTCATCACCACCGGCACCCCGCCCGGCGTGGGCATGGGCTTCAAGCCGCCGGTATTCCTGGACGTGGGCGACGTACTGACCCTGGGCATCGAAGGCCTGGGCAGCCAGCGCCAGGAGGTGGTGGCGTGGTCGCGGTAATGCGTGCCCGAGTGCATTTGAAGGCGGCTTCCGCTGAACCCGGGGTTTCGTCGGGCACTGCCCGGCGCCGGGTGAAGAGCCGGGGCATGCAAGCCCCGGCCCCGTTGCGGTCTGACTTGGGCTTTCCGCTTGTCCCATGCGGCTTTCCAGCCAATTTGCCTTGAAGAACAGCCACCAGAGCCAATCTTCATTTTCAGGAGTCTGTGCATGACGCTCACTGAACTGCGTTACATCGTCGCCGTCGCCAAGGAGAAGCACTTCGGCCGCGCGGCCGAAACCTGCTTTGTCTCGCAGCCCACGCTTTCCGTGGCCATCAAGAAGCTCGAAGAGGAGCTGGGTGTGGTCTTGTTCGAGCGCGGCTCCACCGAGGTGTCGGTCACGCCCATGGGCGGGCAGATCGTGGAGCAGGCGCGCCGCGTGCTGGAGGAAGCCGGCCGCATCAAGGAACTGGCCAAGAGCGGCAAGAACCCGCTGGTGGGTCCGCTGAAGCTGGGCATCATCTACACCATCGGGCCCTACCTGCTGCCGCGTCTGATCCCGGCCATCATGAAGGCCGCGCCGCAGATGCCCCTGCTGCTGCAGGAAAACTTCACCATGAAGCTGATCGACATGCTGCGCGCCGGCGAGATCGACTGCGCCATCATGGCCCTGCCGCTGCCGGACGCCGGCCTCATGCTGCAGCCCCTGTACGACGAGCCCTTCGTGGTGGCGGTGCCTGCCGGCCACGCCTGGGAGGGGCGCAAGAGCGTCACCGCCACCGAACTGAAGAGCGAGACCATGCTCATGCTCGGCGTGGGCCACTGCTTCCGCGACCAGGTGCTGGAGGTCTGCCCGGAGATGGCGCGCTTTGCCGCCGGGGCGGACGGCGTGCAGAAGAGCTTCGAGGGCTCCTCGCTGGAAACCATTCGTCACATGGTGGCCGGCGGCATCGGCGTGACGGTGTTGCCCGCCAGCTCCGTACCCGAGAAGCCCAGCAAGCGCGACCTGCTGCGCTACGTGCCCTTCGAGAAGCCCGTGCCCGACCGCCGCGTGGTGCTGGCCTGGCGCAAGAGCTTCACGCGCCTGCCCGCGGTGGAGGCGGTGCGCAAGGCCGTCATTGAGAGCGAGCTGCCGGGCGTACACATGCTCGACGAGCCGGCCAAGCCGCAATGAGCGCTGCCGAACACATGCAAGGAACCTGTCGCGTGTAGGCTTGCCTCACCCACACACTCAACCCTGACCCAGATCCCCCTCCGAAGGAGTACCCCATGGCCAAGAAGTCTGCCGCCAAAGCGGCCGTGTCCCCCGCCAGCACCTCGATGATCGACATCGGCATCAGCGCCAAGGACCGCGAGAAGATCGCCGAAGGCCTCTCGCACCTGCTGGCCGACACCTACACGCTCTACCTGATGACGCACAACTTCCACTGGAACGTCACCGGCCCGCAGTTCAACACCCTGCACACCATGTTCATGACCCAGTACACCGAGCTGTGGAACGCCGTGGACCCGATCGCCGAGCGCATCCGCGCCCTGGGCTTCCACGCGCCGGGCACCTACGCGCAGTTCGGCATGCTGTCCTCCATCAAGGAGCCGGCGGGCGTGCCCAAGGCCACCGAGATGATCAGCCTGCTGCACCGTGGGCACGAGGCCGTCGCCAAGACCGCGCGCGCCGTCTTCCCGCTGGCCGACAAGGCCGACGACCAGCCCACCGCCGACCTCATCACCCAGCGCCTGGACATCCACGAAAAGACCGCCTGGATGCTGCGCTCGCTGCTCGAGAGCTGATCGCACCCGCCGCAGGGCTATCCTGCGGCCCATCCATGCAATGCGCCGCACCTGCGGCGCTTTTTTTGACATGCAAGAACGCCTCAAGCTCTACCTGCTGCTGATCCGCTGGGACAAGCCCGTCGGCACGCTGCTGCTGCTCTGGCCCACGCTTTGGGCGCTGTGGATCGCCGCCAATGGCGTGCCGCCGCTGGGCACGCTGATCGTGTTTGTGCTGGGCACCTTTTTGATGCGCTCGGCCGGCTGCGCCATCAATGACTACGCCGACCGCGACTTCGACCGCCATGTGCAGCGCACGGAGCAGCGCGTGCTGACCAGCGGCAAGATCAGCGCGAAGGAGGCCGTGGCCGTGGCGGCTGTGCTTGCACTCGTGGCCTTTGCGCTGGTGCTGACCCAGAACACGCTCACGGTGCAGCTGTCCTTTGCCGCGCTGGCGGTGGCTGCCACCTATCCGTTTTTCAAGCGCTTCTTTCCCATGCCGCAACTGGTGCTGGGCGTGGCGTTTTCCTTCGGCATCCCCATGGCCTTTGCGGCGGTGCAGGGCGGCATCCCGCCGATGGCCTGGTGGCTGTTTGCGGCCAACCTCCTCTGGACCCTGGGCTACGACACCGCCTACGCCATGGCCGACAAGCCCGACGATCTCAAGCTGGGTCTGAAGACCTCCGCCATCACCTTCGGCCGCTTTGATGCCACGGCCGTCATGGTCTGCCACATCCTGTTCATCGGCATGATGGCCCTGGCCATCGAGTTCATGGGCATGGGGCTGGCGGCATGGATCGGCCTGGCCGTGGCCGCGGCCCTGTGTGGCGTTCAGGCGCCCAAGGTCTTCAGCCGGGACCGCGCTGCCTGCTTTGCGGCTTTCAAGTCGAATCACTGGGTGGGGCTGGCGCTTTTTGCAGGCATTGCGCTGCAGTTTGCGTTGCGCTGAGTGGCCCGATCTGAGCTGCATCACGGCGCACTTTGCGCTATGGCAATCACGCAGCAGGACTTACCCGAAGTTACTTGCGCCGCATGGATTCCCGACGCGTCTTGTCGGACAATTCAACAACTCAACCAGTAACCCGGCCGAAGTGCCGGGGCGCCTCCTCCGATGCCCTTTCGAGATCAGCCCGTCGCCACCTTCGACGACCCGATCGAAATGCTCAGCGCCTGCCATGGCCGCATGCAGCATTCACTGGACACGCTGCGCCGGCTCGAAGCCTTCCTCGGCACCCGTGGCGCCAGTGAAGAGACCGCAAGCGCTGCGGCTTCCATCCTGCGCTACTTCGACATCGCCGCCCCCCTGCATCATCAGGACGAAGACGAAGACGTCTACCCCGCGCTGCGCGCCTGCGTGGCTGAAGACGACCCGCTTCGCCTGACGCTCGATGAGCTGCACGAGGAACACCAGAAGCTCGACGAACTCTGGGCCTTCCTGCGCGTGGACCTGCAGTCCATCGCCGCCGGCGACGCCGTGCAACTGGACGGCCTGCTCGTGCGCCAGTTCCGCGACGCCACTCAGCGCCACCTCGCCATCGAGGACAGCATCGTGCTGCCTTACGCGCAGCGCCTGCTGCTTGCTGACGTACGCCACGCCGCCGGCCGCGCCATGGCCCGGCGCCGCGGGTTGGATCTGCCGCAGAAAGAAGTCGAGAAGCAGGCCTGAGTGCTGCGGCGCGGCATGGGCCTTACGCGCCGTTCCCGCCCTTTGGCTTGGTCTTCTTGTCGCGCACCAGAACGCCTTTCTCGCGGCGTACGGTTTCAAACAGGCCGATCGCCTCGACGAGATCACTCAGCTTGGCGTAGCCGTAGTTGCGCGCCTGAAACTCCGGCGCTTGTTTGGAGACGTTGGAGCCCACTCCGCCGAGGTGTGCCCAGCCATCGTCGTCGGACGTCTCTTCGATCGCTTTGCGAATGAGATTCATCAGCCGAGTGTCTTGCCGAAGCTCCTTGGCAGATTTGGCTTTCGCGGCTTCCGGCTCGTTTTCGGCGGGCAGGAAGACCTCCGTGTAGATGAAGCGATCGCAGGCGCTCACAAAGGGCTTGGGTGTCTTCTTCTCGCCAAAGCCCATCACCCGCTTGCCGGCTTCCCGCAGGCGTGACGCAAGGCGCGTGAAGTCGCTGTCGCTGGACACGATGCAGAAGCCGTCGTAGGTGCCTGAATACAGCAAGTCCATGGCGTCGATGATCATGGCGCTGTCGGTGGCGTTCTTGCCTGTGGTGTAGCGGAACTGCTGGACCGGCTGGATGGAGTGCTCCAGCAGCACCTGCTTCCATGCACCGAGGTTCGGCGTCGTCCAGTCGCCGTAGATGCGCTTCACGCTCGCCACACCAAACTTCGCCACCTCGGCCAGCAGGCCGTCGACGATGCCGGGGTTCGCGTTGTCCGCGTCAATCAGTACTGCGAGTGAGAGGTTTCCATCGCTTGCTGGCACCATGACGCGCTCCTCGGTTTTGAACTACTTCGCCGGCTTCGCCAGCTGCTCGGCCATTTCGGCTGCGCGTTCGCTGGCCTTGTGCAGGGCCGCGGTGATGGTTTCGCCCACCTTGGCGTCCCACATGTGGGAGAGCGCCGCATAGGTGGTGCCGCCCTTGCTGGTCACGCGTTCACGCAGGGTGGCCAGTGGCTCGGGGTCCTGCTTGGCCAATTCGGCCGCGCCGCGAAAGGCGGCTACAGACAGCTTGCGGGCCTCGTCCGGCGTGAAGCCGAGTTCGATGGCGGCGCGCTCCATGGCTTCCATGAAATAGAACACGTAGCCCGGGCCGCTGCCTGTGATCGCCGTGATGGGGTCGAGCATGGCTTCGGTGGCGACCCACATGCGCTCGCCCGTGGCCGCAAACACGGCCTCTGCGGCGGCCTTGTCTGCGGCGCTGCAGCCGGCGGTGGCAAACATGCCGGTCAGGCCCAGGCCCACCTTGGCTGGCGTGTTGGGCATGGTGCGTACCACGCGGCCATGGCCACCCAGCCAGAGCGCAATGGTTTCAATGCGCATGCCGGCGGCAATGCTCACCACCATCGTGTCGGCCTTCAGGAAGGGGCGTGCAGCCTCGCAAGCGCCCTGCAGGGTCTGCGGCTTGGTGGCCAGCACCCAGATGCCGCACTCGCTCAAGCCGGCGGTGGGCTCCGTGGTGGTGGCGATGCCCTTGGCCACTGACACCTGGCGCGTGGCCTCGAACGGCTCCACCACAAAGAAGTCAGCCGGCGTGCGGCCCGCGGCCAGCAGGCCGTCGATGATGGCGGTGGCCATGTTGCCGCCGCCGATGAAGGCGATGCGCGTGGAAGTGGTCATGGCTGGATCTCGTAGCGGAAGGGAAGGCGCACGCGCATGGCCACGGGCGCGCCGTTGACTGTGGCCGGGCGGTACTGCGAGCAGAGCACCGAGGCTCGTGCGTACCTTGAGAAGGCCGGCCCGGGCGTCTGCTGAATCACCAGTTCCGTCGGCTGGCCATCGGCCTCGATGGTGAACTCGATCAGCACCGTGCCGCTCAGGCCCTTGCGCAGTTCGTTGACCGGGTAGATCGGCGAGGCAACCCGCATCTGCGGCGAGACGAATTCCGAACCGTCCGGACGCTGCTCGGTGCGCGAGCCGCGCCAGCGTTGCTCGCGCTTGAACGTGCTGCAGTCCAGGGGTGACGCGTCGGCCTCGGCGTCGTCTTGGCCCGCAGCCGAGTCTGCGCTTTGAGTGGTGTTCTGGGCCGAACGCGGGCTGGCAGATGCAGAAGGCGCGTTGTCCTGCTGGGCATGTACCGCACTGTGGGCGATCAGCAGAGCGGCAACCGCAGCACAGACCATGAATTCGGCCGCTTTGGCCATGAAGCACTCCTTGGGTCGATCAGCGCTGCAGCATAGCGAGCAGCGCAGCTGCGCCGCCCGCTTACCGCGCGTCATCGGCCCAAAAACACGCCCAACACTACGACCCAAAACTCGCCAGCAGCGTGGCGTTGCCGCCCGCGGCCGCGGTGTTGATGGTCACGGTCTGTTCGGTCACGAAGCGGGTGAGGTAGTGCGGGCCACCCGCCTTGGGGCCGGTGCCGGAGAGGCCCTGGCCGCCGAAGGGCTGCACGCCCACCACGGCGCCGATCATGCTGCGGTTCACGTACACATTGCCCACGCGCAGCTTGCGCGCAATGGCCTCGGCCCGCGCCGTGATGCGCGTCTGCACGCCCAGCGTGAGGCCGTAGCCCAGGGCGTTGATCTGGTCCATCAGCGCGTCCAGCGCCTTGGCCTTGTAGCGCACGATGTGCAGCACCGGGCCGAAGACTTCTTCCTTCACATCGGCCAGGCTGGGCAGCTCGTAGGCCACGGGGGCAAAGAAGTGGCCGGCAGCCAGGGCACCGTCCGGCAGCTTGGGCGCGCCGCCTACGGCCTTGCCGCGGCTGCTCAGTTCACGCTCGTAGTTCTGCAGGCGCTCGAGTGCCTCGCGGTCGATGATGGGGCCCACATCCGTGGCGGCATCGGCCGGGTGGCCCATGCGCAGCACTTCCAGCGCGCCGCCAATGCCGGCAATCAGTTCGTCGGCAATGTCGTCCTGCACGCAGAGCACGCGCAGGGCCGAGCAGCGCTGGCCGGCCGAGCGGAAGGCGCTCATCACCACGGCATCAATCACCTGCTCGGGCAGAGCGGTGCTGTCCACGATCATGGCGTTGATGCCGCCGGTCTCGGCAATCAGCGGGGCCAGCGGGCCGGGCTTGGTGGCGAGTGTGGCGGCAATCAGCTTGGCCACCTGGGTGGAGCCGGTGAAGGCCACGCCGGCGGTGAGCGGGTGCTGCGTGAGTGCGGCGCCCACTTCACCGGCGCCGGGCAGGCAGTAGAGCGCGTCCTGCGGCACGCCGGCCTCGTACATGAGCTTCACGAAGGCGTGCGCCACCAGCGGCGTCTGTTCGGCGGGCTTGGCAATCACGCTGTTGCCCGTGACGAGTGCGGCGGCCACCTGCCCCGCAAAGATGGCCAGCGGGAAGTTCCACGGGCTGATGCACACCCACACGCCGCGGCCGCGGGCGGTGAGCACATTGGTTTCGCCGGTGGGGCCGGGCAGGTGGTCGGGGGCCATCAGGTGTTCGGCCTGGTGGGCGTAGTAACGCAGGAAGTCCACAGCCTCGCGCACCTCGGCCACGCCGTCTGCATAGGTCTTGCCGGCTTCAATGGCCAGAAGGTGCAGGTAGGCGGGCATCTGTGCTTCCAGCGCGTCGGCCGCGCGGCGCAGCATGTCGGCGCGCTCCGTGACCGGGCGGGCTTCCCAGTAAGGCCAGGCGGCGTGTGCAGTCTCGATGGCCATGGCCACGTCTTGCTTGGTGGCCCACTGCACGGTACCCACCTGGGTGCCGTCATTGGGGCTCAATACCGGGGCTTTGGGCGTGGGGGCCCAGGATCCATGCGGTGTTCCAAGACAAAATGCCTCGAAACCCGCGCCAGAAGCGCGAGAAGCCAGTTCGGTCTGCACCGCAGCGCGCATCTGCAGATCCAGCCCCTTGCTGTTGGCGCGGCTGGCGCCATACAGCGCTACCGGCATCGGCAGCGCCGGCTGCGCGGCGATGTTGAACGGCAGCTCAGTCAGCAGGGCCGCCGGCACGCGCGGGTCGGCCAGCTGGTGCACAAAGCTCGTGTTGGCGCCGTTTTCCAGCAGGCGGCGCACCAGGTAGGCCAGCAGGTCGCGCGGCTCGCCCACCGGGGCGTAGATGCGCACGGGCACGTTCAGGTCCGCCGCGGCCACTTCGTACAGGCTTTCGCCCATGCCGTGCAGGCGCTGGAACTCGTAGTGCGTGTTGCTGCCGGCCAGCGCGCGAATGGCGGCCAGCGTGGCCGCGTTGTGCGTGGCAAACATCGGGTAGATGCGGTCGTGCAGCTCAAACAGGCGCGTGGCGCAGGCCAGGTAAGACAGGTCTGTGTGCTGCTTGTGCGTGAACACCGGGTAGTTGGGCAGGCCCAGCTCCTGGGCGCGCTTCACTTCAGCGTCCCAATAGGCGCCCTTGACCAGGCGCACCGCAATCTTCACGCCGTGCTTGGC
The DNA here is from genome assembly GCF_047549485.1 of Piscinibacterium candidicorallinum. Classification (GTDB taxonomy): domain Bacteria; phylum Pseudomonadota; class Gammaproteobacteria; order Burkholderiales; family Burkholderiaceae_C; genus Piscinibacterium; species Piscinibacterium candidicorallinum. The sequence continues at coordinate 2,616,166 of NZ_CP180191.1, read as the reverse complement.
GGCCAGATCCCCAATGTGGCTGATGGTGTCCAGCGCGCGCAGGCCATAGGCCTGAATGGCCAGGCCCAGCATGTAGGGTGCGGGCTTGGTTCTTTCAATCAGCGCCTCGATGAGGTCGAGCGAGAGTTCCAGCCGCTCGCTTTCCTCGGCATCGATGGTGATGGGCACATTCAGCTTGAGCGCTTCTTCCACCAGCGGGGCCACGCGCTCCAGCATCTCGGGTAGCACGTGGGCGCGCTGCACTTCTTCAAAGCGCGGGTGCAGGGCGGTGAGCTTGATGGACACGTTCGCGCCGCGGTGTGGCTCCGCACCACCTTTTTGCAGCTTGGCCGTGGCAATGATCGCCTCGTGATAGGCCGCGAGGTAGCGCTTGGCCTGGGCCTCGTTGCGGGCGCCTTCGCCCAGCATGTCGAAGCTCACCGTCTCTTTGCTGTTCTTGGCGGCGCGGTCCACGCCGTCATTGATGTTGCTGGCAAACACAAACTGCTGGCTCAGCACCGCCACCGCGGCGCGGCTGGCACGCACAAAGGTCTGCGCGCCCAGCTTGGTGAGCAGGCTCTCCGCCAGCTCGCTTTCGCCTTCCGGCAGCAGCTTCTTGCCCAGGCTGATCGCGCTGCGCGTCGCCTTGGCGATCATGTCTTCTTCGTCCTGCTTGTTGAAGGTGGCCGGCGCAAACACGTCGGCCGCCAGCAGCGCGGCGGTATCCACATCCGGAATGCGCAGCAGCGCCTCGGCCAGGCGCAGCAGGGCCAGGCCCTCGGCCGTGCTGATGGGGAACTGCGCCAGCAGGCGCTCCACCGCAAAGGGCGGCTGCTCCTTGCGGCGCAGCGCCTCAATCCACACGTTGGCGCGGGTGCGGCTGCCTTCCAGCACCGCCCGCTGCGGCTCCACACGCGCCAGCAGGGCGCGGCAGTGCGCCAGCTCATCGCGGTAGGGCGCGCCGGTGCGCAGGGGCGCGGGGCCGGTGAGGGTGGCGGTCAGGCTGGGTGGCAGGTCAGAAGGCTTCATGGTCAGTCAGCTCACGGCAGGTGCAGGGCACAGGCCAGAAGCGGCCCGCGCAGAAGGTGCTGCATTGTGAACAGCTTTGCGCGAAATGAGCTTCGTGATTCAGGCGTTCAAGCCGAATAAGATTCGGCCAAACCGCAGAAAACTAGGCAGATCCATGGACATCGATCGCACAGACCGCGCCATTCTTCGCATCCTGCAGGAAGACGGCCGCATTACCAATGCCCGGCTCGCCAGCCTGGTGCACCTGAGCCCCGCGGCCTGTCTGGAGCGCGTGAAGCGCCTCACGCGCGAGGGCTACATCCGCGGCTACCGCGCCGAGCTCAACCCAGACAAGCTCGGCGCCGCCATGCTCGCCTTTGTGGAAGTGAAGCTGGACCGCACCACGCCCGATGTGTTCGAGCGCTTCAAGCAGGAGGTGCGCGCCCTGCCCGAGGTGCAGGAGTGCCACATGGTGGCCGGCGGCTTTGACTACTTGGTGAAAGTGCGCGTGGCCGACATGGCCGCCTACCGCGCGCTCATGGGCAAGAGCCTATGGAGCTGGCCCGGCATCCGCGAGACCCACACCTACCCCGTGATGGAGGAGGTGAAGGCAACTGGGGCGGTGATGGTGGTGTAGCGCTTACGCCGCCTGTGCTAGCTCTTCACTACTCTCGCAAGACAGATTGATTTTGGGGGAAATAACTAACAGCTCATTCGCTTGACGCTTCACTTGGGCGGAGTACGCGAGCGCTTTCCTATAGATGCGAAACTTCGAGTAAAGCGCACAGATTTCTGGGGTGTCGTCGTATGTCAAGATCCATGGACACTTTAACTTCGAGATGACATTGGCTACTAGTTTGTGGTCGTCCGGTCTATAGAAATTTGTGTACAGATCGCGACCTTTGGCAAAGTACGGGGGGTCGATGTTCATAAGCCCTTTTTTGGGTAACTCTTTTCCCCACTTTGCTATGCAGGCTCTCGCATCAATTTGCGTTAGCTTTACGACCTCACGATAACTACCGATGCGTCTGATTTTTGCTATCAGCTCATCCCTGTTGAATCGACAGTCCAGTTTATAATTTCCGTCTTGGTTTTTGCCGCCAATAACGCCTCCAGAAATGATTCCCGAGCGATTGGTGCGATTGAGGAACAACGTTGCAAAACCAATGTCAAGGCGCGACCCTGTGTTTGACAACATGACCTCGCGCTGGGTGTGCCATGTCTGCATAGTGATTCGGGTTTTCTCGATTCGGCTGCATAGCTGCTCTGTGTTGTTGAGCACCGAATGCCAAAAGCTAAATATGCCCTGATCGATGTCGTTAATCCAGATCTCGCTCGCTTGGCCGCTAAGCAGTAGTGCCCAAGCAAGTCCAGCGCCTCCTGCATATGGTTCTGCGTATACGCCACCACTTAGACCATTTGCACGTAGTAGCTCGGCCACAAATGGTGTGAGTTGACTCTTACCACCTGGGTAGCGAAGTGGTGTGACGGTTGTTGGCATTGTGTAAGCGGAGATCTGCTAAAGATTACTGTTATCAGTTAATTCTATCCAGCATGAGCCTGAGGCAGGGTTCCCAGTTATCCCATACTGCTATCAAGCTCGCCCGCGTTGGAACGTGAGCGCCATGGACCGCAGAACCCAGTGTGTCCAGGCTGTAAAGCGCGTCCTTATTCGATGCGGCCGTACGCATTATCTTCACTTGATTTTGCGGAACGCCATTTTTCTCGAGATGCTCGTGGCAGAGTTTAACCAAATGATGGTCGGGGATACCAGATCTGTGAAATCCTTTATCAATAGCGTAAAGAACTAGTACGCGCTCAATCACAGCCCTAACGAGGTAGTTTGCTGAAAAATAGAAACCATCATCTGGTCTGAGTTTGCGTAGCTCGATGAGCAGGCGTTGGAGATTCTTGTCCGGGTGCTTAGATACAAAGGAGCTTTTAGCAATAGTCGCTCGTTTGTCTGGGTTGACGGGGTTTCTCGGTTTTTTGTCATCCCTTGGCTGCGGTGGCGGAGGATCAGAGGGAGCAGGGAGTCTCGTCTTCGGTGCTATACCTGTATCGTGTAAAGATTGTGCATAAGCCAAGCGCTCGGCAACCTTTGTTCGTGAAGATAGTATCGCTTCCTTATTGCCCTGAGGGCGAGCATCCGAAAGGAATTGGCGCAAGGCAGCATCGACCTCTTCTGCATCATGTGTAAACTTGAGTTGTGAAGCAGAGGCCAAGCCCAAAGTTGCGCGAACGACTGGATTCTTCAGATAGCGCGTTAATGTTGTAACGCTGATTTCTTTTCTTTGGCTGCTGTCAATCCAACCAGCCGCCTGAGCGCGGTCTAGCACAGCGACAGCTAGTTGATCTGGTGTATCACCTTTTGCATATCGATTCTTTGCACTCGGATTCCAAGGCCTAGTTCCAACTCCATCCTGCTCACCAAGGTGCCTTAGGCTTAACCACGGACGCGCAGCCTCTCGGCTAGAAAAAACTACGACGGGAAGCTTCGTCGGAACGTTGAAATCTTGTTTAAGTGTTGAAAAAGCTACCTCGAGTTTCTTGGTAGGTGCTTTTCGAGGGTCATGCAGAAGCTTGAGGGCGCACGTACGGCGGTTTCCTTCCACTGCAATGTAATGTCCTGGATTGCCGTCCATTTCGATTACACCGATTCGATCTAGGGGGCTTACGCTACCCTTCTCTGCAATGTCTTTTGCGAGTTCAAGCACTTTCTCAATAGACGTAAGCTGGCCAATTATTTTGGCTTCGTCGTTAATTGGATCATGTCGTACGTTTTCAGGGTCAAGATGAATGCGAGTCAATGCTATGGAGTCTTCATAGAAGGCGTCGGGCTTTGATTTTGACATAGCTTCTCGCAATCTCTTCACATGAGGCGTAAGGGCGCCTCAAATAGTTGACTAAGGCGTTGAGCCAAGCGTAAACCGTTCGATGGCAACAAATCAATATGCGGGGGCTGACTTTGGTCTGTACCGATAGAACCTGCGAATCGTGTAGGCCTTAGTGCCCATGCAAATGATGAAACAGTGAGTTTTGGAAGTCCGTCACGATTGAACCAACTACGCAACTGGCTGGCATAGCCCAAAATCTTGAGTGCAGCAGTCAATCGCCTAGAGGATTCTGCCCGTCGCCGCTTGAATGGGTTAGTCCCGATAGCGTCGCCACAAAGCAAATGCCACCACCGCCAACGGCACCAACATCACCAACGCCCCCACACGCTGCAGCAGGCCGTTGTAGGCGGCGCGGTCCAGGGGGATGAGGTCGCTGTACACGCCGGCCACGGCAAAGAAGCCGACCACGCAGGCGGCGCACACCCAGCGCAGGGCGCGGGCGTCTTTGAGCTGCAGGGCAATGGCCAGGGCCACGAAGGGGGCGGCAAACATGCCTGCGCCCAGGGCGCCGGGGTTGTGCCGCGGGTCCGGCAGGGGGTAGGTGGCGGCCCAGGCGGACGCCAGCCCGAAGCTGGCCACACACGCGGCGGCCAGCAGCGCACTGCCCACGGCGCGCCAGGCGGGCGCGCCTTGCCCACGTAAGGCGCCAGCCACGCCCCAGCCCAGCCCGGGCGCCGCCAGCAGGCTGATGAGCGCCACCCCGTACACGGCGGTATTGAATAGAGCGGGCGCGGTGGAGCGGTCTGAACCGAGCATGGAGGCGACGTCCCGCAGCACGCTGAAGCCGGGGTAGAACGCCGCGCCCAGCACCTGCGCGCCAAAGTAAGCCAGCGGCACGGCCACGGCACAGGCGAGGGAAAAGCGGAGCAGGGTGGGGTGCATCAGGTTCTGAGTGTTTGTGAACAGGCTCCGCTTGTCCCATGCGGTTCTTCAGCCACTTTGGCCTGAAGACGCGCTACAGAAGCCATTCTTCATTTCGCCTCCCGGGCCTCAGTTCTTCGCCGCTGGGGCCTGGAACACGGTCCAGCGGCCGTCCTTGAACAGGTACAGCGCAGACGACACGCGCAGGCGCGCGGCGTCCTGGTAGATGCCGCCAATCACGTTGCGCAGCGCGCCCACGGCGCGGGTGTCGGTGAGCGGGGCGTAGAGCAGCATGCCGCGCGCGGGCACGGCGGCTACCAGGCCCTCGGGGTGCTGCTTGAGCAGGTCTTGCCAGAAGGGGCGGTCCAGGAAGTAGCTGCTGTTGAGGTCTTCAGACCGGCCGAGCACGCTCATCACGCCGCCGGCCAGAGGCTGGCTGCGCGGAGCGCCGTAGGTGCGGCGGATGTTGGCCACAGCCAGGGTCAGGGCGTCGTCCACCGTCTTGATGCCGATCTTTTCCAGCTCGTCGGGCGTGGCGTTGCGCATGATGGCGGGGCTGTCGAACACAAAGCGCACATGCAGATCGCCGATGTACTCCCACCACGCGTGGTTGAGCTCGATCTCCTTGCCGTCGGGCAGCTTGAGCTTGGTGGGCCCGGTGGGGGTGAAGCGGTCGTCCGGCCGGTTCTGCCCGGGGCTTTCGCGCAGCACCACCATGAAGCTCGCACGGTCGGTGTTCATCTCCACCGGCGGCGTCTGCGCCGCGGCCGGCACCGGCAGGCTGAGCGCGGCGGTCATTACAGAGGCCGCAAGCAGGGTGGCCCGCAGCGGGGCACGCAGAAGGGCACCGAGAAGGACACGCAAAGGGGCAAACAGGGCAAGGGCGGAAAGCGCGCGGCGCATCGGGGGCTCCAAAGCAGGCTGCACCGACTATGCCGCAGCCGGCGTGGCGTGTGCAGTGGGGGCGGGCAGGCTTGCAACGCTGCCGCAACGGCCCAGGTGCCGGGCGGTGCAATGCGGAGGCGTTCTCGCCTGATCCATGCGGCTCTTGAGCCACTTTGGCCTGAAGAACCGCATGAATGCTCGGTCCGGCTTCGCGGATGCGGGCTTGCGGACCGCAGGACGGCATCAGCGCCGCCCCAGCCCCGCGCGATGTTGCACCCCGCCCACGTACCCGAGACACCTGTCCACACCCGGCGTCCGCGCGCCTGCCTGGCCGCACTGCCCCGGCGCTACAGTGCGGCAGCCCGGCGGGCTGCCCAGGGAGCAAGACCGCGCCGGCGCACACAACAACAGTGGGGGGAGTGGCAATGAACGCACGCACTTGGGGCGGGGCCGTGGTGGCGCTGGCGGTGGGGCTCGCGCTGGCGGCCTGTGGTGGCGGTGGCAGTGCGCCCGCCAGCCCGCAGCCTGCGCCCCAGGCGCCGGTGGCGGTGACGGTGACCTACCCCAAGACGCCGGGGCCGGACACCAACCCGCGCAAGGGCTGGAATTCTGGCTGGTGGACCAACCTGCCCAACACCAGCGTGGGCTTCCAGTACATCCCGTGGGCGGTGCTGGAGCCGCAGAACGGCGTGTACGACTGGGCCAAGGTGGAGGAGATCCTGGACCGGCCGGGCACGCGCGGCAAGCATGTGGTGCTGCGCCTGTATTGCGACTGGTTCAGAGAATCCACCACCAGCTGCCCCGCCTGGCTGTTTGATCAGGTGGGGGTGCGGCGCATCAAGGGCGTGCAGTCCGACACCCTGGCCGGCGAGGCCTGGCTCACCGACTACAACGACGCCCGCTTCGTGGCCGAGGTGACGGCGGCCATTCAGGCCCTGGCCAGCCGCTACAACGCCGACCCGCGCATGCACGCCCTGCAGGTGGGCGTGCTGGGCTACTGGGGTGAGTGGCACAACGCCGGATTCAGCTACGCCAACGGCAGCGGCTACACCATTTCAGACACCACGGCCCGCGCGGTGCTGGACGCCTACAAGACCCGGCTGACTGACACGCCGCTGCAGGCGCGTTACCCCTGGCGCGAGCCGCTCAAATCGGCCGGCGGCCTGGGCTTTCACAACGACTTCTTTGTGCCCAACAACGGCCACAGCGACGAGTTCGACACGGCGCTGGCGGCCTCGGGCGCCTGGCTCAACGGCCCGATTGGCGGCGAGGTGCCCCCGCGCGAGGCGGCAGACCTGCCGCGCGAGCTCAATGCGCTGTATCTAACGGACAAGGGCGAGTCGATGATTCGCACCGGGCGCTACTCCACCATGGCGCCCGGCGCCTACGCGCAGGGCCCCACGGACGTTTACTACGGCGGCTACATGCGCCTGCACCGGCTCATGGGCTACACCTTCCAGATCGACAGCGCGCGCTTTGCCCAGAGCCTGGCCCGCACCGACCGGCTGACCGTGCAGGTGAACGGAAGCAACGTGGGCATTGCACCCACCTACCACGCCTGGACCACGCAGATCGCCCTGCTGGACGCCAACAACCAGCCCGTGCGCACCGAGACCCTGGCCCATGATTTCCGCGCCGTGCGCCCCAAGGCCACCTTCACGCTCAACGCCAATTTGGACCCAAGCGGCCTGGCGGCCGGCGACTACCGGCTCGCCCTGCGCGTCATCCAGCCCGGCGCCGAACGCAGCAAGACCACCGCCTGGAAGCTGGACGCCCGCAACACCTACATCCTGTTCGCCAACGACCTGCCCACCCTGGCCGGCACCTGGGGCAGCGACAACGCCCTGCACGGCGGATGGTCTGTGCTGGGGCGGGTGACGGTGCGCTGAGGTGCAGTGAGGTTGTTGGGCAGAAAGCGGCTTGCAGCGCGCACGGATTGATGCGATGCCGGCCGACAGCCGACGCGGCCCCGAGCGATCTGGCTGCCGCAACCCATGGAGCACCTGCGACTTCACGCCGAGTCACCGGAGCGCTGAACCTCCCGGCCGTTGAACCTGTGAGCCGCGGAACGACAGGCCCGCGGAACTCAGGGCGCGATGATGTGCGCCGATGGCGGGTGGCGGCAGGGGCGTTGCGACGGCCCCTCGCCGAAGTCGGGCGCATCAAAGTCAGTGAAGCGATTGATGCACGGGCCGCCGTCACCGCGGTAGGCGGGGCAGCCGCAGAACCGGTTGGGTGGCGGTGCGGGCAGACGGGCGCTGCAGTGCGCGGCAAACGGTGAGGGATCCAGATCGATGTGTATGCCGGCGCGCTCCAGGCGCTCGGCGGCCTGCTGGCGGGCCTTGATCACGACATAGGCGGCCTCCTCGAATGCGGCCTCCTGCTCGGGGTCCAGCCCTTCTGACAATTTGCGCATCGCCAACGCTCCTCAAGCGCGTGCACGCAGACGGGGCGCACGCTGCGATTCAACCTAGGTGCCAGGGCTCGTGCGCATCAAGTACCGCTCGTCGGTTGCGCGTGATGTGGGTGCTGGGTCTGGCGCGAACTTGGTATTGATGCGCGTGACGTGGCCGACCAGAGTGCATCAAGCCATGGACAGGTGTGCGCTCACGCAGCGTGTGTGCCCGGCGGGCAGCTGGGGCTGTGCGGGCAGGGAGGGTTGAAGATGGATGCAATCAATGCGTGCAGCCGTGTGCTGCGGCTGGCTGTCTGTGTGCTTGCCATGTTCGCGGTGGCCTGGCCCGCTGCCTGGGCGGGCAGCCGCGTGGTGCGCGAGCCGCAAGTGGATCGGCCAGGGCGGGACTTCTACCAATTTGTCATGACCAAGCCTGACCCGGAAATCTGCGTGGCGGCCTGCATGGGCAACAGCCGCTGCCGCGCATTCACCTATGTGCGGCCGGGCTACCAGGCGCGCCAGGCCAAGTGCTATCTCAAGGACGCCGGCACCAAGCCGGTGGCCAATGTGAATGCGCTGTCGGGCCTGAAGATCGCTACGCAATCGCCACCACCGCGCGAGCCAGACCGCATCGAAACCAGTGACGCATTCGGTCAGAAGCAGTTCTGCGAAATGGGGCTGATGTGCGACGTGAACCAGGTGGGCCGCTGGAACAGCGCCGGCCTGGGGCAGTGCCAGTGCTCGCCCAAGCCACGCGAGTAGCGCAGGCCGGCTCAACGCGCAGATGCGGGGCGGGAAGACAGGGCGCCTTGTGACACGGCGGCGAGCAAGGCCTCGGCATCGCGCTGGCTGCGGATGAAGAACACGCGCTTCTCACCGCTGGCCTGCCAGGCGCGCAGCCTGCCCTTGAACGCGGGGGTCCAGAAGCGCTCGCTCAGGCGCAGGTAGCGGTAGCTGGTGAGGGTGCCGCGCAGGATGGGGCTGCGCTCGGGCCAGCCCAGCGGCTTGGCAAACGGGCTCTTGATCAGGCGCTTGGTCACCCACCAGTAGTGCAGCAGCATGGGCCGTTGCACATAGACCAGCACATCGGCCGCGCGCAGCAGCTCGGGAAAGGTCTGCGCCGTGCCGACGCCGTCAATCACCCAGGCGGGCTGGCTGATGATCTCGGCATGTCGGGCGTGAAAGGCCTCATTGCTGAGCTGGCCGCCGCCGGGCAGGTACTGCACGAGGTCCAGCGCCACGAGCGGCGCGCCCGTGGCCTGCGCGAGTGCGGCGCTCAGGGTGGACTTGCCGCCGCCCGGCGGGCCGAATACTGCGATCTTCACGGCAAGCTCCACGGCGATCTCCAAAGCGATCGTCTCGCAATCTTCTCGCAAACCGGGCGGCGTACTGCATGCCACGCCGCCAGACGCCATTGAGCGCGCGGCTCAAGCACCCGGTTTCGCTTGATTGGCGCGCCTCTTCAGCCACTTTGGCCCCAAGAAGCGCATGAATGCTGGGTCTGGCTGCCCGTGTGCGGGCTTGCGCGGCATTCAGCGCTTGCGCGCGAGCATCACCCAGAGGAAGGGCTCGCCAAACAGGCCGCTGCCCGCGGCGGGGGTCTGCATCTGGCGCAGCTCAAGAATGTTCAGCGCATGGCCCCAGTGCTGGCGCAGTTCGGCCTCGGTGTAGCCCAGGCCGCCGCCCAGGCTGCCACGTTCATAGACCTGTTCATCGCTCAGGCCGCTGCCGCCTTCGGGCCGGAAGCAGGTGAGCGCAAACAGCCCGCCGGGCGCGAGCGCGTGGTCCACCAGCTGCACATAGCCCGCGCGGCGGTGGGGCGCGATGTGATGGAAGCAGCCGGAGTCCACCACCAGTGCAAATCGACCGGTGGCCACCGGGGCGTCAAACACGCTGATCTGATGCAGCGTGAGCGGCACGTCCGCTGCGGCGGCGCGCTCCTGCGCCCAGGCCACGGCCTGCGCAGAGAAATCCACCCCCGTGACGGCAAAGCCCTGCTGTGCGAGAAACACGGCATTGCGGCCGTTGCCGCAGCCCAGGTCCAGCGCGGCAGGGGTTGCGGTGGCACCGGGGCGCGGAATGCGGCCGTCCTCCAGCCAGCCGTGCAGGCTTTCATCGGGCGCCGTGCCAAAGAAACCGCAAGGCCGCGCCCGGTCGGCGTAGAAGCCGTCCCAGCGCGGGCTGGTTTCACGCGTGAGCTGGGCGTCTAGCGCGGCGAGGGCCGCGGTGTCGAGGTGCTCGAAGTTCACGCGGGCCGCGCCGTGCAACCGCTCAGGGCTGCTGTGGAATGTCCAGATGCAGCGCCAGCAGCCTGCAGGCGCTGCCCTGCTTGATGGAGGCCTGAATTTGCACCCGCCCCAGCCGCGCGGACTGGGCGCTGACCCATTCGCCATTGAAGGTGTATTTGGCGGGCAGGCCGGGCGCCAGCACGCTGGTGCGCTGATGCTTGCCCTGCAGCGGTTTGGCAGACGGTGCCAACCTGCTCAAGGTGCCGGCGGCACGCGCCAGATCGGCAAGCTGATTGCGCGTCTCGGGCCCGTGCCCTTCAAAACGCTCGGCCAGCTCGGTGATCTTGCCGTCAGCCAGAAGCTGGGTCGCCTGCATGCCGCAAGAGGGGGCACCAAGGGCTGCACCACCGCAAAGCGCGAGGCCCGCGGCCACTGCAATCTGCGCGCAGGCGATGGGGGGCTGGAAGCGCCGGCCGGGGTGCGGTGCCGGGTGGCGCGCTGGCGAGGAGCGGGTGAATGTGCTGTGCATGGCCTCGGGAGATGCGGGTTGGTGTGGTGCACCAGCGCACCACGTCCGAGGTTGTAGCGGAACTGACGCCGGGGCGGTTGTTCAGTGCCGCGGATCCGCCAGCGACTGCGCCAGACCCACGCTCTCGCGTGCATCCAGGCAGATGGCGTGGGCGCCGAACTGCGCTGCGTCCATGGGGCGCAGGCCGAAGACGGGGCCGCCCAGCAGCACGGCGCAGCCGGGGTTTCTGGAGGCGGCGCGCAAATCCGCCACCAGGCGGGGCAGCGCACGCAGCTGTTCATCCAGCGCCACCGACAGGCCGATCACTTCGAACCACTCGTCGCGCACGGCCTGCAGCAATTCGCGCGGCGTGGCCGAGATCTCCAGCACCACTTCCCAGCCGGCGTTGCTGAAGAACTCCGACACGATGGACAGGCCGAGCACATGCTGCGAGCCGGGGGCGGAGGCGAGCATGATGCGGCGCACCGCACCGGCGCCCTGCGGGCCGCCGTGGTTGCCATAGCCGAGGGTGTGGACGAGCTCGTGCAGCAGCGTGAGGCCGACGGTGACTGCATCGAAGCCCATGCGGTCGTCTTCCCAGGCCTGGCCGAGCCAGAGCGCGGCGGGGGCGATCAGTTCAGTCAGCGCATCCTCGGTGGCCAGACCTTCGTTCTGCAGTGCGTCCAGGACGGCGAGTGCGCCGGTGTGGTCGCCACGGGCGCAGGCTCGTGCAAGGGCCTCGATCTCGGCGGCGCGGGTGATGGCGGCATTGGCCAGACGATCGGGGTCGGCGCCTTCGCGGCTGACGGCGAGCAGGCGCGGGATGATGCGCGCCTCAAGCACGTCGCGCATGGTGCGGCGGCACTCGGCTTCGCCGGCGGTGCGCTCGGTGCTGCCTGTCTGGGCAAGGCCGGTGGCGGTGTTGTCTGGGTGTGTGCCTGGGCTGCTGGAGAGGTGGATGCCGTGGCTGAATTGTTTGCGGCTGTGGTTGGTGGGCAATGTCTGCCAGGCCCTGGCCGGTGCCGGCAAGCCGGACGCGGACGGAGCGCGCAACAAGTTGAGCTGGATGGTCAAGTGAACGCGCCCTTCGGAGATGGTGGTGTGTGGCGTGTTCCGCTTGGAGCGCGCGACAGCCAGACTATCGCGTGCGAACGCAAAACGCGATCAAGCTGTGGCAGTGCATCGCTGTGCGGTGCAGCAGCGGTGTGGTGGTGCGGGTGCGTGGTGCGAGGCTGGCGCTATCGATTGACCGGAATCGATGCATATTGAGGTTCGGCGCGTGCCGAGGATCGACTACTCTGGCAGCGCTGATCTGTTCAAGACCGTCCGCTCATTGGTATCTAGTCTCCTGCCGGCCCCTCGCTGGTATCTGTGTTGACCTCCCCGTGAAGATTTTCTTGGCGTTTCGCCACCCGGCGCGCTCCTGCGCCTCATCAACACAGAAGGAATACACGCATGGCTACTCAAACTGGTACGGTCAAATGGTTCAACGAAGGCAAGGGCTTCGGTTTCATCGCGCCCGATGACGGCAGCAAGGACCTCTTCGCCCACTTCAAGGAAATTCAAGGCAGCGGCTTCAAGACACTGACCGAGAATCAGCGCGTCGAGTTCGAAGTCACGCAAGGCCAGAAGGGCCCGCAGGCATCGAACATCCGTTCGCTGGGCTGAGCCTGATCACGCCCGCCAGGGCGAACCGGGTGCCCAGCGCACCCTGCAAAGCGCGGCCTGGCCGCGCTTTTTCATTTCCGGAAGGCTCAGCATGAAGAACCTGCAAGACGCCACGGAGCGCATCTGCGAACTCAAGGGCAGCCTCGTGGCCCTGGACAGCGTGGTGCCTGCGCTGTTGCGCCAGCTGGATGAGGACCAACGCCGTCAGGCGCGCGCGTCGGTCGAGTCGCTGGCCGAGGCTGCACGCACGGTGATGCTGCACGCCGACATCTCCGACGTGGTGCTGGGCGCCTTCGAGCGCGACATCGGCCGCTATCTTGGCCTGCTGGCCGACCGGCATGCACCCGACGCCAGCCAGCCCATCGACGATGGCCTGCCCCTGACCACCGTGCGCATCCGCACATGGCGCGAGTCGGCCATGCAGTCGGAGGCCAGCGGCTTTTTCTTCAGCCGCGACTCACACCTGTTCATCGTGACCAGCCGGCACGTGCTGCTCGATGAAGCAACCGGGCATTTCCCCGACCGCATCGAGATCGACCTGCACACCGACACACGAGACCTCACGCAGGTGCTGGTGTGGTCGATCCCGCTCTATGCCGACGGGCGCAGCCTCTGGCGCGAAGCGACCGATACCGGCGGTGCCGTGGACGTGGCCGTGATCGAGTTGGCCACTGATCGGCTGCCGCCTGCGGTGGTGATCCGGTCGTTCACGCCGGCGCATCTGCAAGCGCGCGGCGAGCAGGTGGCCATGGGCGACCCGCTGACGATCGTCGGCTTTCCGCTCGGCTTTCACGACACCGTGCATCACCTCCCGGTGGCGCGCAGTGCCTCGATCGCGTCGGCCTACGGCGTGCGCTTCCAGGCCAAGGGCTACTTCCTGACCGATGCCCGGACGCACCGCGGCAGCAGCGGTGCGCCTGTGCTGCGCCATCGCACCCAGGCAGCGGCCGACGGGCTGCCCTGGCAACTGCTGGGCGTGCACTCCACCCGCATGGACATGCGCACGCGCGACGCAGTACACGACGAGTCGCTGGGTCTGAACTGCGCCTGGTATGCGGATGTGCTGCTGGCGGTGACTCAGCCGGATTGAGCGCCGTTGCGCCGCATGGCTTGAGCGATCAACCCTGCGGGTCCAACCACGCACACAGCTGGTCACTTACTGCGCGGCTGCTGAGCAGGTCGAAGTGGTTCAGCCCGTAGAACACGGCGTGCTGGCCGTGCAGCAGGCGCAGGTCGCGCTCGGGCTGGCGGTGCTGGCCGAGTGCGCTGGCTACGGGCACGAGACCGTCGCCTTTAGCTTGCTTGCCGGCGGCTGCGGCGCTGCTGGTGCTGGCGGCCACGGTGAAGCAGGCCACGCCTTGCGGCCAGGGGGCGGCGGTGGCGTGTGTCCCCTCAGGCAGCACGCGGCCGGAATGCAGGTCTTGAATGCCGGCGCTGCGCCGCGCGCCGAGCTTGGCAAAGGGCGCGGTGTAGGGGCTCTTGGCCAGCAGCCAGGTGAGGCCGCTGCCGGCGCGCTCCAGCGGCGCGCCCTGGTGCGGCGTGCCCAGGCAGACCAGCGCCTTGAGCTTGCGCCGCCACGCGCTGCGGGGGCTGGACTGCGCACAGGCACTGCGCGCCACCAGCCCGCCCATGCTGTGACCCAGCAGCACCATCTGCGTGATGGGTACCGGCCAGGCGCGCTGCAGGTCCGACAGCAGATCGGCCAGTGCAGCGCCGTTCTGCGCGATCGGTAGGCCGGTGTTGTAGTGCAGATAGAGCGGCGTGAAGCCGTGGCGCGCTGCCAGCGCGGCGCCGTGGTTGTGGCTGCGACGTGTCCACTGCAAGTCATTCATGCACAGGCCGTGGATCAGGATGAGCAGCTTGCCGCCTGGCGCGGACACATCGGCTTGCGCTGCGTAATGCCGGGCAAGTGCCTTGCGCGCAAGCGGCAGGGCCTGCCCGTTCGCGCGCAGCTGCATGGGGATGGCCAGGGCGTTGCCGCTGGCAGCGAGATGGTCGCCAAACACGCCATTGAGCGCGGCCAGTGCGGCTTCACGCTGCGCGGGCGGCGCGAGGCGGTTGGCACCATCGGCCAGCGCGCGCTTCATGCCCGGCGGCAGCGCCGCAGCCACACGCGGGCCAAGCTGCGCCAGCGCCAGATCCAGCGCTCCGCCCACCAGCGTCGTGACGCCGCGCACGCTGCGATACACCAGCCCGGTGATCCCGCGGGTGCGCTGCGGCGTTTCAGCATCGGCGGCCGTGCGCTTGAGCGGCGGCGCCAACCGCGCCACGCTGCTGTGCACGCCTTCCACGGTGTGGGTCAGGTTCTGCACCGCACCCACGGCGAGCTGGCTGGCGCCGCGCAGTGCCTGAAGGGTGGCCGACGGTGCGCCGGCCGAACGTGAGGCTGCGGCTTGCGGCTTGCGGCGGATGGGCAGATCTGAGGTCAAGCGGGTCTCCTGGGTGCGCCCGCATGCCATTGCATGCGGTGACGAGGGCGATTGGTGCGAAGGTTCAGCTTAGGGGCCGAATGCAGCCGCACCGCGCGAGGGTGGTGGGCTCACTCCAATCGTGGCTTGCGCAATGAACGGACGCTTGGCGGTGGGGCCCGGGTGATCGTGGTGGGTGATCAACGCTAAGGATTCAGCGCGAAAAAACGCGCGACAACCTGGGAGTGAGCCCTTGCGGTCGATGAGCGGAAGCGGTGATCTCAAACGGTGGTCCGGCGCGCCTTGCCTTGGGCGCCGGCCGCAGTGACTTGCGCGCCAGACCTCAACGCACCCGCGGGTCTGCACCAAGCCGCAGGGCGCTCGCGCTGCACTACAACCTTGCCCAAGCCGCTGGCGCTGCATCGCATGCAGCGCAGCCAACAAAGGAGCAGGGTCTTGGGTTTGTTTGCGTTTGCCAGCGGTGCCTGGCTGGCCATGGCGTTGGCCGCTATCTTGAGCGTTGTCCTTGGCCGCGGCCCTGAGCATGAGTGGGGCGGCTGGGGTTCGATGCAGACGCTTTGGTGGGTCGCGCTCGCGCCCGCCTTTCTGGGCATGGTGGGCTTCACCATTGGCGCCAACGCCGCACGCGTGTACCCGACCACACGCTGGTGCCTGGTGCTGGGCATGGTCTGCGGGCTGCTGGCCTGCGCCATGGGTTGGGGCGCCAACCTGCTCAGCGCCAAGATCAGCATCGGCTGGTTCGTGATTGGCGCGGTGCCGGTGCTGGCCTTTCTTGCACCGCGGGTGTTCGGGCGGTTTGCACCGGCGCAGCCGGAGTCGCCCGACGTTTAGCGCAAGGCGCTATCCAGCGCCTCGGCGACCATGCGGCGTTGGACGGCGGCCGCGCCCCTGCCTAAGCTGCGCAGGCGGCGGCGCGGAGGGCGGCATGCAGGGCAGCATCATTCTCTTGAACGGAGCGTCCAGCGCGGGCAAGTCCACGCTGGCGCGCGCACTGCAGGCGCGGCTGCCGGGGCCGTTCTGGCATTGGTCGATCGACCATCTGCGGGCGGCGCAGGTGCTCCCGCAGGCGCGCATCGATCGTGGCGAGTTTGCCTGGCGCGATCTGCGCGAGCCCTTCTTTGCCGGCTTTCACGGGAGCATTGCGTCGCTGGCGCAGGCGGGCAACTCGCTGATCGTGGAGCACATTGTGGAGACGCAGGCATGGATGGACAGGCTGCTGCGAACCCTGGCCGGGCTGGATGTGTTCTTTGTAGGTCTGCACTGTCCGCTGGACGAACTTGAGCGGCGCGAACGGGCGCGCGGGGATCGGCGCGTGGGCGAGGCGCGGGCGGACTTCGAGACGACGCACCGCTTTTGCAGCTATGACTTGGAGTGCGACAGCATGCAGCCTGCCGAAGTGAATGCGGAGCGGGTGACGGCCGCCTGGCAGGTACGGCGTGCACCCGGGGCATTTGCACGCATGGCGGCGGCGCAGGTGGGTGGCGCTTGAAGTCGGTCCGGGCGGCTATGGCCGACCGCCAGATGGAACGGCGCAGCAGATCTCGATTCCTGCTTCCGTGCTTGCAGCGCTGGCTGGCAAGCCCGGCGCCACAGCCGCCCTCAATCCAGCACCGCAATTCCTCAACCCGTCTCGCGGTGGGTCGTGCGATTGCGCCAGGCGCATAGACTGGCTTGCATGCAATCTCCGACCCCCGCCTTCGTTCAGCTCACCTCGTCCTGGCAGTGGGCGCCGCCGCGCGAGGTATTGCGCACCTACGCGCTGGCCTGGCTGCCGATTCTGCTTATCTATATGGTGGCCGTCGAGACCGACGGCATCTGGACGCGCGGATTCAACCTGTTCAGCGCGATGCACGGCACGGTGCGCAATCTGGGGCCGACCTTCCTGCTGCTGCTGTTGCTGTGGCCGCTCACGGGCTGGATGGAGGCCCGACGCTTCGGCGCCGCGCGCCAGATTGCAGTGCATGCCGGCACTGGCGTGCTGTTTGCCTTTGCCTATTACGCGCTGCTCTGGCTGCTGATCGCGGCCGAGAGCGGCGTGGCGGCCGCGGAGCGGGCACGCGAAAACTGGTTCATCTGGCAGATCCAGATCGGCATGCTGATCTATGCGGCCGCGGCCGGGGCCTTTGCCGCCTACCGCGCCGTGCAGCGCGCCCGCCAGGAGGCTGCCGCCGCCGCTCAGGCGCAGATGCTGCTGGCGCGCACGGAGTTGGCTGCGCTGCGCAACAAGCTCAATCCGCACTTTCTGTTCAACACCCTGCACAGCATCCTGGCCCTGGTGCGCAAGGATGCCGTGCGCGCCGAGCAGGCGCTCTTCGGCTTTTCCGAGATGCTGCGCTACCTGCTGGACACCGAGCGCAGCGGCGAGGATCAGGTGCTGCTGCGCGACGAGCTCGCCTTCACTGAGCAGTACCTCGCGCTCGAATCGATCCGCCTGGGCGACCGGCTGAAGATCGACTGGCAGGTGGACGATGAAGCACTCGCAGCCAGCGTGCCCGCGCTGACCGTGCAGCCGCTGGTGGAAAACAGCATCAAGCACGCCTTCAACCCGCGCAGCGAGCCCGGTACCTTGATGGTGCGCGTGCAGCTTGCCGGGGATCGCGTGGAGATTGACGTGGCCGACGATGGCCCCGGCGTGCAGTTGCCGGCTGATGGCGGCCTGCCGCCGGGCAGCGGCCTGGGCCTGCCCACCGTGGCGCGGCGCCTGGCGCTGCGCTGGGGCAGCGCCGCGAGTTTCAAGGTGCAGTCTGCGCCCGGCGCAGGGTTTCAAGTGAAAGTGGCGATTCCGAGATGAGCATCCGCGTCCTGATCTGTGAAGACGAACCCCTGGCGCGAGAGACCCTGCGCGACTTCATCGCCACCCAGCCCGATCTGCTGCTGGTGGGCGAGGCCACCAACGGCCGCGAGGCGCTCAAGCTGATCCGTGCCCTGAACCCGGAGCTTGTGTTCATGGACATCCAGATGCCCGAGATGACGGGCCTGGAGGTGGTGCGCCAGCTTCAGAGCGTGCCGCCGATCATCTTCACCACCGCCTACGACCAGCACGCCGTCACGGCCTTCGAGCTGAACGCCCTGGACTATCTGCTCAAGCCCTTCACCCAGGAGCGCTTTGCCAAGGCCGTGGAGCGCGCGCTCGATGCGCAGGTTGCACCCGACGAGCGCGGTCAGACAGCGGAAAGTGCGCTGGCCCGCAGCGAGGCCGAGCCGCTCACGAGAATTCTGGTGCGCGACCGCGGCCGCATCTTCCCGCTGGCGATCGACGACATCGAGCACCTGAAGTCCGACCTGAAATACACCCAGATCACCGCCAAGGGCGCGAGCTACCTGGTCCGTGTGCCGCTGGCCGATCTGGAGCCGCGCCTGGACCCGGAGCGCTTCCTGCGCGTGCACCGCAACGCCATCGTCAACCTGGATCACGTCGTGTCCATGAAGCCCGACGAGCAAAGCCAGCTGCAGATCCTGATGCGCGACGGCACCGAGCTGCTGGCCAACCGCGAGGCGAGCAAGCGGCTGCGCGATGCGTCGATTTAGCGCCGTTGTTACTACCGCACCGCCGTCCCTGCGGGACCGCGGCGAGCTTGATGAAGCACAAGCCAGGCGTTGAGAGGCAAGACCGCGAACTTCGTGATTGCCATGAGCCCGGCGGCTTCAATGAATGCATGCATGAAGCGGCTTGAAGGATGCCCGGGGAGCACGTAGAGCCCGAAAAAGACGACGCCAAGCAAAGCCCCAGCGAGTGGTATCAGCAGCCACGGCGATCTGATGCGGGCGCGGCCACGCGCAAGTCGCCAGTGCAATTGAGCGCGTTGTCGCGACTCAACCCACCACGCTGCAGCCAGCGAGTGCGGGATCATCACGAAGGACAGGCAGGTCAGAAACTCAGCGAGTTTCGGGCGCGCGCTTATCACGTCGGGCTGGGCAAGGAAAGGGAATGCGTTGAGAACCGTGCTGCAGAAAGCAGCAACTGACGGACTCTCTGCGACAAATTCTTCGGACAGTACGAGCGCAAGCAAGGCGAGCGCGGTCGGACTAGCCAGCCAGACGAGCATCGCGGTGTGCAGGCCGGGCGTGCCGGACCCTTCAGCTTGGCGGATTGACTTCAGGGTGGCCATAGTCAGCGGGTCGCGTCTTTGCAGTTAGCGCTACAGCGAATACTCCCCACCCTCCGCCAGCGCCTTCTGGTACGCCGGCCGGGCGTGGATCTTCTCCAGGAACCTGGCGATATTCGGGCGCTTGGTGGCCGCAGCGCGGGATGCGGCGGCTTCCAGCGGGAAGCTCATCTGGATGTCGGCGGCGGTGAATTCGTCGCCTGCAAACCAGGGGTGCTTGCCGAGTTCCTTCTCGATGAAGTCCAGATGCAGCTTGATCTGCGGGGTGATGAACTGTTCCTTCACCTTGCCGGAGATGGCGCGTGCGATCGGCTTGGCAAAGAAGGGCATGGGGCTGGTCTCGATCTTGTCGAAGATGAGCTTGAGCAGCAGCGGCGGCATGGCCGAGCCTTCGGCGTAGTGCAGCCAGTAGCGGTAGCGCAGGCCCTCGGCGCTGCCGGCCTTGGGCGCGAGGCGGCCGCTGCCGTAGTGGTCAACGAGGTATTCAATGATCGCGCCGCTCTCGGCCACGGTGATGTCGCCATCGGTGATGACCGGGCTCTTACCCAGCGGGTGCACCTTCTTCAGGGACGCCGGCGCGAGCATGGTTTTCTTGTCGCGCTCGTAGCGCTTGATCTCGTAGGGGATGGCCAGCTCTTCAAGCAGCCAGAGCACGCGTTGCGAGCGGGAGTTGTTCAGGTGATGGACGGTGAGCATGGGCACGACGTTGAAGAGCACAGGTTGCGCTGATTCTGCCTGTGGCCGAGGCAGCGCGCGACCGTGAGCATGCATGGGCTGAGCGCCAGTGTGGCTGTAGCGCTGCGCGCGCGCACACCATTGCGCTGAGGGGGCCAGAAAAGCAGCTTTCCGCTTGTCTGGCGCGGTTCTTCGGCCATTTTGCTCTGAAGAACCGCATCAATACTGGTGAATGCTTTGGAAAATCCGATTGAACCCAGCATTCATGCGGCTTTTCGGGGCAAATCGGCTGGAAAGCCGCGCCAGACAAGCGGAAAGCCCTGCAAACCGGGTTGTGGTGGGAGTTAGGCCTCCTGCTGCGCCCACCAGCAGCGCGCGGCAGCAAGGTCCCAGAGCGCTGAGCCGACCGACTTGAAGATGGTCGGCCTACCGGCGGGCAACTCGCTTGCGTCGGCCAGCTGAGGAATCTGGGCCCAGTCCACGCTGGCCTGCAGCAGGTCGCCGGCTTCGGCGCGGCAGCCGTCGGCGGTGTCCACCACGCAGCGGGCTCGGCGCACGAGCGTGGGGGGCAGCTCGGCCATGCGGGAGGTGAATGCACCCACGGCGCAGATCACGGCGTCATCGCGGATGCCATCGTCCATCACCGGCGTGCTGCTGGTGGTGGCGGTAACGATGAGGTCCGCGCTGCGCAGGCTGGCTGCGTCGCCCGGCTGGACCTTCAGACCGTGCTCGCGGGCCAGAGCGATCAACCCCTGCGCACTGGCCGGGCTGCGGGTCTGCACGGACACCTGCTTCACGCCCAGGCAGGCTGCAAAGGCGTCCATGTGGGCGCGCGCCTGGGCACCGGCGCCGATGAGATGCAGCGCGGCGTCGGACCAGTCCGTGCGGCCGGTGAGCTTGCGCACTGCGAGGGCTGAGAGCGCTGCGGTGCGCCGTTCGGTGACCACCTCGCCATCCAGCAGGGCCAGGCGCTGGCCGGTGCGCGCGTCCATCACCAGCACTGCGGCCTGCACGGCGGGGAGCTTCAAGGCGGTGTTGCCGCCGTGCACGGTCACGACCTTGACCACGGCCAGCTCACCATCCGTGGCGGGCATGGTCAGCAGCACGCCGGCGTCGGTCACGTCGGGCGTGGCGCCCAGGTTCAGGCGGTTGCGCACCGGGCAGCGCGCACGGCCTTCGCGTTGCGCAGTGAGAATGTCATCCAGCGCGTCCAGCATGCCCGGCCAGGGCAGGGCTGCGGCGGTGGCTTGGGCGTCGAGGATCTTCATGGCGCGGGTTTCAGTGTGCGTTGATAGATGCCGATGGGCTCGCCTTGGTGCACGGCGGTGTCGATCTGCTGCCAGCCGCAGCGCAGCAGCAGCGTGTGCGCCGTGCGGGTGGCGCTGTAGAGCTGCGCAAAGCCCAGACGCAGGGCATGGGGCTCCAGCGCTGCGAACAGCTGGGCGCCGATGCCGCGCCGACGCAGATCTTGCGGCACGACAGCGGCACCCACCCAGGGATGCAGATGCGGGTGGGTAGCAAAGCGCTCGGTCTTGATGGCGGCAAATCCGCAGGGTGCGCCGTTGTGTGTGGCGACGAGCCCGAAGGGCAGGGCCTGGGTCTGTGCATAGGCCTGCAGGTCGCGCAAAGCATGGGCCTGGCCTTGGGGGCCGTAGTAGTCCGGCCACTCTGCCTCGAACCAGGTGGCGAGCGTGCCAATCCAATCCGGGTGACTCGCCAGTGGCGCAAAGCGCAGGTTCAAGGGCTGCATCGCGCTCAGATGATGTTGTGCTCGACGTAGCGCCGCTCTTCACCCAGCCGCGCAACCGACAGCGGCGAAAGGTCCAGGCTGCGGTATTCGCCATGCAGGATCAGCTCGGCCAGACCGCGCCCGGCGGCTGCAGCATGCTGCAGGCCGTGACCGGAAAAGCCATTGATGAAGTACAGGTTGCTGCAGGCCGGGTGCAGGCCGAGTAGGGCGTTGTGGTCGATCGGGTTGAACTCGTAGTAGCCCGCCCAGGCGTGCTCGACACGCAGTGCCTCGAAGGCAGGCACGCGCGCTGCCAGGGTGGGCCAGACGTGTTCCTCGAAGGCTTGTAGCTCGGGTTCAAGCGGCAGGTCGTCGGCGTCGTCTTCCTCACGCGGGCCCCAGCCGGCGATGAACTGGGTGCCGCTGTGCCCCTCGCTGCGGAACCACATGCCGCTCGTGTCGATGACCAGGGGCGTGTGGCCGACCGACGTGGCACAGCGCAGCGCAAACACGGTGCGGCGCCGGGCAAACACGGGCAGCTCAATGCCAGCCATGGCGGCCACGCTGCGTGCCCAGGGGCCGGCAGCGTTGACGAAGGCCGCAGCGGCGATGCGCTCCCCGGTGTCAGTGAGGGCATGGGTGATGCGGCCCGCGGCGCGTTCAAGTGCCGTTGCGCGAGCGGTGCTGAACACCGCACCGAGCGACTGCGCCTTGGCGCGCAGCGCCCGGGTGTACATGTACCCATCGAACCAGCCCTCGCCACCCAGGCCGAGCGATGCGCCGGCCAGCCCCTCGACATTCAGCCAGGCAAAGCGCTGCGCCAGTTCGGCCGGGTTGAGCAGGGCCACGGGCGCGCCTTGCTCACGCTGCACGGCATGGTTGGCCTCAAGCACCGGCATGCCCGCCGCAGTGGCCAGAAACAGGTAGCCACTCTCGATGAAGCCAGTGCTGGGCGTAGGCTCGCCCTCCACCGCCAGCAGCGTCTCGGGCTGGGACACATAGGCCAGCCCGAACTGCGACATCTGCACATTCAGCGCGGTGGAGAACTGCTGGCGGATCGAGCCCGCCGACAGGGCCGAGGAGGCGCGAGCGTAGGTCGGGTCGGGCTCGAGTACGCGCACCCGCAGGTTCGGGTCAAGCTGCAGCGCGAACAAGGCAGTGGCACAGCCCATCACGCCGCCGCCGATCACAAGCAGATCGGTCCGGGTGGCGTGTTCAGGATTCGTCAACATGGAAGCCATGGGGCATGCGGTATTCGGCTCGGGGCGAAAGCCATTCAAGCTCGATCGATCGGTGCCGAAAACGGTTGCGATTGGCGGCAAATCCGTTCAGACGGTCCAGCCGCACCCCAAATCTGTTCCCGGGCACACCTGGCGAAAGCCAGGGTCGCAAAGCTTCCGACCTAACGCATCGGCTCGATGTCATGGTAGCGGGGCTGCCGGCGATCCACCGTCATCGGAGTCTTCATGTCTGTCGCATTGAATGCGCGCAGGTGCAGCATTGCACTCGCGTTCATCCTGCTTGCTGGCTGCGGCCAGGAGCTGTCTTCTCCCGCCGCACCCGCGGCACCCGCCCCGATCTCCCAGGCCCCGGCACCGCAGGATGGTGCGGTGTCTGCCGATGCCGCGCGCTACGTGGTGCGTCTTGCACCGGGGTCCACTGACCCCGCGCAGGCGAAGACGGCCATGTCGCCCGAGCAGCGCTTCCTGCAGTTGCAAACAGAGCTGGTGCAGACGCGCATGCAGAAGCCGGGTGCGGCGGAGCCGGTCCAGTTCAAGCCCATGCGCACGCTCGGCACGGGTGCCGTATTGGTCGCAGCTCCTGCGGGTACACCGGTCGAAGAGGCCGAGGCGCTTGCGGCCACCCTGGCTGCCGATGCGCGGGTCCTGAGCGTGGAGCGCGACGTGCGTGTCAGCACGCTGCAGGTGGGTGGCCCGGAGGCGGTGACGAATGACCCCGCCCTGTCGCTTCAGTGGGCCCTGCGCCCACGCAGCGCCGTGCCCGGAGGCGCCGCATTCCGTTCGGCCTGGGCCCGCACCCGCGGCGAGGGCGTGACGGTCGCGGTGCTGGACACCGGTCACCTGGCGCATCCTGATCTGGTGACCAATTCATTGCCCGGCTATGACTTCGTCACCGACCTGACCATTGCCGGAGATGGCAATGGCCGCGATGCCGACCCCACCGACCCCGGTGACTTCTGCAACGGCCGCGCGAGCTCCTGGCACGGCGTGGCCGTGGCCTCGGAGATTGTCGGCATCGCCGACAACAGTTATGGCATTGCCGGTGGTGCGCCCCAGGCCAAGGTCGTGCCGGTACGCGTGCTCGGCCGCTGCGGCGGCTGGTTGTCCGACACGGCCGACGCTATTTCCTGGGTGGCCGGCGTGAATGTGCCGGGCGTGCCGCCCCTGGGTCGTAAGGTCCAGGTGGCCAACCTGAGCCTGGGCGCCAGCGGCGCTTGCCCGCGCTACATGCAGGACGCCGTGACGGCCGCCGTGCAGGCCGGCGTGACGGTGGTGGCGGCTGCGGGCAATGAGTCGCTCAACGGCGTGTCCTCTCCGGCCAACTGCGTAGGCGCCATCGCAGTGGGGGCGCACAATGCCTCGGCCGATCTGGCGAACTACTCCAACCACGGCCCCGGCGTGACGCTGACCGCACCCGGCGGCGGCGCCTGCATGCGCTCGCTCCTTTCGCCGTGCGACAGCACGCCGGTGGTGACGGCGGGCGTCAACGGAACCACGACCTTTACGGGCTATCTGGATCGTCGTGCATTCAACGGCACCTCGGCCGCCGCGCCGCATGTGGCTGCAGCGGCCGCGCTGCTCTATGCCGCCAAGCCGTCCATCACGCCCGCTGAAGTGCGATCTGCATTGGTCACGTCGGCCACGCGTCATGCCACAGGCGGCTTCTGCGCCAGCAATCCTGGTTTGTGCGGAGCGGGCATGCTGGACGCAGCGGGTGCCCTGGCTCAGATCTCCGACACTCCGCTGGTGCAGCTGGAGTACGGCACGGGCATCACGCCCAGCACACAGAGTGCGACCGCGCCTGGGCTGATCGCCCGTGGCCGAAGCGGCAGCCTGCTGGCGCGCGTCGGTGGATTGCCGCAGGCGAGCTTTGCGTGGCGCCAGACCGGTGGTGCGGCCGCCACGATCACGGGTGGCACGACCGGGTCGAGCCTGAGTTTCACGGCGCCGCAGGTGTCCGGCTTGCTGAGCTTCGAGGTCACCGCAAGCTCGGGCACGCGACAGGCGAAGAACACCATCACCGTCATGGTGAACAACGCGCCGACCCTGCCGGCGAGCCTGCCGGGCGCCCGGGTCCGCGCACCCTACACCTTCGCATTCGCCGCACGTGATGCCGATGGCGACACGCTGACCTACGCATTGACCAGCGCGCCCGCCGGCATGACGCTGAGCAGCGCGGGCGCACTGAGCTGGCCGCAGCCCAGCGGCACGCTGGTTGATGTGGCCGTTCGGGTGAGCGATCCGCTCGGTCAGTCCGCCGTGCAGTCCTACAGGCTCAACGTGGCCAACCAGGTGCCCGTGATCACGATGGCGTCCAGCGCGCGCGTGGTGGCCGGCACGGCCTTGTCGGTGCCAGTGCGTGCCGTGGATCCGGACGGTAGTGCGGTCACCATCAGCCTGTTGAACGCACCCGCCGGGATGCTGTTGGGCAACGGAGCCATCAGCTGGCCAAGACCAACGCCGGGTCGGTTCACGGTGACCGTGCAGGCGCGCGATGCGGAGGGCGGTACTGCGCAGGCGCCGCTGACTATTGAAGTGGTTCAGGGCAACCGGGCGCCGGTGGTGGGCAATACCGTCATCTCGGGCAGCAGTACCACCGGTATCAGCGGCATGGTGCAGGCGGCCGACCCGGATGGCGATCGCTTGACCTATGCCGCAGTCGGGGCGGTGCCCGCTGGCTTCAGCCTGGACGGCGCCACAGGCCGGTTCACATGGAGCATGCCGCGCGTCGGGACCACCGTGGTCACGGTGCTTGTTCGCGACCCGTCCGGTCTGAGTGCGCAGGGCACACTCACCTTCAACATCGGCTCGGCCAACCGCGCGCCGATCGTGCCGAGCGTCACCATCGTGACGCGCCCGGGGACCACGATCAACCTGACCATCCCCGTCATGGATCCGGAAGGCGATGCGGTGACGCTGAGCCTGTCCGGCGCGCCTGCGGGCATCAGCCTGAGCAACGCTGGTGTTCTTCGCTGGGATCGGACCGTCGCGGGAAGCTACCGCTTCACCATCACGGCACGGGATGCGCGTGGTGCCGTGGGTACGGGCACGGTCGTGATGACCGTGAACTAGCGGCTGCGGCGTCTCAAATCCGCGGGGCGGGCAGGCGATACTGCCTGCCTCCACGGACTTGAGCCTATCGCATGACGCATTCCGCCCACCCTCCCATCAGCCAGTTTCCCGTTCCTGAACTGAAGGATCTGCCCGAGGATCTGCGCGAGAAGTTCCTCGCCGTGCAGGAGAAGGCCGGTTTCATCCCGAATGTGTTCCTCGCTCTGGCGCACAGGCCGGACGAATGCCGCGCCTTCATGGCGTATCACGATGCGCTCATGGAGAAGGGCGGCAACCTGACCAAGGCCGACCGCGAGATGATCGTCGTGGCCACCAGCGGCGAGAACCGCTGCCTGTATTGCGTGGTGGCGCACGGCGCGATCCTGCGCATTCGGGCGAAGAACCCGCTCATTGCGGATCAGGTGGCCACCAACTGGCGCAAGGCCGACATCACGCCGCGCCAGCGCGCCATGCTGGAGTTTGCGGTGAAGGTGTCGCAGCAGTCCCATGCGGTCAGCATGGAAGATCGCGCGGCGCTGTACGCAGTGGGCTTTGATGACGAGGACATCTGGGACATCGTCGGCATCTCGGCCTTCTTTGCCATGAGCAACCGCATCGCCAACTCGCTGGCGCTGCGCCCCAATGACCAGTTCTATCTCATGGGCCGCGTCCCGAAGGCCTGAGGGCTCAACCGGCGCGTCGGCCGAAAATCAAACGGGGCCTTGCGGCCCCGTTTGCATTTGCCTGAATCGCTCAAGGCTTCTTGGGCGGCGTGCTGCTGCTGGCAGCAGGCGTTGCAGGAGCGGTGCTCGCCGGGGTTGCGGGGCGTGGTGTGGCGGGTGCAGTGCCCGCAGCCGGAGGCGTCGCACCGGGTGCCGGTGCAGCGCCGGCGGCCGCCGGGCGTGCGGGCGGGCCGCTGCCCTGATTCGGCAGACGGCAGCCGATCTGGCGGTTTGCCCCGGTCAACTGCTCGAAGTAGACCAGCGGTGCGGCGCAGGTGAGCTTCTCGGTCGGCGCCACGGAGTCCGGTGTGCCGTTGCACACGAAGGCGCCGGTGCGCGGGTTGATGCTCGCGCGGTTCAGGTTCCAGCCCCACGGGCAGGTCGTGGCATCTGGCAGGCTGACGGCGGGTGCCGGGGCGGCCGGTGCAGGCGCCGCAGCGCCCTTGGCTGCGGCACCGGCTGCGGCCACGCCGGCTGCAGCGCCATACGTGCCGGCCGCAGCTGCTGGCTTGGCCTCACTCACGCTGATGACCTGCTTCTGCGTCTTGCCCGAGCAGGGCAGCGTGATGCCGACGATCTTGGGCTCGGCGGACACGGTGAAGGTACCCGGGCGCGTGAAGGTGTAGCGCACCACGGCGGGAATATCACTTTCCTTGCTGATGCGCAGATCCACCGACTTGCCGTCGCCATAGACGATGCGCAGGCCGCAGTTGATGCCACCGCCCTTGTCGGCCGTTTCCAGCTGCGCGGTGATCCGAATTTCCTGGCCGACGGTCGCCGAACCCGGCTCGAGCCGCAGGCTGGTGAGGGTTTGCGCCGACACGCCGGTGGCGGCAAGCAGAACGCCGCCGGCCAGAGCCGCGGCAAGGGAGCGAAAGGTGGAATGGCGCATGGTCGTGTGCAGGATACGAAACGCTGGCCGATCAGGCCGTGCGAGGTTCATGGGGCAGGGCCGCCAACCCGGCAATGCTAGCGGGGTGCCGCGCGGTGGATTTCGGCCCGCCGCGCGTCTTTGTGAGCAATTGTGCCCCGGGCCATGCATCGCGGGGCCTTGCAGGTCTCAGCGCTTGCCGCTGATTTCGGCAAAGAACGCGTCGCTGTTGGGCTTGCGGCCCAGGAAGGCTTCCACCAGCTCATGCGGTGGGCGCTGGCCGCCGGGCGCGAGGATCAGCTGTCGGTACGCGCCGCCCACCTTTTGGTTGAGCATGCTGCCGCCGAACGCGGAGAGCATGTCCAGCGCGAGCACCTCGCTCCACATGTACCCGTAATAGCCCGCTGCATAGCCGCCCACCAGGTGGCCGAAGCCGGCCGGGAACATCGTGCCCTCTACATAGCCCAGCGGCGTGCTGCCCTGGATGCGCTTCCAGGCGTCCAGGCTGGTCTTGTCCTTGCGGTCGTGCGTGAGGGCCATGTCAAAGCTCGCGTAGACCCACTGCGTGGCATAGCGCAGGCCGGCGCCGAACTTGCGGGCGGCATCGAGCTGGGCGATCTGTTCCTTGGACAGCACCGGGCAGGTGGGGCCGCAGACCTGGGCGAAGAACTTCAGCGGCTCCTCGCGGCGCGCCCACTCCTCGAACATCTGCGAGGGCGCCTCGACAAAGTCGCGCTTCACGCTCGTGCCCGCCTGGGCATTGAAGCGCGCCACGGACAGCGCACCGTGCAGGGCGTGCCCGAACTCGTGCAGCAGGGTTTCCAGCTCGTTCTGGTCCAGGCCTTCGCGGTTCAGATTGGTCACCAGTACCGGAATCGGCGTGCGACCCGTGAGCTTGGACACGTTGCGCACCGGCCAGACGGCGGCGTGGTTGTACTTGCCCTCGCGCGGGAACAGGTCGAGGTAGATCGAGGCGATGAAGGCATTGCTCTTCGTGTCGAAGACATTCACCACACGCACATCCTGATGCCAGGTCGGGACCTTCGTCTCCTCGAAGCGGATGCCGTACAGCGTCTCGGACAGGCGCAGCATGAAGCGCACGCTGGCTTCGGTGGGGAAGTACTTGCGCAGGGCCTCGTTGTCCACGCTGTAGCGCTCCTTCTTGAGCGCAGTCTGCAGGAAGGAGACGTCCCAGCGGTTCACCCGAGTGGCCTCCAGCGGCGTGCCGAAGGTCTTGGCCTTGAAGGCGCGCAGCTCGTCGATGTCCTGCTTCTCGCGCTCCAGCGTGGCCTTGCGCACACTGGCCAGGAAGTCCGTCACGGCCTTGGGGTTGCCGGCCATCTTGCGCTTGAGCGTCAGGGCCGCAAAGTCCGGGTAGCCGTACAGACCAGCCAGCTCCTGGCGCAGCTCGGTGATCTGGTCCAGCAACTTGAGATTTTGCGCGCCGCCCTCGCTCTGCTTGGCGCGCCAGACGCGCTCACGCAGCGATTCGCTGCGCGCGTTCTCCATGATCGGGATGTAGGTCGGGTAGTCGAGCGTGACGATCAGGCGGCCTTGCTCGTCCTTCTTGAGCTTGTCGATGACTGGCTGCGGAGTGCCGGTCAGCTCCTCGGCCGTGGCGGGCACCTTGGTCCCGTCTTCGCGGATGTTGCGCTCGAAGTCCTTGGCGATGTTGGCCATCTGCTCGGTGATGGCCTGCACGCGCTTGCGCTTGGCCAGGGGCAGGGCGATGCCGCTGTCCTCGAAGGCGTCGAGCAGGTCCTGCTTGTAGACGCGCTCCACGGCGTCGGCCGGCTTGGCCGCCTTCACGCGCTTGAACAGGCGCTCGCTCTGGTAGATCTGGGTTTCGAGCGGTGCGTACTTCACGGTGCAGTTGTCCGCGGCGTCGCGCGTCGCCTTGTCGGTGCTCACGTTGCCGATGATGTAGAGCGGGCCGGACACGTCCTCGATCAACATCGACAGCTCGTTCATCGCGCGGAACACGTTCCTGTTCACGCCGCCCGCCTCAATCCGGGCCAGCATGGCGCGTGCGGCGGCGAGGTCCTTGTCGCAGCGCTCAGTGATCTGGGCGGCCGTAGGAACGGGAAGTTGCGGCCGTGCTGGGGCAGCGGTCTGGGCAATGACGCCGGCACTGGCCAGGGCCAGGCTCAGGGCAGCAAGGGTGTGACGCTTCATGGATTCAGGGCGCGCCGCGGGGCGGCAACGCACGCGCAAGTTGGAGAAGCGCGGAGTGTAGGCGCGGGGTTACGGGAAAACCCGCAGGTTGGAAGCCGGTGGAACGAACTGCGGAAATCGATGAATGAACGGCTTCTGGGTGCTGCGGTGCACCAAGGCCGGGCGGCAGACCGGCGCTGCCTCAGCCTGCGTTCTTGCGCTGCTGCCACAGCACATCACCGGTGGCGCCACCAAAGCGGTTGAGCACGCGCGCCAGCACGAACAGCAGGTCCGACAGGCGGTTCAGGTAGCGCTGCGGGTTGGGGTTCACGGCTTCGGCGGCGGCCAGGGCCACCACCGCCCGCTCGGCGCGGCGCGCCACGGTGCGGCAGACGTGCGCCAGCGACGCGGCCCGCGTGCCGGCCGGCAGGATGAACTCCGCCAGGCGCGGCAGGGTCTCGTTGTGCTGCACGAGCGCGTTGTCCAGGCGCAGGATGTGCGCGTCCGTGATCATGGTGTAGCCCGGGATGCAGAGTTCGCCCCCGAGGTCGAACAGGTCGTTCTGCACGCCCACCAGCAGTTCGCGCACCTCGCCGGGCAGAGGTTCGCAGAGCAGCACACCCAGATTCGAGTTGAGTTCGTCCACGTCGCCCATGGCCATCACGCGCAGGGCGTCCTTGCGGGTGCGGGTGCCATCGCCCAGGCCAGTGGTGCCGTCGTCACCGGTGCGTGTGGCAATGGCAGAGAGTCGGTTGGCCATGGGTGAGGTGTCCTTGTCGAGCGGCTGGATGTGAATCGGCGGCATTCTAGGAGCGCCCCGCAAAGGCGCTCATAATCGGCCTGCCCGCTGTTCCTTCAGGTGACCCGATGAACGCTCCGCTGCCCCTGCGCACCACGCCGCCGCTGACCGAGGCTTTCCTGGCCGCGCTCACGGCGCGCTTTGCCGATCAGGCCAGCACTG